>JAMDEO010000164.1:0-2630 GCA_023483915.1 Actinomycetota bacterium
TGGCAATTCCTCTTTGCTCACAACGTTGCCCGAGGGTTTGACACCCTTGCGCAACGGAACTCCCGGGCCCACAACCGTAGGCAGATCCTCCAGGCGAGGTCCTCGTCCTCTGGGGCGAGGCGGCCGACGCAAGCCCCGGGTGTCCTCCGGACGGCTCTCCGGACGGCCTGCCTCGGCCCGGGTGCCCTCTGGGCGGACCTCCGAACGGCTATCGGGGCCGCCCGCAGCAGCGCGGTCCCCCTCCGGACGTCCTTCCCGACGTGTGGGCCTAGATGCGCCTTGCATTGCATGCTGCCCTTCGATCTTCGACGGCCGGGGATGGGCGATTGTGCGCTTCTCAGCACTGACAGTCGCCGCCGAGGATGGCTCGGCGTGCGCCGCGGTTTCCGCTTCAGCTGCCTTGCCCGCCACAGGCCGCTGAGCAGTGGCCAATTCCGGTGCCGCCTGCTCTGGCCCGGCCGCTACCCGTGCAGCCGGTTTGGCGGTCGGGGCTTTCGCGGTCGGGGTTTTGGTGGCCGAAGCCTTGGTCGTTGGGGCTTTGGCGGCTCGAGCCTTGACGGCCGGCGACTTGACGGCTGGGGCTTCTTCGGCCAGCACACGCTCGACGTCGGCCTCTTCAACGCTGGAGACACCGCTCTTTACCTCGAGTCCGGCAGAACGCAGACGCTCCAGCAGTTCCTGGTTAGTCAGGCCCTTCTCCTTCGCGATGTCGTAAACCCGTCTCTTCGCCACAACCACCTGCCGTATATTTCACTTCGACTCTTGCCGAGTCTCTCGTATCACCGCCGCGATGCAGTTCGCGTCGATGGTCACGCTCCTGCGAAACGCCCTTTCAAATGCCTTCCTTTGAACCGCACGGTCGAGACACGCACGGCTGCGGCATAGGTAGGCGCCTCGGCCCTCATGCTCCCGCCGGTCCGCCGGTACAACCTCAGCGGGTGTCGATTCCACATTCAGCGTGAGCCGCAGGAACCCCGACTGAGGGCCACGATGCCCGCATCCCACGCACTGGCGCGATGGCTCGTGAGTACGCCTGCCGGCGACCTCCACCCCCACGGCGCACTACTTTCGTTCGTCACACAGCGCCTGGTGCGACGGTATTCCGCAGTATAGACTGCCCGACAAAGCTGCGTTCGGGCATCGCTTCCCGCCAACTGTCAGCGCATGGCACCTGCCGTCGACAACTTCTGGCTCCGTCTCAGTTATGGCCGGGACGGTATCCTCCTCGTTCATCTCTGTTTCCGCCTTGATATCGATCTTCCAGCCGGTGAGCCGGTTGGCAAGACGTGCGTTCTGGCCGTCCTTCCCGATGGCCAGGGATAGCTGATCATCCGGGACTACGACAGTGGCCTCACGACGCTCGTCGTCGAGTAAGACTTCCCGAACGCGCGCCGGTGACAGTGATTTCGCCACGAAGCGCGCCGGTTCCTCGTCGAACGGTATGATATCGATCTTCTCGCCCCGTAACTCCGATACAACCATGCGCACACGAGACCCTCTAGGACCAACACAGGCTCCCACGGGGTCGACGCCGTCGCTGTGGGACACAACCGAGATCTTAGATCTGTATCCCGGCTCGCGGGCAACACCGACGATCTCCACCAGACCGTCGGCTATCTCCGGAACTTCGAGTTCAAACAGTCTGCGCACAAGCTCCTCGCTTCTACGCGAGAGGATGATCGGCGGCTCTTTTGGATTCTGCGACACTTCCTTGATGACCGCTTTTAGGCGCATCCCGTGCTCGTACCGCTCTGTGGCAACCTGCTCACTCTTAGGCAGTCTTGCCTCGACACGGCCCAAGTCGACAAGGGTATACCGGCTGTCAGACTGTTGAACGATACCGGTCACAATTTCTCCGATGCGCTCGGAGTACTCCTTGTAGACGATGCCCTGTTCGGCCTCCCGGATGCGCTGATAGATCACCTGCTTGGCAGTCTGAGCCGCGATGCGCCCGAAATCTTCTGGAGTTATCTCGACACGTTCGGCCTTCGAGGTATCGATTACCGTCTCATCGTCGTGGACCTCGGGCTCTTCGCCAGGCGGGAAGATCAGCTCATAGACGTGGATCTCCCCCGTCTCCCGGTCGATCTTGACTTCCGAGAATGGCACAGCGTGCGCCGTCTTGTTGTAAGCGGAGTGGAGGGCATCCTCCAGCGCTTCAATGAGCAGCTCAAAGGGAATGCCCTTTTCTTTCTCTATCTGACGGAGAGCCTCTATCGTCTCTCTGTTCATTCCCTCCCCCTATCTGAAGTCGTATTTCAGATGGGCATTCGCAATGTCGCCCAGCGGAATTCTCGCCACACGACCATGCTCTTCAACCACAATTTCGTCCTGGCCAACCTCTTGCAAGACTCCCTGCCAGACCTTACTGCCTTCAATGGGCACTTTGGTCTTGACGTATACCTTTTTCCCCACCTGAACTTCGAAGTGACTGCGTTTCCGGAGCGGCCTCTCGATGCCCGGCGAACTGACCTCCAGCATGTACGAGCCTTCGATCGCATCTGTCTCCTCGAGAGCCCTTTCCACAACACCCGATACCCGAGCGCAGAGCTCGTGGGTGACTCCTCCGGGGTGATCGACATATAGGCGCAGTATCCTCCTACGCCGGCTGCCGGCCTCCTCAAGCCCAC
>JAMDEO010000164.1:2640-13790 GCA_023483915.1 Actinomycetota bacterium
CATCGACGCGAACTGCATCGCGACCGATGATGTCCTGGAACCAGGCCTCCGAGAGTTCCACGACCTCTTCCTTTTGAGTCTGCCTAGAAACAAGCCTCGACCCGCCCGAAGGGCACCCGGACCGCACCGGGCGGCGCGATTGTGTGTCCTTGGTCGCTTACGTAACGCTGCTACGCTCGCTCGCTGCGATCCTACTCTCGCACTCGTCCATCGCGCTCTGGCGGCGAAACGTCGTTCCTCAGCAGTCTCCTTAGGTAAAAAAAAGTGGGCCCACCTGCACCCACTTCGGCGAAACAGCTTGGCTTTCTTTGACTGCTGGAGTATAGCACGGGGGGCTTGTTCCAGCAAGGAACAACGCTTCAAAACGTAAAGCAATGCCCTTTCTCAAGGCCCGCTGGAGCAGATACCGCAAGGTTACGAAGAAGCCTCCCAAAGCTCTCTGATCCGATCGGCACCGCCTTCAAGCGGGACATCCTCTCTGGCCCCTCCCGCTCGAGGCTCGACCTCTACCACACGATCTACGGCTTTCTTGCCGACGGTCACCCGAACCGGGCAACCAATCAACTCGGCATCCGCGAACTTGAAGCCCGGCCGTTCATCGCGGTCATCCCACAGCACCTGCCATCCTTCTACTGCGAGTCTGTCGTACAGCCCTTGAGCCACCTGGGTCTGAATGGGATCCTTTGCCTGCACCTGGATGAGGTGGACGTCAAAAGGAGCGATACTCTTGGGCCAGATGATTCCGCGGTCATCGTGGCTCTGCTCCACGGCAGCTGCTGCGATCCTGGCCGGCCCGATTCCGTATGATCCCATGATGATGGGGCGTTCCTGACCCGCCTCATCGAGCACCGTGGCACCGAGGGGGAGCGAGTACTTGCTCCCCAGCTTGAAGATGTTGCCGATCTCGATCACCTGCTTCATAGTCAGCGAGGCTCCGCATCGGGGACAGGCATCTCCCTCCTGAGCCTCTCGCAGATCCGCAAATTCAGGCTCGAAATCGCGGCCAATGACGACACCCTGAAGATGAGTATGCTCCTTGTTGGCTCCCGCGGTGTACGTCCGAGGCGCTCCGCCCGGTGGGCGGAGCGCCTCGTCAGCGATGATTCGCACTGACAATCCCACCGGCCCAACGAAGCCCACCTCTGCACCTGTGACTTCCTTGACTTCCTCCGGATGGGCAGGCCGGACTTCACTTTTGAGGTAGCGCGTCAGTTTGTTCTCATGAAGCGAGTGATCCCCTCGCACCAGGGCCAACACGGCCGCCTCGCCGGCGATGTACACAAGTGATTTGATCAGTTGAGAAGGCTCGATGTGCAGAAAAGCGGAGACCTCATCGATCGTACGCTGCTCAGGAGTGGACACTTCGCGGAGAGCGGCATCCCCTGGGGTCGCGTTTGCAGAAGTGGGAGTCCTAGCCGTAGAGCGAGCAAGCTCTACATTGGCCGCATATCCACACGAGCCGCACATAGCGACCTTGTCCTCGCCCGCCGACGATGGGGCCATATACTCGTGGGCTTGGCCTCCCCCCATGAATCCGCTGTCACTTTCAACTCGGTAGAACTCAAGGCCGCAACGCGCGAAGATGCGATCGTACGCCCCGATATGCTTGACGTAGCTCTCCTCCAACCCAGCCTCATCAATGTCAAAAGTGTACGAATCCTTCATCAGGAACTCCCGCACGCGAAGCACTCCGCCCTTGGGACGAGGCTCGTCGCGGAATTTGAGCTGGATCTGGTACCAGGTCTGCGGCAGGTCTCGATACGATCGCAACTCCCGCGAGGCCAGCCAAGCAAAGAGCTCCTCGTGAGTCATGGCGAGAACCATGTCCCGGCCGCCGCGGTCTTTGAAGCGGAACATCTCCTGACCGATCGCGTCGTAACGCCCGGTGGCCTGCCACACATCAGCCGGATGGAGAGTGGGCATGGATAGCTCCTGCGCCCCTATGGCGTTCATCTCCTCGCGGATGATCTCGCATATACGCTGAATGACGCGCCATCCGAGAGGAAGCATTATGTAGATGCCCGAGGCAAACTGGCGCACGAATCCGCCGCGAACCATCAGCTTGTGGCTGGCGGCCTCGGCATCGGCCGGGTCCTCTTTTATCGTGGGCATGAAGAGAGCAGTTGCCCGCATACAGGAGTCCTCCTCGGGTTGCCTAGTAAGCCTGGGTGCATACGGAAATGCCCCCGGTGGGGCCAGTCTAGCATCCTGATGCGGCCGCGATCTCCTCGAACAGCCGGTCGACCAACTCCTCTTGGCGCACTTTCTTGACCGGACGACCGTGGGCGAAGATCACGCCCTCCCCTTCCCCGCCTGCGATCCCAAAGTCGGCCTTCCGAGCTTCCCCTGGCCCATTCACGATGCAGCCCATCACGGCCACCTCTAGATCCAGTCCGAGGGCCTCGAGACGACGCTCGACTTCCAGCGCCAATGGCTCGAGGTCTATCTTCGTTCGGCCACAAGTTGGACAGGAGATCACCCGAGCGCCGCGGGGCGCCAACTCCAAGGAGCGTAGGATCTCAAAGGCGACCCTGACCTCCTCGACTGGATCCCCCGTCAGCGACACCCGGATCGTGTCGCCGACCCTCCCTGCCAACAGAGCACCCAGGGCAACTGCGCTTCTGATGGACCCTGCCCAGCGTGTGCCAGCCTCAGTCACCCCGACATGTAGCGGATATGGCACTCGCTCCGACAAAGCCACGTTTGCCGCGATGGTCACAACGGGCGAGGAAGATTTCACCGACACTTTCATGTCCGTGAAATCCATCTCTTCAAGGATCGAGCAGTACCTCACAGCAGACTCGACCAATGCCGCGGCAGGGTCTCTTTGTTCCAAATCCCTGAGGTCCCGCTGCAGCGAGCCGCTATTGACCCCTACGCGGATGACGGCTCCTCGGGCCTTGGCCGCTTCTACAACCTCGCGCACCTCCCCTGGGCCGCCGATGTTGCCCGGGTTGATGCGCACTCCCGCCGCTCCCGACTCAACCGCTCCGACTGCCAGCCGATGGTCGAAATGCACGTCTGCAATGAGAGGCACCGGGGACTCCCGGCTCAAGGAGCGCATTGCTTCGACAGCCGCCGTATCGGGTACGGCTACACGCACCAGTCGGGCCCCCGCTACTGTCAGAGCCCGAATCTGTTCCAAGGTGGCTTCCACATCATCCGTGCGGGTGCTGGTCATCGACTGGACAACGACAGCCGCGTCGCCGCCCACGGGAACGCCGCCAACCTTCACTTGCACCCGGCTGAACACCTGGAGAATCCCCTAGCCGCCAAAGATGCGGCCGACGTCATTCGAGGTGGCCACAATGAACAGAATGACAAAGAGCACGAGTCCCACCATGGACACCCGCTCAAACGTCCTTAGGGATAGGCTCTTGCGTCTTATCCTCTCGATGATGCTGAAGAGAACATGCCCTCCATCAAGAGGCAGCAGAGGGACCATGTTTATGATGGCGAGATTGATGCTGATGAGCGCAAGCAGGCTGGCGTAATACCCGCCCTGGACCGCCTGGCTGGACAGCTCTATGATGCCAACCGGCCCAGCCAAACCCTGAGAGCCGGTGACAGGCACCTTGCCGCTGAACATCCATCCTATCCCCTTGATGATGAGGGCCACCATGCTTCCCGTCGTCTCGCCGGCATATCCGAAGGCACCCACCGCCCCGAGGTCTTTGTGGGTCAGCCCGGGCTGCACACCCAGGAACCCTGTTCCGTCCTGACGCTTCTCAGGAGTCGCGGTAAGCTCGATCCGCTTGTTTTGCCGCTCGACGACGACAGCGATCTGCACTCCCGGGTGGGTGAGAATCTCAGTGCGGACGTCCTCCCAGGAGCTCACCGTCTTGCCTGCGACGCTAACCACCTGGTCTCCAGCCATCATGCCGGCCTCCGCTGCCGGGCTGCCCGACTCCACGACCTCGATTACCGTGCTTGTTATTGCCTCTCCCTGAACAAGACCCACTCCGAACAGGAGCAAGAAAGCAACGAAGACATTCATCGTCACCCCGGCCACGATGAAGAGCAGCTTGTGCCAGAAAGGGTGAGAATAATAGCGGCGCTTCAGCGGGGTCGCGGCGATTTCCTCAGCACTGAGTACGCGCGGTCCTGCCAGCCGATCCTCAGGATCGCGCGGCTTTCTAGCGGAGGAAATAAGGGGTTCGTCGCGCGAGTATTCGTCGTCCCCGTCGTTCTCTTCGTCGTCTTGATCGTCGGCGAAGGCCTGCCTCTTGGCCCGTTCTTCGCGCGCCTCGGCCACGTGCTCGAAGAACTCCTCTTTGTGCATGCCGGTTACCCGGACATAGCCGCCAAGCGGCAGCGCCGATATTCCGTAAACAGTCTCACCGATACGGCGGCTCACGAGATAACGCCCGAAACCGATACTAAATTCCTCAACCCGCATCCCCGCGAGCTTGGCCACGATGAAATGGCCAAACTCATGGGCCAAGATGAGAAAGCCGAGCCCTATGACTGCGACGATGATCCCGATGAAAGTACTCACTCTGCCCTGCTATCTCCGAATTTCAATCTCATGGCGGGCTATTTCGCGCGCCCACATGTCGACGCTCTCCACTTCCTCGTACGTTCCGAAGTCGCCAACGTTGCTCTTGCAGAGAACCTCTTCTACCACCTCGGTTATACCCATAAATCGCAGTGCGCCACCGAGGAAAGCGGCCACAGCCACCTCGTTCGCCGCATTGAGCGCGCAGGTGGCTCGATCGCCCATTGCCCCCGCGGCGCGAGCCAGATGCACCGCGGGAAAAGTCAGTTCGTCCACCTGGGCGAATTCCAGTCTCCCGCACGCTGCCAGATCCAGAGGCGCCGTGTCGAGCCAACCACGGGAAGGATAGCGGAGCGCAAAAGCTATGGGCACGCGCATGTCTGCGACCCCCAGATGGGCGAGCAGCGCTCCATCCACCATACGCACCATTGCGTGGACCACGGATTGCGGGTGGATTATCACCTCGATCGCCTCGTACGGGAGGCGGAAGAGATGATGGGCCTCGATGACCTCGAGTCCCTTGTTCATGAGGGTCGCGGAATCTACGGTGATCTTCCTACCCATCGACCAAGTGGGGTGAGCCAAGGCCTCCTCGCAACTGACAGAGGCCAGTTCGGCGCGCCCCTTTCCGAAGAAGGGGCCTCCGCTCGCAGTTATGATCACCGACGTCACCGCCGAAAGCCCCGCGCTCGCCATAAGCTGGTAGAGGGCAGAATGTTCTGAATCGACGGGCACCAGAGCCACCTTGCTGCGCTCGACGGAAGCCGTCACCAGCGCGCCTGCGCAGACAAGGCTCTCTTTGTTCGCCAGAGCGAGGGTACGCGCGCTGTCAATGGCTGCAACGGTGGATTCCAGCCCGGCAAAGCCGACGATGGAATTGAGGACGATGTCGGCCTCGACCTCACGGACCAGCCGGGCGGCTGCGTGCCTGCCCGCGCGCACCCGCAACTCTGGGAAGAGGCTCGGGTTGACCGTCGCCGCAGCCCCCTCGTCGGCAATGGCAATGTCTGCAACTCCAAGCGACATCGCTTGCTCCAGAAGCAACGCAACATTCCGGTCGCAAGAAAGCCCCGCCACCATCAGGTCTGTGCTGCAAGCGATCACCCGCAAGGCCTGCACGCCTATCGAGCCGGTCGAACCGAGGATGATGACGCGTCTCATGTCAGCCGGTCCCCGGTGTCACGACGTCTCCCAACAGAAGAACCGCCGCCCAATAAGCAACGAAACCAGCGAAGAGGATGGCGTCAAATCTGTCCAGGATCCCCCCGTGGCCGGGTAAAATCCTGCCTGAGTCCTTCACCCGAAAATCCCTCTTGATGGCCGACTCGAACAAGTCCCCCCATTGACCCACTATTCCAATCACCAAGCCGAGAATGATGGCGTCTCTCGCGGGCAACCACGGCGAATACAGCTTTACAATGAGCGCCGCTACGACTGCTCCCACCAGGCCGCCGACGGCGCCTTCAACCGATTTCTTCGGAGAAATGCGAGGGGCCATTCTGTGACTGCCGATCGCCCGCCCCACGAAATAAGCAAAGGTGTCGGACAGGATGGTGCACGCGAGGACGAGGATGGTGAGAGCCATTCCGTGTCCCAAGCCCCGGAGCAGAAGGACGTACGCAAATCCTACTCCCACCCAAAAGACGCCGAAGACTGTCACCGCCATCCGCCCGACGAAATGGGCCCCCAGCTCCCCGAAAAGAGACCAGAAGAATGTCAGAATCATGAGGGCAGCTAGTCCTCCAAGAAGTCCCCGGGTTTCCCAGAAAAAGCTTCCGGCGACTACGCCCAAACCCGCCAGGTATCCAATGAGAAGGTTTGGCCTGTAAGGCCTCAACAGGCTGTAATACTCGTGGAGCCCCAGAAGAACCAACACCACTGCCAACCCTAGAATGAAGTACCCTCCCAGAATGATAGCCGCCAAGCCGATGGGCAACCCAATAACGGCCACAAGAACCCGCTGCCTAAGCACTGCGACGCCCCCCGAACCTCCGATTCCGGGCGGCGAAGTCCTCCAGCGCCTCCTCGAACTCTTGCCTCCCGAAATCGGGCCAGAACACATCGGTGAAATAGAGCTCGGAGTAGGCGGTCTGCCACAGAAGGAAGTTGGAGAGGCGCCGCTCTCCCGAGGTCCGGATGACCAGATCAGGGTCCCGCATAAGCGGAGAGTAGAGGTGCGACGCAATATCGGGCTCGGAAAGGTCGTCAGGCTTGACTCCGCCGGCAAGGGCGGCCTGCACGGCGTCCACTACCTCTCTCCGGCCGCCGTAATTCAACGCGATGAATAGGATCATCCGCCGGTTGCCCACAGTGAGGTTCTCAGCCCACTCCATCTTCTCCCGGAGCTCCGTGCTCAACTCTCCCCGCCTGCCGATGAAGACTACGCGACAATCGTTTTCGTGAAGGGTCGGAACCTCAGCCTCAATCATCTCGGCATGGAGCTTCATCAAACCTTCTACCTCTTCGGTAGGTCGGACCCAGTTCTCTGTGGAAAACGAGTAAAGCGTGAGCTGTCCAAGGCCCACATCTCGAGCCATCTCCACGATCCTGCGAACTGCCTGCGCTCCGGCACGGTGACCGGCCAGCACCGGCAGATGGCGCCTCTCCGCCCACCGGCCGTTCCCGTCCATGATGATGGCGACATGAAAGGGGACTCTGCTTGTCTGCTGTTCGTTGGGCCGGGTGGTACCAGCCCATCGGGGTCCACGGCCAAAAAGGGCAACTAGCCAGGCAGGCGCTCTCACTTCAGATCTCGAGGATCTCGTCTTCCTTGTGCTGGAGTAACTCGTTGATCCGCTCGATAGAGGTGTTGGTGAGCTTCTGGACCTCTTCCTCAGCCCGACGCTCGTCATCCTCAGAGATCTCCCCCTCCTTCTTGAGCTCCTTGAGATCCTGGATGATGTCCCTGCGCACGTTGCGCGTGGCTATGCGAGCATCCTCGGCCATGTTCTTGACCAGTTTGACCAGGTCCTTGCGGCGCTCCGCCGTCAGAGGCGGGATATGCAACCTAATGACGGTGCCGTCGGAGTTGGGCGTCAGAGCCAGGTCTGACTCCTGGATCGCCCTCACAATAGAATTGACAGCCCCCTTGTCATACACCGTTATGGAGATGGTCCGGGAATCGGGAGTGGCAAGGCTCGCCAGCTGCTTCAGAGGCGTCTTCGTCCCGTAGTAGTCCACGTGCAGCCTGTCGAGAAGTCCGGTAGAGGCGCGGCCCGTGCGCACCGTATTGAATTCGGCCCGCAGGGCCTCCTCGGCGCTCTCCATCCGTCGCCTGCCATCGGAAATAAGGTCTCGGATCATTCCTCCTCCCCCTCCTCGCTATCGGTCTCGACTATCGTCCCTACCCGCTCACCCCGGAGAATCCGCCGGATGTTCTCGGGCACGCTCATGTTGAATACGTAAATGGGTAATCGGTTGTCCATGCAGAGTGACAACGCGGTGGAATCCATCACCCTGAGGCCTCGCTCCAAGGCTTCCCTGTGACTGATTCTGCTAATGAGTTTCGCCTTGGGGTCCGTCTCGGGGTCTGCATCATAGACCCCATCGTACTTCTTCTTGGCCATCAACAGGCATTCCGCCCCTATCTCAAGGGCTCGCAGCGCTGCAGCTGTGTCGGTACTGAAGTATGGGTTGCCGGTACCTGCGGCGAAAATGACGACCCGTCCCTTCTCGAGATGACGGATCGCCCTACCCCGGATGTAAGGCTCGCAGATCTCCTGCATGGCTATCGCGGAGAGAACCCGGGAATCCGTGGCCAGCTTCCGCAGAACATCCTGTAGTGCAACGGAATTCATCACAGTGGCCAGCATGCCCATGTAATCAGCAATGGCCCGATCGATACCTTGTGAAGCTCCAGAGACCCCGCGAAAGATGTTTCCACCACCGACCACAATGGCCAGTTCGACACCCCACTCTGTCACTTCAGCTATCTCGGCCGCGATCGTTCGTAGCCGCTCGGGATCGATGCCATACGAACATTCGCCCATTAGAGCTTCGCCGCTAAGCTTGAGAAGAACCCTCTTGCACACAGGTTGCTGGTCCATATCTCCTTTGCTCCCGGCTCCCCCCAGGCTGTGATTCACCTGAGGCTCGATGGACGTTATGTGCCGCGTCTTCTAGGCTATCTCATCACCGACGCGAAAGCGCGCAAAACGTTTGATCTCGATGTTCTCGCCGATCTTACCAACCAGTTCGCGGCGAATGTCGTCAATCGTCTTGTCAGGGTCCTTGACGAACTGCTGCTCCAGCAAGACAACCTCGGAATACCATTTCGTGAGCTTCCCTTCTGCGATCTTCTGAATCACAGCTTCCGGCTTGCCCGATTGTTTGGCCTGCTCCGAGTAGATTTCGATCTCGTTTGCTCTTACGGTTTCGGGGACATCCTCGCGGGACACCCACCCAGGACTAGCGGCGGCGATATGCATGGCGACGTCGTGGACGAAAGCCTTGAATTCCGGGTTTCGTGCAACGAAATCCGTCTCACAGTTGACCTCGAGGAGAACACCGACTTTCGCTCCAGGATGGATGTAGGAGTCAATCATGCCTTCGTTGGCAGCCCTCGCCGCCTTCTTGTCGGCGCTCGCCATACCCTTCTTGCGCAGCAGCTTGATGGCCTCCTCCATGTCCCCCTGCGCCTCGGTCAAAGCCATCTTGCAGTCCATCATGCCGGCGCCGCAGGCGTCCCGCAGTTTCTTCACCATTCCAGCGTCAATGTTCATTCTCGGCCTCCGTCGATGCGCCGGTTACAGATCGCACACTACATGGGCCACAGCCCGCCATGCAATGCTCGGCGGGGTGACAGTTCCGTTGCTTGGCTCTAGGACTCGGACTCTTCGGGCTGCGCTACGGGCGCCGCGGGAGCCTCGGCCGGAGCCTCCGAAGGTTCTGCAGCCTTGGTTGCCTCAGCTCTCGGCCTGCGGGGCTGCACTGCCCGCGCCGGCCGGGCCTCTTGCGCAGGCGAGCGCCTTTCGGCCTGCGACTGAGGCCTGTCTGGTCTGCCACCCGCGCGGGCGCCCGGCCCGCTCCCTGGCCGGCCTGTGCCGGAGGTCTGCCGGGGTGGCCGCGAAGCACGTGACGGGATTGCCTCTGGGGCACTCGCTTCGACAACCGGCACTCTCTTGGCCTGCTCCGCCCGCTCACGAGCTTCCTCGGCAGCCAAGAACTCGGCGATCTGTACCTTCTGGCGCCCTTCCTCGACTGCTCGGGCGAGCGTCTTGACGATCAGGCTGCACGAACGTATCGCGTCGTCGTTACCCGGGATCAGGTAATCAACCTCATCGGGGTCGCAATTAGTGTCTACTAGGCCGACGAGCGGCAGTCCCAGCTTGTTGACCTCTTTGGTTGCGATTGCCTCACGCTTCGGATCCGCCACGAAGACCACGTCCGGAAGCCGCGTCATGTTGCTGACGCCGCCTAGGTTGATCTCCAACTTCTCGAGCTCCCGCTCCATGGCCATGCGCTCCTTGGTAGGAAGCAAGCCCAGTTGGCCTTCCGCCTTCAACTTGCGCAACTCGTGCATGCGCTTGATGCGGTTTTCAATGGTGCTGAAGTTGGTCAGCAAACCGCCGAGCCATCTGTGGGAGACGTACGGCATGCCCACGCGCGTGGCCTCGTCCCGGACCACGTCTTGGCACTGCTTCTTGGTGCCAACGAAGAGGACCGTGCCCCCCCTGCCCGCGACGTTGCGCACAAAATCGTATGCACGGTCGAGCAGTTCGGTGGTTTGCTGTAGGTCGATAATGTGGATCCCGCCGCGCTCGGTGAAGATGTATGGCTTCATCTTGGGATTCCACCGCCGGGTCTGATGACCGAAGTGCACCCCTGACTCCAGGAGTTGCTTCATGGAAGCTGCAGGCATGGTTACCTCACTGTGGTTTTGTTTTCGTCGTTCAATGGGGGTCGCCCCGGAACCGGTCGCCCGGCACCACCGAGGCGGTGAACCTCAAGTTCGCTTATGTAACCGGGGCAGTTTATCATAGCGGGCTCGGTCGCCACGCGTGCTGGCGCTAATGCCGCGCCCGCTCAACTACGTTATGCGGCGACGTTTCGCCGTACCAAGCGCGGCCCCGCGAACGGGTGGCTCAGCACCGCCATCCGTTGGCAGACGGCTTCACGTGGCCAAGGCGTCCAGGTCGATCTCTTCCTTGATACGGCCCCGAAGTCGAAGTATGGCCTTGGTGTGCAGTTGTGACACCCGAGATTCGGTAACACCCAAGACCTCCCCTATTTCCTTCAGCGTCAGACCCTCGTAGTAGTAGAGACCTACCACGATTCGCTCACGCTCCGGCAGTCGCTGGATTGCCGCGGCCAGCGTCTCCTTTATGGCCTGTATCCGATAGGCCCTAGAGGGGTCGGGAGCCTCTGTATCCTCGATGGTGTCGATAAGGTTGACGCGTTCGGGCCCCCGTGTCTCGACGTTCCAGAATTCGTCGAGGGCGACGATGGAGGCGCAGCTTATCTGGTTGAGGATGTCCTGGAACTCATCCACATCCACGTCAAGCGCATCCGCGATTTCCTCGTCTGTGGGGGCACGCATCAACTGGTTTTCGAGCCTGGCAATGGTAGCCTCCACCTTGCGGGCCCAGCTTCGCACCGAACGAGGCACCCAGTCCAAGGCCCTCAGCTCATCGATTATCGATCCCCGAATCCT
>JAMDEO010000122.1 GCA_023483915.1 Actinomycetota bacterium
AACTGCGTTACCGCCGGGGAACCCCTAGAATCCACACACGCTGGCACTAGCAACATGAGAGACAGTCAAATGCGCCGCATCATCGAATTCGCACACGCTGGATCCCTCACGTTTTCCGGAGAGGACCTTTCATTTCTCCAAATCTAGCAGACTCCTCATTCGCTAAGCGAGGTTATTCTAGGCTCATTCTACGCCACAAATGCATAGCTTGGAAAGCGTAGCGTCAACGCGGAGCGGGCCGAGAGGCGTGAGCCCGCACTCAGAGGCAGCGCTTGAGGCTGCCAACTGCAATACTACAGTGCAAACAGCTGTTCCAACTACCAACACAAAGAAACCGATAAGACACTCCTCAGGTAAATCCTGTCCTAGGGGTCTAAGTAGGACACAATCTGCCGACAATGAACAACAACGCAAGCTCAACAGACTCCTGAGCATCAGCAAGGTGAGTCAATCGGTATGCCAGTTGTGTGGTACGGTTCATGCGAGCCCGCGTACACGGGATGCTATCGTGTACGTCCGAGGAGTATGCAGATGCAGATCATCAGACCCCGCACAGACTTCGTGGCCTGCAATATCTACGTGGACGCCCAGAATATCAGGATGCACTTGGAGAACGTGGGACTCTGCGACGAATTCGATCCCACGAGGCTGTCGGCCCTGGTGTCTCAGGAATCCTTCGCGGGCGTTCGCCTTGCTCCTCTGCGGTTGTACTATTATGACTCAATTGATGACTTCGGCTCGGAGACCAAGAAGCTCAAGCAGAGGAATTACCTGGATCAGGTTGAGGCCCTACCCGATACTCACGTCGTCGTACATGGATTGAGAGGACACGGCGACCAGCGCAAGCAGAAAGGGGTCGACGTCCAGCTCGCCGTGGACGCCCTAGAGGCAGCCCTTTCCGGCGCTGTCGGCTCCATCGCGATAGCGTCAGGGGACGGCGACTTCGCGCCGCTGGCCGCCGCAATCCGCCGCGCCGGCCCGCAGGTGGTCGTCATATCGTTTGAGAACGCGCTGTCCAATGAGCTCCGGTCCGCCGCCGATCGCGTCATACTCCTTCCCGACAGACCAGAGGGTTGGGCTTTGGAGTTTTAGGAGATGATTGTCGCCCGCCCGCCCCGTGTACCCGCCGGCGAAGCGAAGGACCCAGTCGTCGTACAACACCGTTCGGAGGCCGGGCCAGGCATTCATCGAGATTTCTTCGATAAGGAGGGCCAGGCGAAGGCCGGGCTCTGACCGCCCACTCACCGCAAAGTCATACAAACGCACTGTCACATATGTCGATCAGATTGCTAAGCGCCGGCGTCTAGGACGATCTTCCCCCGGACTCCGCCCCGCTCCAACCGCCGATGAGCCTCGGCCGCCTGGCTAAGCGGCATCACGGAATCAACCACCGGCCTTATGAGTCCTCGCTCCACCAGGTTTCGAATAGCATCCAGCTTCGACCTGTAGACAGGGGTGAATATGAAGCTTACGGTTGCGTTGCGATTCCACATTTCCAGAAGCGACTGGGGATCAGGGATATCAACGATAGTAGAGACCCTACCGAACTGCTTGAGGACGTAGGCGCTCCGCTCGATGGTCTGGCCGCCGATCGTATCCAGCACGAGGTCCACACCTGCTCCACCGGTCTCCCGGTTGATCACCTCCACGTAGTCCTCCGATTGGTAGTCGATCACGCGATCGGCTCCAAGGCTCTTGGGCAAGTCGGCGTTGCGGGCGCTGCACGTTGTAAAGACGTAGGCTCCCATCGCCTTGGCAAGCTGGATGGCGAAGCTGCCGATGCCGCCCGCCCCGGCGTGGATTAACACCGATTCGCCGACCTGTAATCTCCCCCTGGTGACGAGACACTCCCAAACCGTGCCACCGACGAGGGGCAGCGCCGCAGCCTCGGAGTGACTCAGGTTGGCCGGCTTGCGGGCGACAATGCTCTCATCCGACACCTGGTACTCGGCGTAGCTTCCCGGGCGGGCGAACATCTTCGGCATGTAGTAGACCTCATCTCCGGGCGCGAAGCCTCGCACCGATTCGCCTACTGCTTCGACGACCCCAGACACATCCAGACCGAGTATGAACGGGAGCTCCATGCCCTCCTTGTAGTCCCCGCGCCGCGTTTGATAATCGACCGGGTTCACCGACGTGGCGCACACCTTTACCAGCACCTCGGTAGGGCCAGGACCCGGCTTCGGCAGTTCTCTTTGCTCAAGAACCTCTGGGCCGCCAAATGCCGTCATGACGATCGCTTTCATCCGACCTCCTCCCTCACGAGAGCACCCCCGCGCCTGTGGCCGCTCGGTCCGCCGGCATCTTAGCCCCTCCGGCCGCCTCACCGAGTGGCAAATGCCAGCGAAAGCCGCAGGAAGACCTTCGTTGGCCGCAGTGTTGCCTATCTTATCACACGGTGAGCCCCGGCCTCCACCGAGGCTGACGAGACCACAGACACTGCTCTGAACCTGGTTGCTCTCACCACTAATGGGCCGATCTACCTCTGCTCCCCAGCCGCAACCAACACATTCGCCTCCCGGACAGAACCGTCGATGCCTGT
>JAMDEO010000049.1 GCA_023483915.1 Actinomycetota bacterium
AACGAAAGAGGAAATAGCGTCCGAGCTTCCCCCGCACACTGCGCAGACACAGGAGGAGTTCCGCCGGTGCCCGCTGTGTGGGCGCATCTATTGGAAAGGAACGCAATACAAGGCCCTGAACCGTTTTCTCGCCTCACTCGGGGCCAAGGATGAAGAGGGGAACGGAGTCCCAGAGCAAAGGTGACGGCCTGTCTCTACTGCGTTTCTTCGACCTCCACGGGCTCCTCGACGAGGTGTTCAGTGGCCAGCGGCAACTGCATCATCACCGATTCTGAGAGGCGCCACTTGGCAAAGAGCGGGACACCAATGAGGCCGACAATTCCCATGGCGGCGATTCCCGCGGCTGTTGTGGTTGACCCGCCAACCGCAGTGCCCACCAGGGGAGACAATGCGGCCCCGAGGCCTTGGGACACTCTTTGGACTGCCCCGAACAGCCCAAAGGCAAGGGCCTGGTAGTCTGACCGGAAAGTCCGGGCAAAGGCACCTCTCACCGTGGGAATCAAGGCCCCGGAGAACAACCCGTGAAGGCATGCGCAGAGAACCAGGGGAGCAAGTGAGGAAGCAAGGCTGAGGCCTATCGCATTAAGGCCCCACAATGTCAGCCCGCCAAGAATGATTTGCCGTACGCGCCGGGCGTCCGGCCGCATGTATGCAACCATCCCGGCACCGGCGGCCGACGAGAGCACCACTCCCAGGAGGACCGCCCACAGTCGCATCCCTCGCAGATCGGTCACGGCCTGAATGTGCAGCGTAAGATACAGACTGAGGCCCATGATTGCCGAATTGAGCGCGAAGTAGCCGCCGAGGAACCAGCCCGCGTGGTATTTCTGCGCTGCCTCTTGCCACAGTTCCCTGATACGATGGTGGAGCCTGCCCGGGGGAGCATGAACCACCTCCGCTCGTCGCGGCCACAGTCTCGTCGCGAAGATGCTCGGCACGGCGCACACCAGGAAGACGGCGGCAGCGGGCAGCAAAGCGTATCCCTGGCCGGTCATGCCGGAGATGAGCCTGCCCGAGGTGAAGAGTTGGATAACGCCTATTCCTACCACCCCCCCCCAAAAAACTGAGGGCCATCCCCAGCGACGAAACGCTGACGACATTGGCGCCGCCGGCGGCGGTCAACATCGAGGCGTTGTAGATGAGGCTGGAAAGCTGGAAGAAGTAGTTGGCAATCATCGCCGAGACAAGAATGCCCACGATGGCGGCCGTGCTGCCTCGTGGCAGAACGTTCAGCAGAGCCAGCAGCAAAGCTGCGATCAGAACCGAGAAGGTGAACCACTTCCGCCGCCGGTGCTTCTCGTCGGCATTGACGCCGATGTAGGGGCCGCTCAACCCAATGGCCCAAGACGAGGCCGCGGAGGCCAGCCCAAAGGCTACGGCCGGCACTCCCAGATCATTTACGATCCAAGGCGTCAGATAGTAGGGGATGGCGAACTCGACCGACGTGTTGCCGAAGTCGTACGCGTACCACGCGAGGCGGGTTCGCCTCGCCGCCGAAGCTTCGTCCTGAACCTGATCTGTGGTTTCGCTCCCCTCCATCGCGCAAACAGTTTACCCGGCTGGGTCGCCACGCGCCGGGGCCGCCATATTGTCTCAGCCTCGAGTTGTTGCCCAAATGTGCGCGTTTGGTCTAACCTTGTCCCCTCAACGCCAAGTACTTCCCGCGAGCTGGTGAGCTGCGGCACGAGGTCTAGAGAATGGAATCACGATCAAGAGGCTCGGTAGTCGGCGACGCGTCTCCGCTGGTATTTCGCGAGGTCCAGAGATTTCGCCAGTGGTTCTTCTGGATCCCCATCGCCGCTGTCACCGGGGTCGTTTGGTGGCAGTTCTGGGAGCAGGTCGTGAGACAGCATCCGCAGGGTCAACACCCCATCCCCAACTGGGCGGCATGGCTGCTGGCCATCGTGTTCGGTCTGGGTTTCCCGGCCTTCGCAGCCGTGGTTCGCCTCATCACGACGGTGACTTCCAGAGAGCTCAGCATTCGCCTGGCGCCTTTTAAGACCAGGCGGATCCCGCTCGATTCTATCGCCACCGCAATGGCGAGGCAGTACTCACCGATGGGAGAATTCGGCGGGTGGGGCATTCGCGTCTCAAGAAACGGGAAGGCTTACAACGCGTATGGCGACATGGGAGTGCAACTCGAGCTCAAGGATGGGAGTCGCGTCCTCGTGGGGTCGCAGCTATCGGAAGAGTTTGTCGCGGCTCTTCGTCTCGGAGGCGTTCGCATCCTGAGGTAGGAGACCGGCGAAAGTAGGAGCCGGGCCACACAGAATGGGGGCATGGTGAGGGTTGTGGTCGCGCTGGGCGGCAATGCCCTTCTGAAGCGGGGGGAGCCGCCCACGGAAAGGGCGCAACGCCAGAATGTGAGAGTGGCCGCCCGTGCGCTCGCTCCGTTGACCCGAGAGCATAGTTTGATCATTACGCATGGGAATGGCCCGCAGGTTGGTTTGCTCGCGTTGGAAGCGGCGGCCTACGCCGGCATCGAGCCCTACGCTCTCGACCTGCTGAATGCGGAGTCGGAGGGTCTCATCGGATACATGATCGAGCAGGAACTTGGCAACATACTACCGGAGAGCGTTCCCTTCGCCACCATTCTCACCCAGGTGGAAGTCGACCCGGCCGACCCCGCTTTCCAGCGGCCAACCAAGCCCATAGGCCCCCAGTATTGCAGGGACGACGCGGAACGTCTCGCCTTAGAGCATGGATGGACCATGGGTCTGGACAACGGGATGTACCGCCGATTGGTTCCGTCTCCGCGTCCCAAGCGCATCTTCGAGATAAGGGTGGTCGAATGGCTGCTGGAACGCGGTGTGGTCGTGATCTGCACAGGGGGAGGGGGCATTCCAACGAGGCTTGCTCCCGACGGGGTGCTGGAAGGCGTGGAAGCCGTTATCGACAAGGATTACGCGGGCAGCTTGCTGGCCACGTCCCTCGGCGCAGGGGCGTTCTTGATGCTCACCGACGCCCAAGCCGTCTGGGAGGGCTGGGGAACCTCCGATGCTAGAGCGATCAGACGAGCTTCACCCGCCGCGATGCGTAAGTTCGACTTCCCGGCCGGCTCCATGGGCCCCAAAGTCGAGGCGGCCTGCGAGTTTGCCGAGACCACGGGAGGGATGGCGGGAATCGGGGCTCTCGAGGACGCGGCTGCAATATTAGGGGGCAAAGCCGGTACGGTGATCACTTCCGGGATCGAGAGCGTTGAATATTGGCCCTCCCTTTTTGACCAATAAGGGTGGATAATTCGCCCTGCACCCATGCCGCAGTGGCATGGCTGTGGGTTCGTAGAGGGGAGCCAGATGTCGGGCCTAGATTCCGGCGCCACCGACGCGAGTGGCCAACGCTTTCTACTGAGTGCGTTTGACTCGATTCGGGATGGCTTCGCTTTGCTCGATGACGAGGGCAACCTGGTCTGGGTCAACGAGTGGATGAAAACGCGACTGGCCTCCCAAATGCCGCTGGTGGGCAAGAATTGTCATGACGTCTTTCCGGGCCTTCCGAATTCTCTCCTGAAACTCCTCCGAAGTCACGGCCCCGACCGCAATGCGATTCGTACGCACACGCTTGCGTATCCATCTAAGGGGAACGCCGGCGCCTGGCTGGAACTTTCGCTCACGCATATCGAAGACGACGAGGCTGAGTCCACGGGCGCCCTTCTCCACGTCCACGACATCACCGAACGCAAGCTGGCTGAGCAAATGCTCACGGATGAGATAGCCAGGCGGCGCATCCTTGTGGAGCAGTCGCGGGACGGCATCGTCGTGCTCGACGACGCGGGCAAAGTAGTGGAATCGAATCAGGAGTTCGCCCGCATGCTCGGCTACTCGCTCGAGGAGATGTGCTCTCTGCATGTGTGGGATTGGGAGGCCGGCGTTCCCAGGGATCCCCTCATGGAGATGATCAGGACGGTCGACGCCGGAGGCGACCACTTCGAGACCAGACATCGCCGCAAAGACGGCAGCCTCTACGAGGTGGAGATCAGCACCAACGCCGCCACGCTGGGCGAAAGGAAATACATCTTCTGCGTGTGCCGGGATACCACCGACCGCAAACGCGCCGAGAAGGAGCGCGAGGATCTTATCGTCAAGCTTCAGGCCGCTCTCGAGGAGATCAAGGCCCTGCGGGGTATCGTCCCCGTTTGCTCTTATTGCCACAGGATAAGGGACGACAAAGGTTTCTGGGAGAATGTGGACACCTACATCCAGACTCACTCAGAAGCAAAGGTCAGCCACGGCATTTGCCCGGAGTGTATGAGAGAGTTGTTCCCGGATCTTTGCGAGTCCGAAGAAGAAGGCGGCGCTGCGGGCTGATGCGACGCCGCTGCTTCTCAGGCGGCCCCCTATAGGGTACGATTAGACGACCTTTAATCGTGCCCCGTGAGGCCGAAAGGAAGTAACCCATGCCCCGCCGTACGGATATCCACAAGATCCTCCTGCTGGGCTCCGGTCCAATCGTGATCGGGCAAGCCTGCGAATTCGACTATTCCGGCACTCAAGCCTGCAAAGTCCTTATGGAAGAGGGTTTCGAGGTTGTCTTGGTCAACTCGAACCCGGCCACCATCATGACCGACCCCTCGTTTTCCCACCGTACCTACATTGAGCCTCTGGCGCCGGAGGTGGTGGCCAAGGTCATTGAAGAAGAACGCCCGGATGCTTTGTTGCCCACCTTGGGTGGCCAGACGGCGCTGAACTTGGCTGTCGCCCTCACTGAGGATGGCACCCTGGGGAAATACGGTGTGGAGCTCATCGGGGCCAACTACGCCGCCATCCGCCGGGCGGAGGCACGGGACGAGTTCCGCGCCACCATGGCTTGCATCGGCCTACGCGTGCCCGACAGTGCGGTGGTCAAGAGCCTCGCCGAGGCTCGCCAGGCGCTCCGGGACGGTCTCCGCCTGCCCCTGATCATACGACCGAGCTTCACTCTTGGCGGACACGGGGGAGGGGTGGCCGTTTCGGACCAGGAGTTCGACGACGTGGTCCTTGCCGGTCTCGATGCCTCGCCTGTTCATCAGGTGCTTCTCGAAGAAAGTGTCATCGGCTGGAAGGAGTTCGAACTCGAGGTCATGCGCGACCTGAAAGACAACGTCGTCATCGTCTGCTCCATCGAGAACATCGATCCCATGGGTGTCCACACCGGCGACTCTATTACGGTGGCACCGCAGCAGACCCTCACCGATCATCAGTATCAGCGCCTGCGCGACGCATCGCTCGCCATCATCCGCGCCATCGGGGTGGAGACCGGGGGCTCCAACATCCAGTTCGCCTTCTCGCCCGAGACCGACGAGCTGGTCGTCATCGAGATGAACCCCCGCGTCAGCCGCAGCTCCGCGCTGGCCTCCAAGGCTACTGGGTTTCCCATCGCCAAGATCGCCGCCAAGCTGGCCGTCGGGTACACACTGGATGAGATCGCCAACGACATCACCCGCAAGACGCCCGCCTGCTTCGAGCCCACCATCGACTACGTTGTGGTCAAGACTCCGCGCTGGGCCTTCGAGAAGTTTCCCATGGCCGACGCCCGCCTCACCACACACATGAAGAGCGTGGGTGAGAACATGGCCATTGGCCGTACGTTCAAGGAGGCCTTCCAGAAGTCCATGCGCTCCCGGGAACTGGATGTGCGGCCAGACATCCCCGCTGACAATGAGGCCCTCGTGGCCATGATTGCCATCCCTTCTGCCGAGCGCTACGACCTCATTCTCGAAGCCTACCGCCGGGGTGTGACTCTGGACGCACTTTTCGCGGCCACCCTCATCGATGAGTGGTTCCTGGAAGAGTTGCGGGAGATTGTCGAAGCTGAGGAACATCTCAAGTCCTTCGCTAAAAAGGGAGGTCTCTCTTCCCTTGCCCGCGAGGAACTCCGGCATGCGAAGCGGCTTGGATTCAGCGACGAACAAATCGGGCGGCTTCTAGGGGCCGGCGAGATGGAGGTCCGGGAGCGACGGATCGCCGATGCGATCACTCCCACCTACAAGGCCGTCGATACCTGCGCCGCCGAATTCGAGGCTCTCACGCCCTACTTCTACTCTACCTACGAGGACGAGAACGAGGCCTTCCCTGTTGGGGACAAAGAGCGAGTGATCATCCTGGGCAGCGGCCCCAACCGCATCGGGCAAGGCATAGAGTTCGACTACTGTTGCGTTCATGCCGTCCAGGAGATGCGGGAACAGGGCTACCACGCCATCATGGTCAACTGCAACCCGGAGACCGTCTCTACCGATTACGACACGTCCGACCGCCTCTATTTCGAACCCCTCACTTTTGAAGACGTCCTCAACATCATCGACAACGAGAGACCCAAGGGCATCGTGGTGCAGTTCGGGGGCCAGACCCCCCTCAAGATCGCGGAGAAGCTGCACGCGGCCGGTGTCCCCATCCTTGGCACCTCGCAAGAAGCCATCGACCTGGCCGAGGACAGAGCGCGATTCGGTGATGTCCTCAAACGTCTCAAGCTGAAGGCTCCGCCCTACGGGACAGTGCGCAACGAGGAAGAGGCGCTGGCGGTCGCAGAGCGCATCGGCTATCCCGTGCTGGTGCGGCCCTCTTACGTGCTGGGCGGGCGGGCTATGGAGATCGTCTACGACAACGAGAGCCTGCAGCATTACCTCCGCACCGCGGTGAAGGCTTCGCCACGCCACCCGGTGCTCATCGATCGGTTCCTCGAGCACTCCACCGAGATCGACGTGGACGCCGTCTGCGACGGCGAGGATGTGTACATCGGTGCGGTGATGCAGCACGTCGAGGAAGCCGGCATCCATTCCGGTGATTCGGCCTGCGTCATTCCTACCGTTTCGCTTGGGGAGACGGCCGTGCGCCGCATCGAGGAACAAACGGCTGCTCTGGCCCGAGAGCTGGGAGTCATAGGCCTCATGAACGTCCAATACGCGGTGCAGCAGAGCGACCACGGGGGGGCGAGCATCTACGTGCTGGAGGTAAACCCACGCGGAAGCCGCACCGTGCCCTTCGTGAGCAAGGCTACGGGCGTGCCCCTTGCCCGGATTGCTACACGGGTAGTCGCCGGCCACAAGCTGCGCCGTTTGAATCTGCCCGGTTGGCAGGAATCTCTCGACGCAGGCCGGGTGCCGAGCCGCAGAGACCTGCAGCACGTTGCGGTCAAGGAAGCGGTACTGCCTTTCCCGCGCTTCCCTGGAGTCGACACTACCCTCGGACCGGAAATGAAGTCCACAGGGGAGGTGATGGGTGTGGGCCCGAACTTCCCAACCGCATTTGCCAAGGCTTCTCTCGCAGCCGGAGACAGGCTTCCCCAGGAAGGCACTGTGTTCATTTCGGTGGCCGACGCGGAGAAGGACACGGTGGTGCTGATGGCGCTGATGCTAAGCACGTTAGGCTTTCGCATTCTCGCTACAGAGGGGACCCACAGGGCTCTCACGCTCAACGGCATCGATTCGGAGATGGTCCTCAAACATACGGTAGGGCAGGAGATGAGGGCTACGCTGGCTGCTACGACTGGGGATGGGATCACCACCATCGTGGATCTCATCGAGGCCGGCGAGATCGACCTGGTAATCAATATCCCGCGCGGCCGCGGGGCTAGGGCGGACGGCTATGAGATCCGCCGCGCCGCACTGCGCCGGGGGGTGCCGACTATGACCAACGCGGCTGCGGCACACGCTGCGGTGCAGGCCATTGCCAGCGGGCGTCGCAGCGGCAGGCTGAGCGTAGTCTGTCTCCAGGAGCTTCACAAGCGCATGGCCGAAGCACAGGGGGGCCCTTCGGTATTCGTCGGGGCTGCAGCCGAAAAGACGACGGGCTCCTGAGAAGAATGGCGCTCATGCCTAGGTATGAGAATCGCGAGAGTGGCCACGAATGTCCTGGGCGGGGGTCCCGTGGCAAAGCAGTGCGCGTTTTCGGTTGGGTGGCCGGGAGCGAAAGGTTGGGAAGTCTCTCTTGGCTGACTATCCACGCTCCAGGGTTCCCGGCCGCTGGGCCAGGTCAATTCGTTCTCCTTCAGCCAGAGCCTCCCGCATGTTTCCTGCCTCGGGCTTTTTCGGTGGCGGGCCAGAGAGGAGAAGAGATCTCGTTCCTGATTTCGCCGGTCGGTCCGGGAACCAAACAGCTGACGAACCTGAGGGAACATGATCCGGTGTGGATCACGGGCCCCCTCGGCAACGGCTTCGATATGGACACTCTCTTGGCTCCTCCCATGAGGCGCGCCGTCTTGGTCGGAGGTGGAGTGGGGGCCGCGCCTTTCCCCTTGCTGCTCGACTGCCTGGCGACCAGCGCCTCGGGGCCCGACCTTGACGTCTTGGTGCTTCTGGGCTTCCGTAATTCCAGTCAGGCAGAGGGCGGTCAACCGGTCCGGGCTGCGGCAGCGCGTCTCGCGGCCGGAGGAGCCAGCTGCCGAATAGAGATTGCCACGGAGGATGGGTCCATAGGCAAGGCGCGCCTCGTGACCGACCTTCTTGCGGCGGAACAGCGCCAGGGGGACCGTCTGGCAGTGTGCGGGCCACAGGCTATGTGCGAGGCTGTCTGGCAGACGGCACGCGAGGCATCAGGTCTATCATGCTGGTTCAGCCTCGAGGCGAATATGGCCTGCGGCGTGGGATCGTGTCACGGCTGCGCCAGCTTGCGGGCGGACGGCTCCCTGGCCCTGGTCTGCCGTGACGGTCCGGTCTTCACGGGCGAGTCCCTTTACGGTGTGGGCGAGCAGGAATGACCTTCCCGATGCAGAGCCAACACTCCAGCCCGGACCTCATCGTTCACTTGGGGCCCTTGACTCTGGCGCATCCGGTGATCAACGCCTCCGGCACGATGGAGATCCTTGAGCTAGCCGACGTCTTCGGTGAGGACGTGCTGAAGTCTCCGCCGGTGGGAGCGTATGTGCCAAAGACGATCACATTGAAGCCTCGTCAGGGAAATCTTCCCCCGCGGATTCTTGAAACGCCGGCGGGCATGATCAATGCTATCGGCTTGTCGGGAGGGGGTCTCGAAGCTTTTGTCGGCGGGAGTCTACCCAGACTTCTTACCCTCTCCTGCCCTCTCATCCTCAGCATCGGGGGATTCTCTCCTAGAGAGTACGTCGAGTTGGCTGCCGGGCTTCGCCAGGCGTTGCAGGCCGGCGCGGGCGACGGCTGGACGCAACGCGTTGGCTTGGAGCTGAACGTGTCTTGCCCCAACGTCCATTCCGGGTGCCTCTTGATAGGGGCGGATCCCGGGGAAATCGAGGGCGTTGTGTCGGCCGTGCGAAGGGAGTGGCCGGGTCTGCTGATAACCAAATTGACTCCTAACGTTACGGACATCGCTTCAATCGCAGCCGCTGCCGCGGGCGCCGGCGCCGATGCCATCTCAGCCGTGAACACCTTCAAAGGTATGGTCATTGACCGTAGGTCTCTCAGGCCCTTCTTGGGGAATGTCACCGGGGGATTGTCAGGCCCTGCGATCAAGCCCCTCGCGCTGCGCGCCATATTCGAGATTTTCGCTAGGGTAGAAGTTCCGGTCATAGGAATGGGGGGCATCCGCTCGGCGGAGGATGCCCTAGACTTCCTGGCCTGCGGGGCAACGGTCGTCGCAGTGGGATCCGCTGGGTTCACGGACCCATGGCTTACCGGAAGGATTGCCTCTGGGCTTGCCACGAGTCTTTCGGAGAGAGGACTCACCCTAAGAGATGTAGTGGGGATCGCTCACCGCCGGGAAGCATGAAGCTGCGGTAGAGATTGAGTTTCGGGCGGAATAATGCCGCAATTTCCTGTTGCGTAGCTCGTGCCAGTGAGTATAATGGCCGCCATGAACCAAGTCTTAGGCATATCCACGCAGACTCCCGAGCGAAGCCACCAACAAAGAATGGACGCTCTTCGGCGCGCGAACGATGTGCGAGCTGAGCGGGCAAGACTGAAGGAGTGTCTGCGGAACGGCGAGGTGGGCATCTCTGAAGTGCTCCAAGACCCGCCGGAATGTGTATATACCGCGAAGGTTCTCGATCTCGTGATGGCGGCCCCCAAATATGGGCGGGTAAAGGCGAATAGGCTTCTCGAGCGCTGCAGGGTAAGCTCCTCGAAGACTGTCAATGGGCTCACGCCCCGGCAGCGCAAGGAGCTACTCGATATGCTTTCCGGCTGATCCCGCGGGCCGGGGAACCGCCATCGCACGGGTTATCGTCATTTCCGGGCCGTCCGGTTCCGGCAAAGGCACCCTTATCGAACGCCTGATAGCCTCGGTGCCGGGTCTGGCTCTGTCGGTTTCCGCCACTACTCGTCCCAGGCGCGGCGGAGAGGAGGACGGCCGGGAATATTTCTTTCTGAGTGAAAATGAGTTTCGGGATTGGATCGCGCAAGACCGGTTCCTGGAGTGGGCAGAGTACAACGGGCATCTCTACGGAACCCCTCGGGCGGCCGTCGACAGACAACTAGCGGCCGGTCTAGACGTGTTGCTGGAAATCGAGTTGGAGGGCGCCTGGCAGGTCCACGAACGGCGGCCGGAGGCGTTGATGATATTCATCGAACCGCCATCCTTCGAAGAACTGGAGCGCCGGCTGCGCGGCCGCGGAACCGACTCGGGTGAGGCCTGTGATGAGCGTCTGGCGAAGGGCCGAGAGGAAATGGCCGCGGTCGAGGCTGAGATGGCCCCGGGCGGAAGAAGGCGATTTCACTATGTTATAGTAAACGATAGTGTTAAAAGGGCAGCAGACGAGCTGGCCTGCATAATCCTCCAAGCCAGGGAAGAGTATGAACAAGCCGACGATCGATGAGATCCTTGCCGGTCTTTCCGTCACTCGCGAGCCGGATACCGAAGAGCCCAACCGCTATACCGCCGTTATGGTGACGGCCAAACGGGCCCGGCAGATCAACAGCTACTACCACAGTTTAGGGGAGGGCGGCATCCTCGACGGCTTCACGCCGCCCTTTGCCGCGACCCTATCTAGGAACTACTTGAGCATGTCCATGGCCGAAGTCGCCCGGGGCGAGATCGGCTATCGCTTGCGCCCCGCTCGGCAGTAGCCGGCCATACGTTAGATCGGAGCCCTCAGAACTCGATTCAAGATGAAGCCACGCCGGGTGCCCACCGTGGGCGGGGGTGCAATGGACGAGTGCGAAGGCACATGCGGCCCGACGGCCGGGACGCAGGAAGCGCTCGTAGCAGGGCTACGGGTGGGACCGAGGACGACGCATCGCGCCGCCCAGTGCGAACCCGGCGGCCGCGGTTTCATGTTGAATCGAGTCTTTAATGGCTGATTCGCCCGTCGTTCTCCTTGGGGTCACGGGGGGAATCGCCGCCTATAAGGCAGCTGAACTGTTACGTGGCCTGCAAAAGGCCGGCATGGAAGTTCGCGTGATCATGACGAATGCGGCCACGCAGTTCGTCACTACCATGACCTTCGAAACCCTGTCGGGATTCCCGGTGCGTCGCGATGCCGTCAACGAGTTGCGCGCGGATTCTCGAATCACCCATGTCGAGGATAGCCGCGAGGCCGACATCATGGTCATCGCTCCGGCGACTGCGAACACCATCGCCAAGATGGCCAATGGCATAGCCGACAACCTCTTGACCTCCATGTGTCTGGCATTCAACAAGACCGTCGTGGTCGCCCCCGCGATGAATACCAACATGTGGGAGCACCCCGCCACTCAGCATAACGTTGCCGTTCTCAGGGACCGCGGCGTATTTGTGGTCGAGCCGGGGGCGGGTGAGTTGGCGTGCGGCGTCTACGGATCGGGCCGGATGGCCGATCCGGATAGCATTGTCGCGGAAGTCAAATTGCGGCTCCAGGTGCAGCGCAAGCGCGACTTACGTGGGTTGAGGGTTCTCATCACCGCGGGCGGAACCCGGGAACCCATTGACTCGGTGCGTTTCATCGGAAACCGTAGCTCCGGAAAAATGGGATTCGCTCTTGCCCGAGCGGCTTTCGACCGCGGGGCGGAAGTCGAGCTGATCGAGGCGAACGTCGACATGCCTGCAGTGCCGGGGGTAAGGCAGATAATGACGCCCACCGCGGGGGAGATGCACGCTGAAGTAATGAAGCGGCTCGCCAACACGGACATCCTCCTCATGGCCGCGGCGGTGGCCGACTATCGCGTGGCGGAGGGCCCTGCAGGGGGCAAGATTGGGAAAGGGCGCGACGAGTGGTCCATCGGGCTCGAAGCCACCACGGACATCCTGTGCGATGTGGCGGCGCACCACGAGGGTCAATTCATCGTGGGTTTCGCTGCGGAATACGGCCTCGAAGGTCTTGATCGGGCGCGGGCGAAGATGGAACACAAGCAACTCGACATGATTATCTTCAACGACATCTCCCGCGCCGACATCGGTTTCGACTCAGACTTCAACGAAGTCCGCATCCTAACCCGAGACAGCGAGGTCTTGGTTGAGCGGGCGCCCAAGGAGACCATTGCTGAGATCATCCTCGACAACATCGCCCAGGCCGTGCGGGCGCGCCGGGGCGAAACTATGCTGCCCGCTTAGGAGGGACACGGATGAGCGGGACGATGGCAGAAAAGATCGACGGTTACGCCCACATCTCTCCGCCGAGATACACGGCGTCGCTTCAAAAGGAGTTTCCCGGCTTCTACAACCAGATCCTGGGGTTCACTCCGCCACTCTTCGATATGCGCGCGAGATTCGAGGTCATGGACGCGTTCGGCTCCGTTGCGCAAGTCCTCACCGTCGGGCCGGTCCCGCCTCTCGAGGTGTTCGCGCCGCCTGAGCGGGCGGTATCCCTGGCGAAGCTCGCCAACGACGAGATGGCGGAACTAGTCGACGAGTATCCGGAGAGATTCGCGGCAGCGATCGCCCTTCTTCCCATGAATGACGTCGAGGCTGCGCTGCAGGAGGCCGACCGCGCTATCAAGGAGCTTGGGTTCAAGGGCGTATATGTACACAGCAATATCAACGGCAAGCCCCTGGACGCGCCGGAATTTCTCCCTCTCTTTGAGAAGATGGCCGCCTTCGATCTGCCTGTGTACATTCATCCCTGGCGAGGAAACGACTACCCTGAGTACCCCACCGAAAAAGAATCGAAGTACGCCATATCGAGTACTTTCGGCTGGCCGTACGAGACTACCGCAGCGATGACCCGCCTCGTTTTCACCGGCTACTTCGAGCGATTCCCGGAGTTGAAGGTGGTCACTCACCATTGCGGCGGGATGGTGTCCTTCTACGCGGAGCGCATAGCCCAGCATTACAGCCAAATGGGCATCTCATACCATGATTACGCGGACATCTCGAGGGTTCTGACCAAGGCTCCCTTGGAGTACTACAAGATGTTCTACAACGACACCGCTATTCACGGCAATACTCCGGCTCTGATGCTTGCCTACAGTCTCTGGGGCGCCGACCACATCTTCTTTGCCGCCGACATGCCGCTGGGCGACCCTGAGTTCGGCAAGAACAGCTACACGAAGACCATCGCGGCCATTGAGGCCATGGGCATTACCGACGCCGAGAAGGATCAAATATTCGCCGGAAACGTGAGGAGACTTCTCCGATTGGGCGACTGAGGTTACGGGCTTTCACGGCTATTGTGCCCACTGCCGCCAGGGGAGACCACGACTTCTTGGAATGCTCGAGCAGATTCCCGGAGCTCTGGACTTGGTTGAACCGACCCAAGGCGCTGGCGCTGCGCGGCCCGCTTCGGGGAGAAGGTAATTCTCAAATACGCGGATAATCGTTACTATTCTGGCTCTGTGGACACTCAAGGACCTAGCCCTTTACCCCCCTCTTCTGAGAAGAGGCCTTCC
>JAMDEO010000088.1 GCA_023483915.1 Actinomycetota bacterium
GGCCTGGCCTGGGATTCTCTTGGGCGTCGGCGCCGGCCGCCTGTAATCCTTCATCAGTTCCAGCGGGAACAGATGCGGATCGTCGCCGTACTCGCCGCAGCGGAGCACGCCCTTGCTGCCCATGAACAGCACATTGCTCGCCGCCTGACCGATCCGCAGGTTGCCCAGTTCCTTGGGCTTCTCGGGCTTCAGACCACCATCATACCAGTGAATCTTCACCGGGGGCATCCCCGCGCGGGCCGGGTACTCGAAATGGACGATCGAGGCCAGCGGGAACGTTTCCTTGTTGACGGAGGTGCAGCTCGCCTCGACGCTGGTCGCGTACTTGAGCTTCAGGGCCGAGAAGACCGGGTCGAGCACATGGCAGGCCATGTCGGCCAGCGCCCCGCCACCGAAATCCCACCAGCCGCGCCAGTTAAAGGGGGCATAGATCTTGTTGTAGGGCCGCATTGCGGCCGGGCCGATCCAGAGGTCCCAGTCCAGCGTCTCCGGCACCGGGTCTTCCTGTTTCGGCCGATCGATGCCCTGCGGCCAGACCGGCCGGTTCGTCCAGGCGTGGACTTCCCGAATCTCGCCGATGGCGCCGTCCCAGATCCACTCGCAGATCTCGCGGACGCCGTTGCCCGAGTGGCCCTGGTTGCCCATCTGGGTGGCCACTTTGTACTTGCGGGCGGCCTCGGTCAGAAGACGGGCCTCCGAGACGAGACGGGTCAGTGGCTTTTGCACATAGACGTGCTTGCCACGCTGCATGGCGGCCATCGCCACCGGCGTGTGCAGATGATCGGGCGTCGCCACAATCACCGCCTCGATCTCTTTCTGCTCGTCGAGCATCTTGCGGAAGTCCTTCCACTTTCTGGCGCTGGGATACGCGTCAAAAACCTTCCCGGCGTACGCCCAGTCCACGTCGCACAGGGCCACGATGTTGTCGTTCCGGGCACAAGCCCGGACATTGTTCTGGCCCATGCCGCCGATGCCGACGCCGGCGATGTTGAGCTTCTCGCTCGGTGGTGTGCCGTTGGCGCCGCCCAGCACGTGACTCGGCACGATAGTAAACGCCGCCGCCGCCGCGGCCGCACCCATGAAATGGCGGCGCGACAGCGTCTCGCCCTGCCCTGGCGTACTCCCCGTCTTCTTCATGTCGTTGGTCCTCTAAAGCAACCGTTGATCTTCCTGCCCCGTCCGGGTGGCACCGCCAAGCTTGTTTGACAGTGCGCCTTCGATCGAGCTTACGCATCCGGGTGCCCACGGGCAAACGAGTTTGCCCGTGCCACCCGACCATCCCATTGTCTTCACTTGATCTGACCGACGATCTGCTGCGCCTGCGCGCGAATCGACTCGTTTTGCGTGCCCTGGATCACCTTCTGGAGCACTTCCTTGACCCGCTGCGGCTGGGCGGCGACCACCGCCGGAGCGATCCGGACCGCTGCCGATTCCGCTTCCAGGTGCAGGGCCACGTCGTCGAGGAACCCGGCGGCCATATTCAGCGCGGCCAGCGACTTGGTGCTCGCCAAACCCGCCAGGACACGTTTCTTCTCCGTCGCATCACCCGCCAGGTCCATCGCTTTCTTGTAGAGATCGACCGTCTGCTCGGGGGTCCGGTCGCTCGCCAAAGCGAGCAGCCGCACGAGACCCCGCAGCGCGACCACCTTGTGCACTTGATTCGTCGAGGTCTGCGCCACCTTGAGCAGATCAGGCACTGGGTCGGCCGTCGGCCAATCCGCCAGGGCGCGGATCGCCGCATCCTGGACTTGCGGCTCCGGGCTGGCCAGGGACGCCCGCAACGTCGGCAGCGAGCCGGCATCGCCGATCCGACCCAGGACGCGCAGCAGCGACGCCCGAGCCGGGGCATCCTTGACGTTCGGCAGCACGGCCTGCACGGCGGCGGACTGCCGGGTCTTGTCCTCGATCTTATGCGCCACGGCGGCCACCATCTTTTCCGCCTCGCCGCGATCCGCCTCGTTGTCCGTCTCCAGCAGCAGGTTCACCAGTGCGGGCATATCCTCCGCCTTGGCCACAATCCTCAGGACACGGAACGATTCCAGTCGGACCCTGCGGTTCTCATCTTTGCCGGCCTTGAGCAGCGTCTCGACCGACCCGGCGATATTGCGCTCGCCGATCGCGTCGATCAACTCCGCCTTGACGCCCGGCCCGGCCGCAAGGACACTCTGGAGAATCGCCGCATCGACCTCCGGTCCCCGCAGCCGATAAAGGCCCTCCCGTGCGGCTTTCTGCTCGAGACCCTTGCCGGCCGCGGCCCGCTCCGCCAACAGCGGAACGTTCGCCACGCCCCCCAACTGTCCCAGGGCCCGCAGGGCCGCCACCCGGACGGATTCATCCTGCGACTTGCCCGCCTCGATTACGGCCGGCAGGGCCATCGCATCGCCGCGATCGCCCAGCACGGAAAGCAACTGAACCTGCCCGGTCGCCGGCAGCTTGGGCAGTTCCTGCACCAGGGCCTTGGTGATTTCCGGGCCGGGGATATCCCGCACGATGGCAATGGCGCCGCTTTGCATCTGGGGATCGTTGC
>JAMDEO010000109.1 GCA_023483915.1 Actinomycetota bacterium
CCTGCTACGGCGCGGGCGTCGGTCACGGTGGGCTGGTCGCCGCCCGCGCCGTAGCAGGCCGGGCCGGGGGACGCGCCCGCGCTCTTGGGGCCCACGCGGAACAAGCCGCTGTTGTCCACCCAGGCGATGCTGCCCCCGCCGGCGCCGATGGTGTGCACGCCGATCGAGGGGGCCGCCATGCGGAACATGGCCACGTCGAGCTCGGTGCTCACCTCGGGCTCGCCGTCGCGGATCAGGCAGACGTCGAAGCTGGTGCCGCCCATGTCGATGGTCATCACGTCTTTGCACCCGTGGATGCCGCCGAAGAAGACCCCCGAGGTGCCGGCGCCGGCCGGGCCGGACAGCAGGGAGTTGACCGCGAAGTCCATGGCCACCGCCGGAGACATCATGCCTCCGTTGGACTGCATGATCAGCAGCACGCCCTGAAAGCCCGAGTCGCCGAGACGGGAGAGCAGGCTCTTGATATAGCGCCGCAGCACCGGCCCCACGGCTGCGTTGAAGACCGTGGTCGAACCCCGTTCGTACAGGCGGACCTGGGGCAGGACCTTGCTCGACTGCGAGACGTACACGTCGGGCAGCTCGCGCTCGAGCAGCTCGCGCGCCTTGTCCTCGTGCTCCGGGTTGAGGAACGAGAAGAGGAAGGTGATGGCTACCGCCTCGACCTTCTCTTTCTTGAACACCTCGGCCGCGGCGAGGACGTCGGCCTCGTCAAGCGCCAGAAGCACTTCGCCCTCGCAATTGACCCGTTCGGCCGCGGTGCGGCGCAGGCGCCGGGGGACGATGGGCTCGGGCGGAGCCTCCTTCGAGTCGTAACAGGTGGGCTTGAGGCCGCGCCGGGTCTGCAGCCAGTCTCGGTGCCCTGTGGTGGTGAGCAGGCCGGTCTTGGAATACGTGCCCGTCAGCACCGCGTTCGTGGTGATGGTGGTGCCGTGCGCGAGCAGCGATACCTGACGCAGGAAGTCTTCCAGGCTGATGCCCCGCGCTTCGGCCATCAGGCCCAGACCCGTCATGAGGCCTACCGACGAGTCTTCTGGGGTGGAGGGGGTCTTGTACACCTCGACGTTGCCGTCGTCGTCCATCAACAGGAAGTCTGTGAACGTGCCGCCCACATCGATGCCGATCTTGTAGCTCACGGGCTACTCCCCCTTTGTAGTGTTCGCGTTCCGGTGCAGTCGAGCCGGATCGATCGGGTGACGGGTAGAGTGCCTGAACGACGCTACGCCGGCGTCCCCCCGCCAGGCTCCGAATGCCGATGAGTTTACGGGCGGTCCAGACCTTCGGATACTACCCGTCGGAGTAGTTCTGTGGGGCTCTCCTGCTTTGGCGCTCCGGTCGCGCGCGGCCACGTGTGCGCGCCGGATGAAAGCAAGGAAGCAGAGGCGGAGTTACCGATTCTGCCTCAGCCGGCACGCCTGCCTTCCTGCCCCAGGGCGAGTAGCAGGTAGAGCGCCGCTGGCATGTAGTACGGTAGCAACGTCAATCTCAGCGGGTGGCTCGTCCATATGAGGGGCTCCACGAGCACGGCCACCACAGCCACGAACCACGGGCGCGCATGGCGGCCTCGGAAAGTCTGAACGAGGGCCACACCAGCGAGCACTATCGACACAAGCGGCAGACTGAACCGCAACGCCAACCAGACGGAGGGCGAAAGCCCGAAGACCTCCTCCCGGTCAAATTGGCGCAGGACTTCTACGTCGTAGCGCAGCCCATAGAGCCACCATGCCAGAAGGCCGACGAATCCCGCGGCGGCGGCAATGACTGCGTAGCGTCTCACCATTGAACCTGATGATGGCACCGGAGATCGACCCCCCTCGTGCAGGTATCAGACGCCCCAGCTGTCTCTGCGATCCAGTTCACGCTGCCGCGGTCAGGCACTGCTTACCCATTCCGAGGCAAGCCGGAGCAGGAAGGACAGCACGCCGAGGGTCAACAGTAGCACCACGAAGCGGAGCAAGCGACTGCTAGGCTGGCGCAGACTCAGAAGACCCACCGCGGCAAGCGCGAGGCCTAGTAGATCGGTTTGGGGCGTGTGGAGGAGAAGAAGGAGGCTGAGGCGGGGTTTCGGATTCTGCCCTCAGCTAGCCTGCGCGGTAGCCAACGCCACGACGACACCGGCTGAGGCAAGCAGCAGTAGGGTTCTGCGTCGCATTTGCGTGCTGCCTTCCACTTTGCTCGCTACTCAAGCGACTCGGGGTCAGGGCGAGCGACGGGTTCCGCGATCAATACGTGAACCCGCGCTCAGCGAGTAGACGGGAAAGCTCAGGGCTGCTCACCAGGAACTGTACGTTGTTCCATGTGATCTCGAACCTGCCGTCCGGCCACTGGTTCGGAGCCACCGGCTGCCTGTATCCCTCATACTGGATGAGCACGACGATCGAGGCCGTCGGGCCCTCGTGGGATCGATTTGTGGACGCAAACGTACCCGAGAAGAGAGCACGCGCGAAAGCTTCCGCATCGGGACGAGTGAGATTCGCACCTTTGGGCCAAGGGGCGACCACCTGTGCGAATGTTGGCTTTTGCCCTGCGAACTCCTTCCTCAGGCCTCTCCAGGCCTCAACCCCCTCATCCTGTCGGCCGGCGACGGCGAAGACAGCGATCGTCAGCGCGACGACGACGAAAACCGTGCCGAGCCCTGCGAGAACCGGATGACGTCGCATCATCTACTTGCGCGCATCTCAGCCAACGCGGCACCTCCTTGGCATAGGTTGGGTAACCGTGGGCTCCGCGTCTCACGAATCCGAGGCCGCTGCACAGCCATCATTGATGGATGTGCCTGTATCCGTCAGATTCCTGAACCAGCTGAAACGAGGCTCCGCTGGTCATCAGCTGCTGATAGAGATCGAATTCATCTGGCGCCAAGAACATGGGCGTGTTCTCCGGCGAGTACGAGTTGGGGCTCGCCGCTGGCTCGACCGATTGGGTGGGGTAGGTGAAGCCCTCCGGGATCTTCGACGGCATACGGACGAGGTATTGCCCGTTGCCAACAGGGGTGACGAGGCCGCCCTGTTCCCAGATGAGCTTGGCGATCTGATACTCGGGATCGCCTTGTGCCGCCGCCTTTTCGATGCCCTCCGGAACCGGGCCACTTGCGCGGACTTCATTGGGAAACTGCACGGCTTGTGAGGCCCTGGTGGCTGTATCCACGCCGTTTGCCGCAGTCGACGTCGACGTAGTCTCCTGGAGAGAAACGATCGTGCCACTACTCGATGGAGGCTCGGTCGCGAACAGCGAGCTGCTCTGCGTGGCAGCCGACACAACGACGATACCAGCCGCGCCAAGTAGCAGTAGAGTTCTTCGTCGCATTGTGTGCTCTCCTGCACCTTGCTCGCGCCGGTGCCCACGCCTTTCATCTGTTATTTTGCCGCGCAGGTGGCAGGTAATACGGCAGCAACGTCAATCTCAGCGGGTGGCCCGTCCATATGAGGGATTCCACGAGCACGGCCAACTGCCACGAACCACGAGCGCGCGCGGCGGCCTCGCAACGTCTGAACGAGGGCCACACCAGCGAGCGCTATCGCCGCCAACGGTAAGCCGAAGCGCAACGCCAACCAGATCGACGGCGAAAGCCCGGGCATCGTCGACAAACGGGGCGGGGCGGGCCCGAAGACCTCCTCTCGTTCAAGTTGACGCAGGACGCCCACATCGTAGCCCAGCCCGTGGAGCCACCAGGCCAGGAGGCCGATGAACCCCACGGCCGCCGCGATCGCACCGTATCGCCCCATTTTTGAACGTGTTGACCGCACTAGAGAACGTCCCTTCGACCAACTGAGGCTTCCGGCGCCTGCCGGCCTTGTCGATGAGCTCGGTCGATTGCCGCTACTGCTTTGAACGGTCTGCTAGCGTCGGGAGCTCACGATGCCTTCGTATGCGAGGAGAGCACCCAGCCAGACAGCCCCGGTCCAGGTGCAGGCCGTGAAGATTTGCGTGAGCGCGACGGGGACCCGCGGCGCTGACGGGCCGCCGGTGATCATCCAGGTGACCACGATGTTGCCGATCACCCCTACGATCAGCAGCGCGAAGGCGCCCCTGGTGTCGATACGTCCACGCTGTCGGGTCTCGGGGCTCGGAGTGTCGATGCGCATCATCCGCCTTTCGAGGGAGCAGGGCAGCATCGCCGCCATGATACCGCGAGCTCCAGGCGTGGCCGGCAGAAAGTCAACAACGGGAGGCAACGGCGGCGTAACGATCCAGGGCAGTAGCGCCTTCCGACAAGAAGATAGACCGATCGTCAGCAGGGAGGAACTTTGAGCTTAGCCCCGTTTCCGTTCGTTCGCAACAATTCGGTGCGAGCGTGAAAGGCCGTAATTAGCAGGAGATTTCACGCTGTGCGGCTGACAAGAAGAGTGAAGAGGCAGAGGTGCGCATTCTGCCTACACCGAGCACTGCCAGAGACCGGACGGCGTCAACTTTCTTCCCTCCCCTGTAATAACTGGCCTCTTCTCGACATATACATAGTAGAGGGGTTGGTCCGCCGCCGAGGCCAGCAAGAAACGTTGTGGGCGCGGACAGAAGGGAGAGAGAGCGAGTCCGCCGTCAAGTTCCGTAACCTCGGTTACCCCGGCGAAGCGCCCCGCGGCCGCGAGTCGCAGGTGGCTCGGCGCGACACGGGGGCAGAACCCTACTCAAAGATCCGAACAATGCAGTTCGGTGACACACAACGAGCAAGGACGTGCTGATGCGAAAAGATATCTCTAGGACGGGCAAGCTCGACCATGAACGGAGGTCATGATGTGCAAACGGAGAAGACTAGGCTAGTGTTCCGCAACGACCTGTGTCGTGCGCTATTCGGGGAAGGTGATTAACAATGCACCTATTTAGGATCAAACTGCCGCTGCTCCTCGTTTGTGTTGTTGTGCTGTCTCTGGTACAAGTAGGGCAGGCTAATGCTGCCCTGGTACACCAATATGCAGGTAACTTTAGGAATCCCGCTTATGGTGTCAAGGCCAATATAGCTACGCCCGCCCGTAAACCGGTTGTAGCCCACGGAGTGGTATTCAACTTCGTCAGTAACATCGACACAACCCAGGCGAACTACGCTAGATGGGTTCAAACGGGATGGGTCCAGGGCGATGGATTCATAGGATCTCCGGATGGAGTACAGACGTATCCTACTGATCCATGGTCATACGAAGAGAAGAATACAGGTCCGTATTGGACATCGTATCTTTTTGCCAAATTGGGGACCAGTTCGCAGCCTCTCAACTGGGTACGCGCTTATGAAGTTGTTGCGAATACAACAAACAACCCCAGCTACTGGACGGTGTACGTCGCTGGTGCAGCGCGAGAGATGTTCTACCCGTACGCAACACCCACGGAGGTCGAGGCGCAGTCAGAACTTGTCAAAGTTGACAACTGGCCATGGCCGGAGGATTGGGCAGGTTTTACCGGCATAAAATACAAGGGCCAGTTTGTCTACTATCCATTTGATCAGGACCATCTCATAGCGAACAATCCGCCGTGGAGAACTGGCGCTGCTCTTGATCACTACGATTGTTCGAATCCCCAGAACTATTAGCGTTGGCAGAGACAATGGGAGGAAGGACATTACCATGAGTATACGTAAGGTAGTCCTAGTGATTCTACTGTGTATGGGAATCGGCGCGGCGGCGGCGCTAGTAGGCGTTCGTGAGTCAAGGGCAGAGCAAGGCGATCGGTTCGACACACTACGAACCAATCTTAACGCTCAAGGTATTGCGGTAGCCGAGGTTGCAGCTGGGTCGGAAACAAACGCCATTCGGATCTTGCTGCCAGGGTCCGCTGATGGCGACCTTGGGTATGCTTGGGCCGAAACGCTGGTTGACCGAGAAGCAGCCTTCGAGATGCAGTCAGGAGTGTTGCCCGAGGGTTCTGTAGAGATCGGTTTTGTGGACGAGAAGGGTGAGCTTCTGGTAGGGACGGTCTATCAGCCACACCCTATGGTGAGGCCGGCGCCTGACCTGGGTCTCAACAATATCCCACCGGCGCTGCTTGCGTCTCTTGGTGAGCAGGGACAGAAGGAAAATGTGAATGTGGTGGACCTCCGAACGTATGGTGACCAGTACCAGGGGACCGCGGTAGAGGCCGACGTGATCGTTGCTGGCGACACCTCCCAAGAACAGCAACTCCGCTGGACGACGGTGGGGCTGCTGATGGAATTGCGAGGCTTCTTCGAGAAGAGTGGGGACCGTCCCCCTGACCTGTATAGGATAGACGTGACCAACGAGGGAGGGAACCCGGTCGTGGGGTACGTGGTTGATACCGAAAGTGGCTTTGTTCGAGCCTGGGTTGCCCCAGGGATCGAGCCGGTTTGGTCTCTCACGCGACCGCATTCGGGCGGCAGCGTATCGGGGTCAGAAGCGAAGTAGGCGCCACGATAGGCTAGATGCGCCACCCTTGAGGGCTACTCGACCACCAGGGTTGGACTGGATAGGCGACGGAAGGGTATTCGGCGCAAGCACGTTCGCCCGCAAAGCGCCCGCAAAGAGCGGATCCCGCGGCTATCCGCGGGCCATCGGCGGGAACTCACCGTCAGCCGCCGACGTCGCACGAGGTGAGGGATGGTCGCCGAGTGGTGCAGGTCATTAGTTCAGAGAGGTTGGCCGCCGAGACCGTGGATTGCATCAGATAGACTCGCAAAGGATGGACCGAATCGAGGTGTCCGATGAATGCTCGAATGCCCCTGCGGTTTGCACGCCAGGCAAGGTTGTTCATGTTTGTTGTGACGTTGGCCCTCGCTGGCTGCGGGGTCTCAAGCACCACAGTCGGCGGAAACGAGAAACCTCCCCCAGGTGAAATCCCAACCGTAGGCAGCACGACCGGATCGGCTGTGGAAACCGCGAGTCCCCTCCCTCAATCGACCTCTACTACAGACACCGTGGTCTACCGGGAGCCCGTGGCCGCTATCTCATTTGGGATGACCGGTGGCGGAGTGGTCCCGCCAGTCGCTACCGAAGCAAGCGGGAGGGGAATCCTCTACATCAACGACTATAGCTTCGCGTACCGAATCGACGTCAAGGACGTGCGCTCGGTCCAGAAGGTGACGCTTCACCTGGGCGAAAAGGGCAGTAACGGGCCAACAATTGCCGACATCTCCCCACGGGCGCGCACAAGCGAGGCCCCGATCACGGGCACCCTCGTAGAGGGCGTGCTGCACGAGTCAGAACTCGCGGGGCCAATGGAAGGAAAGGGCTTTCCCGATCTTCGCGCCGCCGCGCTCGCCGGCCGCGTATACGTCCTCGTCCAAACGATGGAGTACCCGGAAGGGGAGCTTCGTGGACAGTACCTTGGTGATGGATGAGACGCCACGGCTATCTCGAGCTCGATAGCAATCGACGACCCCCGCTCACGGAGTGAGAGCGTCTCGATCACGACGTCGTCGACGTTCACGACGGCCTGGGTAACGAGCCGGGCACCGGGCGGCGTTACACGAGTTCGAATGCGGCAGGGAAAACAGGCCCCCGCCCAGCCCCAGGGGGGACGGCAGGGCGGGGGCACGCAGGAGGAGGATCACGCAGGACCGGCTCGCGCCGGCGCTGATGTGCACCGGAGACTCCGGGGTGATTCAGTCTGTCAGGCGGTCGGCACTTCGAGATCCTTGAACGTGCCGAGTATTGACGTCATCAGGCGGGCGATGATGAGCGCGTAGATGATCGCGCCGAGCCCGACGAACGGTGTCAAGACGTCGGGCGGGAAGGCAACGCGGTCGGCCAGATAGAACAGAGCCTCGATCGCCCCCCAGCAGATGATGTAGGGCACGATCTGCGTACGTAGGAAATCGAGCACCTTGGCCCAGTCGAAGGTCTTTCGCGCGATCGCCACAGCCACGGTTACGACCAGGTCGAGCAGCACCAAACCGACGATCGCGAGCAGGCTGCCGATGAGGACATTGCTTTGGAGCAGCGCGAGCAGCCCGGTGTTCGCCGGGGCTTCGTCCGCGGCGAGCGCCACCGCTGGCGCCGCGAAGACCACCAGGGCGACGAGGAGCAGGATAGCGAGGATACGACGGATCATGATCACCTCCATTGCCGACGCCTGCGGCGCCAGCGTGTCAGCAGGAACGGGGGGAATGTCAGGTTTGCCTCCCTTCTACGGAGTTGGCGGTGGGAACGTTCGCCCCTCGCAGTCGTCGGTCAGGACGCTGTCACGCAGCCAGCCGTGGTACTTGCCGATCACGTTGATCGACGGACTGGCGGTCACGTGGAGCGGCTCGCCGTGTGGGCCCAGTTCCAGACTGATGTCCCAACCGTCGCCAGGACACGTGGGCAGATCGTCGATGGTCCACCAGGAGCCACCCGGCATGGCGACGGTGAGCGGAGGGCGCTTGTCGGCCCATTGCGTGAAGTACTTCTGAGAGAGCCGGTGCTTGGCGTAGTCGAGTAGGTTGGGGTCCCACCAGCAGTCGCCCGCTTGGGGGAAGTAGCAGCCTTCTTTCTTCCACCCCAGCTGCCAATCAACGCCGATGGTCCCGAGGAATCGCAGCGGCCAGGGCATCCAGTCTCACCTCCTGTAGTGGATCTCGGTGGCGCACTCCGGCGCGGAGGTCCGAGAGTCAGGTTTGTGATGAACCTATTGAGCCCGCGGTTGTACTCCGCGCCGGAGCCGTGGTCATGCGGACGTACCTGAGCCGCACCGTCGCGCAGGGCGGCTCGTCGTCGAGGCGGCGGCAGGTTGTACAGCAATCCTCGAGGTAGAGGCTGAGGCAGCCATCCTGCCGGGCGTAGCTCCCGCAGGGGTCGAATGGCGCGCTCACCTAGAGGACGTGCACGAGTGCCGTGTCCCCGACGAACCACAGCACGAACATGGCGACGACAAAGACCATGAGGAAGAGCCAGAAGCCGCGGCTCACGGGCTCGGCTCAGCTTTGGGTCGATACCCGGTGACTATCGGCGGCTTCCCGGAGTTGGCCTTGTTCCAGGCAAGGGCCTCGGCATTGATGCGCTCGGCCTCCTCCGGATCCCCGTTCGCGATCGCGACCATGATCGACTCGCGGTAGCTCGACGCCCGCTGGGAGCGGTCGACGTCTTCCTGAAGGTTTGCGATCGCCTGTAGCACCTCAGTCTCGGATATGGGTACCTCCTTCCAGGCCGCGTAGACGCGACCCATGATTTCCGCCCACCTCGAGGTCGGGTCGGTCTTGCGTGTCGGGGAGACCTGCTTGTGTTCGAGCAGCCACGCCCGCCAGGAGGGCTGGCAGCGATAGGCTGAGCTCACCGTGCGCATGAGGTCCTCGATCGCGCGGACCTGCACAGCCGGGTACGCCTCGCCGGCGACGTGCTCGATCTCCACGCCGAGGAGGTCGCGGTTCAGGCCCGAGAGCCCGAGCCACTCAGAGCGGCCGGCGTGGTAGCAGACGAAGGCCTCCCCCGGGCGCCAGGGCGCGAGCTCGTAGCACTCTCCCTGCAGGCTGATCAGGAAGTGGACGCTCGGGGTCACCCCGTCGTCGCGGGCGTACTCACCGGACAGAAGCCCGAGCAGGTAGCCCATGCCGTGGCCCTCGGTCGTGTGCAGAAGCATCCCGTAGGGCTCGAGCACGCGCGGGCTGGACGTGCCAGCGATGTTCTGGCGGAAGCGCGTGGGGTAGGTGCGATAGCGGAGCACTGGTCACCACCATCCGAGGGCATGCCCGGTCCCCATGATGGCTGCGACCGCCCCGGCCGTGGCTCCGAAGGCAGCGATGCCGAACCTGATCAGCTTGCCCATGCCGAGGTATTCGCCCATCTGGGTCATGGCGGCAGTCACGTCTTTCCGCAGACCCTTGATCTCCGTGATGATCTCCACCCGAAAGGTGTGGTCGTGCTCCATCTGCTTTTCGCTCACGGTTCGGAAGTCCCGGAATTCATCCCAGTCGGCCTCATGCAGGCAGAGGTGGACGTCGTCCGTGGCGACAGCGGGATCTGCGCCCGGTGGCGTCATGGCGGCTCCTTCAGGAGGTGGGGGGGGGAGGATTGGTGCTGCTCGAGGCCGATGCTCGCCGGAGTGGCGCTAGACTCTCTGCCCGACGCCCTTGACGCCCTGGCGGCTAGAGAGCGATCCCGGGGTCAGCGGCGTAACTGAGAGCCCGCCGGTGCCCGCCCGCATCTCGCCCGAGCCGGGGCCCGGGTAGATGTACTTCGGGTTGGTCGTGTTGTAGAGGTTCGACGCGATGGTGCTCCACCGCCAAGGCAAGGTCTGCAGGTTGTTCGCGGCCACTCTTGCGGGGTCAATGAAGCCGCGGAAAGTGCCGAAGCCCGGAGCGACCGTCGATCCGGCGAAGAGGTCGTAGCAGGCCCACATGCCCACGTTCAGGTCGTCGTCTCCGGCGCCGTCTTGCCAGCAGCCCCAGTACTCCGCTGAGTCCGAGTACTGGCTCCAGCGATAGACTCGATATATGACCTTGGGGAACATCCCTGACGTGACCGCAAACGCCCTCCCGTTCGCCGGGTAGGTAGTCGCGTCAGTCAGGCACTCGACGAACACGCCGGTCTCGTCATAGACGAGGAGCGCGTCTGGCCCATAGAGGGCGCGCGCCTGGGTCCACTCGTCAAGGTCCACGAAGTAGGCGGGTGTGTTCTCAACCCGCAAGGGACCGAGGTAGCTCGGCAGGGAGGGCACGTAGCCCAGCCCCGAGTCGCGGAAAGTCGCGTCCCTGCTGCCCACGTCGTATGCCCATGTGGCCCCCCAGGGCCGAAAGTACAAGGTGGCTCCGACGAGCCAACCGCCTCGGGGGAGCGGCCGGCAGGGCGGGATGGGCTGGATACACCAGACGGTCCAGTCCTGATGGACACCGCCGTCCTCACCCAAGCCCGGCATCCGGTTCTTGAAGTCGATGTCGGTCACCCAGTCCCAGTGGGTTGGGCTCGCCTGAAACAAGTGCCCGACCTTCGCCTCCCACTCAGGAGGAGACTGAAAGCCGCCGGTGTTGGACTCGAGCCAGACGAACTGCTTGAGCTCGCGGCAGCCGATGAGCTGCCGGTGGAAGCTCCCGGAGATCGGCCCGGCGAAGATGGTGCCGTCCACCGTCATGCTGCTCCGCACGGTCAAGGTGAAGTCAGGATTCTCAGTGGCGCCCCATGCCGAAAATCACGTCGGCGCCGAGAGGTAACAGTATGCCCCAGCTCGAGTCGGGCATGCGCGCGATCACCAGGTTCGTCCCGTCGTGCGCGGAGATGTCCCAGAAGCCGTCGTAGTGATCACCATCCGACCCGGGGAACCACCAGTTAGGGTCGGTGGTGGGATAGCCGTCAAGCGAGACCACCGACCGATACAACCATTTAGTGAAACTCTACTTGCATTGCAGGCGTCCGTTGAGGATTGAACTATCCACACCGCGCCGCCGAGTTATCCACAGACCCCTCCCACGCAGTGATTGGTTCCGTGGAGCCAAGGAACACATTCAACCCTACGTCGTATTCGGGCTCTACCCTGGGCGCAGCTACCTTATCCTCCAGGGATCCTGCAGGACCCGGTAGCGACGAGAAGACGGAGAAAGGACGGGACATGAACAGCGTGCATCTGATCGGCCGCTTGGCCACCGACATCGACATCAAGGAGGTGACGGGGGGCTCGAAGGTGTGCAGCTTCATCCTGGCGGTGGATCGAAATGGTGAGGAGGCGGACTTCTTCCGTGTCAAGGCGTGGAACTCTCAGGCCGAAGCGGCTGCGGACAACCTTGTCAAAGGCCGGCGGATCGGGGTTGAAGGGGCTCTGCGCCAGGACAGTTACGAGAAGGAGGGCGAGGAGCGCAAGGCCGTGTCGGTGGTGGCCAAGAGGCTCGAATATCTCTGATCAGAGGCCGAGGCCCGGGCGCCGCGAGCAATAGGGGCGCCCGGGACTGGCGGGAGAACTGCTGCGTGACTACACTTAGCGAGATATCAAACCGCAGGCCCGTGCCCTCGACCGACTCGCTACTCGTCGGCGGGGTGCCGCCAGGGGGTGTCGAGGGAGTGGCCGAGGGTCTTCCCGAGCCGCTGACCACGAAGCTGATAGTGCCGCACCAAGGGTATGTGTTGCCACGCCCGCGGTTGCGCACGTTCATCGGGGGGCTGCGGCAGGGCGGCCTGGTCTCGGTCATCGCCGGCCCCGGGTACGGCAAGACCGCTTTCTTGGCCGACGCCCTTTCGAGTTGTTCGGGTCCCAGCGCCTACTGCGGGTTGGACGAGGGCGACAAGGACCCGGCCAGATTCCTCGAGTACCTGATCCAGGCGTGCGCCGTTGCCCACCCCGGTCTTGGCGACTCTGCTCGTGGCCGGCTCGATGAATGCCTGGATGTGCGTCGCGAGGCGCTCCACGTCGTGGCCGCCCTCATGGCCGACATGGCCTCATATTCCGGAGTCCCCACCAGCATAGCTTTGGACGACGTGCACTGCGTCGACGACTCCGAGCCTGTGGTCGCGGCTCTGAGCTTCCTCGTCGATGGGTTGCCTCCCGGCTGGACGCTCCTGTGTGCCTCTCGGCGCCGGCTTCCGTTCGCCCTCGGCGACATGCGCCAGATGGGGAGGCTGGCCGAGGTGGATCTGCGCAGGCTGCGGCTCACCCCGTCCGAAGTGGAGGAGTGGGCTCGCAAGGGGTGGGGAGGCGAACTGTCCCGCGCCGAAGCCCGTACCCTCTGGAGGCTCACAGAGGGTTGGCCGGTGGCCCTCGTGCTGCTCGGGCAGAAGCTGCAGGACGGAGGACGGCTCCGTGTGAAGGACGAGCTCGCCGGTCTTTCGCGTCAAGGGCGGCATCTGAACGAGTACCTGGCGGAGAGCGTGTTCCGATCGCTCGACGCCGAGACAGCCGGAACCTTGAGGGCGGGCTCCCTTCTCTCGCGACTGGTGTTCCCTCGCGACCAGCCTCTCTTCGTTGGAGAAGTCGAACGTGCCGAGGAGGTCTTCGAGGAGCTGGTGCAACGAGGCTTTCTGGTCACCCAGACCGGTCATCGCACGTACACTTTCCACCGCCTGTTGCGCTCGTACGTGGCCCGACAGGCACAGAGAGAAGATCCCGTGGCTGCGGCGTCGGCTGCCCGGCGTGCCGCGGCTCACCTGGCTTCAGTTGGGGAGCTGCGCCAGGCAGTGTCTCTCTACCTACAGGGCGGCGCGGCCCGAGAGGCGGTGACCCCCTTGCGTGCCCTGGCCGCCTCCCACCTGGACGCATCGTCCGCGTTCGCGTGCGAGGAGTGGCTGGATCTTCTGCCCGCCGACCTGCAGGCCGTTGAGCCCTGGCTCCTGGTCTTGAGGGCGCGGATCGTGCAGGGCCGGGGGGAGTGCCAGGAGGCGGAGGGTCTGTACCGGATGGCTTCTGGTCTGTTCGAGGCCGACGACGACCGCGTCGGGCTGTTGCAGGCCAAAGTGGGACAGGCCTTTTGCCTCTACATGACCGGCCGCTGGGAGGACAGCCTGGATGCTCTTTCCCGCGCCGAGAGCGTGGCCGCCAGAGACGAAGAACGCACCGAGGTCGCGGTCAACATGGGAAACGTGTTGCTCAGCCAGTGCCGCTGGGACGAGGCGGTCGAGCGATACGAGAAAGCGCTCAGCCTGGCCCGGGGACCGGCAAGGCATGCGATCGAGGTGCGGGTCTTCGCTAGTCGTGCCCGCCTGTTCTTCCTTCGCGGCCGCTACGGTGTGGCTCTTGAGTGGGCCCGTCGCGCCATCGCCCGCTCGTCCAAGGACGCGCGCGCCGGTTACGCGAGCAGTCTCAATGCGGCGGCCACCTTGCTCTATCT
>JAMDEO010000065.1 GCA_023483915.1 Actinomycetota bacterium
GGTCAGGCTGCCATTCAGAAGGCCATGATGCCGCTGGCCAGAACCACCAGGTCGGCCTCGATCTCGACCTGTTGCCCGAGAAGGGTGTCCATGCCGCGAACCACGACCTTGCCGTTCTCCTCGTAGAGCTTGGAGACCCGGCCGCGTACGTACTTGACACCGAACTCAGTCTGGACTCGCTTGATGAACTCCTCATAGCCTTTGCCGGTAGCGCGGATGTCGATGTAGAAAACGTAGACCTCCGTGTCCATTCCCACATGGTCTTTGGTCAGCAGGGCCTGCTTGGCCGTGTACATGCAGCACACGCTGGAGCAGTACGGCCGCCCAACGGAGTCATCACGCGATCCCACGCATTGGATGAAGACCACGGTCTTGGGCTCTTCCCCGTTGGAGAGCCTGTGCACGTGGCCGCCGTACGGACCGGAGGCGTTCAGCATCCGCTCGTACTGCAGACCGGAGATGACGTCTGGAATCTTGCCCGAGCCGTACTCGTGGTACCACTGCTCCCACGGAAAGACCTCGAGACCGGTCGCCACCACGATGGCCCCGAACCTCTTCTGGACGATCTCTTCCTTCTGCTCGTAATCTACGGCGTCGGCCGGACAGACCCGCTCGCATAGGCGGCACTTGCCTTCCTGGAACCAGCGACAGTAATCAACCTGGATGACGGCCCGTTTTGGCACCGCTTGCGGGAAGGGGATGTAGATGGCTTTGGTCGGCTCCAACCCCACATTGAACGAGTCGGGGGCTTTGGCCGGGCATTTCTGAACACATATTTCGCAGCCGATGCACTTGGTCCAGTCGACCATGGCCGCCTTCTTGCGGATGTCGACGGTGAAGTTGCCCACATAGCCGGACACCTTGTCGACCTCGGAATAGGCCATGACCTCGATGTTCTCGTGCTGGGCGCAGTCGACCATGCGCGGCGTGAGGATGCAGGCCGAGCAGTCGATGGTGGGGAAGGTCTTGTCGAGCTTGGCCATGACGCCACCGATGGTGGTCTGCTTCTCCACGATGGTGACCTTGAGGCCGGCATCGGCCAGGTCGAGCGCGGCCTGGATGCCGGCAACCCCGCCGCCGATGACCAGAACTTCCTTGTTGACCTCAACCTCGTTCGGCCACAGCGGTTCGAGCTGCCGGGCTTTGGCCACGGCCATCTTGATGATGTCCCACGCTTTTTCGGTGGCCACGGGCATGTCGGTGTGGATCCAGGAGCAATGCTCCCGGATATTTGCCATCTCGAAGAGGTAGGGGTTGAGGCCTCCTTTTTCCACGCAGCGCCGGAAGGTCACCTCATGCATGTGAGGCGAGCAGGCCGCCACGATCACCCGGTCGAGCTTCTTCTCCTGAATGGCCTTCTGAATGGCAGCCTGACCCGGTTCAGAACAGGTGTACATGATGTCCTCTGCGTGAACGACATCCTTGAGGGTGAGGGCCCGTTTGGCTACGTCCACGACGTCAACGGTCGCCGCGATGTTGCTCCCGCAATGGCAGACGAAGACTCCGATCCTCATGGCTTCGCCTCCGCTTCCGCGGCTTGCTCGGGGGCGCCCGCAGGAGCGGCGCCGGCCGCCGCCGTAGCCGCCTTTGCCTCCCGGGCGGCAGCCTTGGCCGCTTTCTCGGCGGCTTTCCGTTCTTCTTCGGCCCGAACCACTGCTGCCTCCACGACGGCCTTTTTGACCAGCGGCTCAGGGTCGACCACGTTCTTGTTCAGCATCACGTCGTCGGCGCTGAGCCCGAAAGCCAGGCCCAGCACTTGGGAGAGATAGAGAATAGGCACGTGGTAGTCGGTGCCGTTGAACTTGTTGATCTGGGCCTGCTTGAGATCGAGGTTGACGTGGCAGAGCGGGCAACCAACCACGACGGCATCTGCCCCCGCAGCCAGCGCCTGGCACAGCACCTTGCCGCTGAGCCGCCTCTGGATCTCCATCTTGGGCATGCCCACACTAGCGCCGCAGCACTCGGTCTTGTAGTTCCACCATTTGACGTCGGCGCCCGCCGCCTGAAGGATCAGGTCCATCCACATGGGCTGCTCGTTGTCGCACTCGCCGGTCATTTCGCTCGGGCGACCCAAGAGGCATCCGTAGTAGGGGACCACTCTGAGCTGCGAAAGATCGACCTTGACCGCTGAGGCGATCTTCTCCTCGCCCACAAACTTCATCAGATACTCAGGAAGCGCGTAGACGATCACGTGGCCCTGGTACGGCTTGTCGAGCAACTCATTGACCTCGGACCGGAACGCATCATTCTTGTGAATCTCGATCTCGGCGTTCTTCTCCCGTTGATAGCACGAGGGACAAGGAGCCAGAAGCTCGCCGCCCACCTCCGCTGCTTGGCGCAGGTTGCGCGCCGCAAGGGATTGAGCCAGAAGATGGTCCATCATATGCGCGGGAGTCGAGCCGCAGCATGTCCAGTCCGGTACCTCTTGGAACTCGACCCCAAGAACCTCCAGAACCTTGCGCGTCGCTCGGTCAAACTCGGCGGAGGAGTGGCGCAGCGAACATCCGGGGTAGTA
>JAMDEO010000092.1:0-4122 GCA_023483915.1 Actinomycetota bacterium
TCGCCCATCGTCCTGCCTCCTACCCAAGTCGTCCCGTTTACCGAAAGGATGGTAGCAACGGGGTCGGACGGAACCTGAGGGAGTTGGATGGGCAGAAAACAAAAAACCCCCGTTTCCAGGAGTTTCAAGTGGCGGGACCCGGACTTGAACCGGGGACACCATGATTTTCAGGCATGACTCGGCCGGTACAAGGGGGGCCAACGGCGGTCAGCAACAGGCAAGAACGGCTGCACAAAGCCGGGTTCCCGGGTCAAGGCGGGTCAGCCGAGTGCAGGGCGGGACAACCGCGGCGTTGGCACCACGTTGGCAGACACTCTGACTCAAGCCCCCTCGCTACATGGCATCACTGTATTGTCATGCGTAAGGGTGGCTGCAACGGGGAGGGGAGCAGGACAACTGCTTGGTCCCGGTCAGGTGGAGGCCGTCGTGGAGCAGGTCGAGCAGGGTCAACGCGTCGTCGGCTACTACGTGCCGCTGCATACCGTTGACCGTAAGCCGCACTCTCTTCATGGTCCCGTTCTCCTAGTCTGAGATCAGCCATGACGCCGACACGGCGGCCTGCGTATGTGTCGCCGGTCAGATGGTCAGCGACGCTCCCAATCGCCGTGATGCTGTCGAGCCAGTGCTCCTAGTGTGGGTTTGGAGGCTAGAAGCCTGCCTGCCTCTAGTGATCTCACCAAGACCATCGACACGGCGTGGTTGATCCAAACGGTGCCGAGCTTCAGTCTGTTGCCCCCTCAGCGTCAGCAAGCAAGAGGGCAGTTCACGACGGGCTCGCTGAGAAAGGTTCGCGTTGTTGCCCACGGATCTCAATCCACATGTCCCTCCACCAAGTCGCTGCGTTCGAGAGCCCGCAAAGAGGCCAGCACCTTGTCGCTCGTGATCGGCAGTTCCCGCATCCTAACGCCGACCGCATGATATATGGCGTTCGCGATTGCGGGCGCGGTCGGGATGAGCGTGGGTTCACCCAAGGCCTTCGCACCGAACGGCCCGGTCGGCTCGTTGCTCTCGACCAAGGAGATCTCGATGGTAGGGATATCGAGTACTGTCGGTATCAAGTAGTCGAGGAACCCGTCGTTGGCCAGATGACCATCCTCGTGCTTCAACTCCTCGAAGAGAGCCCAACCGATGCCCTGGGCGATGCCGCCCTCTATCTGACCCTCGGACATGACTGGATTGATAGCTCTTCCCAGGTCATGGGCGGCGTAGATCCCATGCAGTTTGATCTGACCAGTCTCGCGGTCAACCTCGACCTCGGCGACCTGAGCGGCGAACGGATACGCGCCCGAGATGTTGCCTTGCTTCGTCTCATCTGGCATCTCTACGTCAGGTCTGAAGTGGCCGGTGGCGGTCAGCGACTGGCCTCCGGTGCGGAAGGCGTTCGCCATGACCACGGCGGCGACCGAAGTCTCGCGCTCGGGTGCCAGTCGATTCCAGATCCGGCCTTCCTGGACACAAAGGAGCTCTATCGGCGTATCCAACTCCTCCGCTGCCAACTCCAGCATCGAGTCCCGCGCTTTCCTGGCAGCGTCCCTGACCGCGTTGCCGCCCACGTACGTAACCCTGCTTGCATATGTCCCGATCGCAAACGGTGCCGTGTCGGTGTCGATCGGCACAACTCGGACCTTGGCAAGCGACACGCCGACGGTCTCAGCGACGATCTGAGCGAACACCGTCCGCGCTCCCTGCCCAACATCGGCCTCGCCGCTGAAGAGGAACACCGTGCCATTACGGTCGATCCGGATCATCGCTGAGGATCCCTCGAACTCCCTGAACGCCCCGCGGTTGCCCGAGACGTGGACACAACAGGCAGCGCCGATCCCCCGACCGGACGCCTTGTGCGCACGCTTCTCTGTCCAGCGAGAAGCCGATGCCACCCTGTCCACGCAGTCCTCGACTCCACAGCTCCCGATCTGCCAGCCGAAGGGGTTGACTGAACCCGGCGCCGAGAAGTTCTTCCGCCTGACTTCCAACGGATCGAGGCCTAGCGCCTCAGCAAACTCGTCAATCTCGCACTCCACAGCAAAATGGGTCTGTGCGTTGCCGAATCCCCGGAATGCCGCGGTGGGCATCTTGTTGGTATAGACGAGCTGGCCGACGGCTCGAACGTTGGGGACCGGATACAGGGCATCGATGCGGTAGAGAGCAGTGGACAAGATGCCGGGCCCAAGTCGCGAGTAGGCCCCGTTATCCGCAATGATGGTGAGCTGCTTGGCCGTGATGGTTCCATCTTTACGCCCACCCAACTTCACCCGGATTGTCATGGGCACCCGCGGCTGCGAGCCCAAGAAATCATCGCGCCGCGTGTTGACGAGCCTAACTGCGCGCCCTGTGCGGAGCGCAGTGAACGCACACAACAGCGGAGCTTTGGGCTGCAGCTTGCCCCCGAACCCGCCGCCGACGTTCATCTGCACCACCCGCAGGAGATCCTCCTCTATCCCCAGTGCCGCGGCGAACGACCGCCGGGCGGCGACAGGGTCCTGCATGCCTGTGTAGAGCGTGATGCGCCCGCTGGCGTCGATGTCGGCGGTGGCCGCGTTGGCCTCAATGTAGGCGTGATAGACCAACGGCGTGCGGTACTCATGCTCGGTGATGCAGTAGGCGTGGCCGAGGGCTTCGTCCGTGTCCCCCCGGGCCAGCTCGATACGCGCCGCGATGTTGCGCTCGACCCCGTGGACGAGGCACGCTCCCACTTCCATGGCTTCTGCTGGATCGGCCAAACAGGGCAGTGGGTCGTACTCGACGTGGACAAGATCTGAAGCTTCCTCCGCCGTGTCCTCGTCCACCGCCACGACGATGGCCACCTCGTCACCGGCGAAGCGCACTTTCTCCTTGGCGAGGATATGCTCGTCGGGGATGGCGGGACCATAGCCGCGGTCCGGACAATCCGCACCGGTGAGGACAGCCACCACGCCCCCCGTCTCCAGCGCCGCTGACGTGTTAATCCCCACGATGCGGGCGTGAGGAATGGGGCTGCGCACAACCTTGGCGTAGACAACTCCGGGCAGCCTGACATCCCCCGCATACTTCGCCCTGCCGGTGACGCTGTCGATGGCGTCGATGTTGGGTACGCTCACGCCGATTGGCCCGCGATCGCCCTCCCAGCCGACCCCCTCATGGTTGGCGGGTCCCTCCCTACCGGGACTCATCATCACCTCCGGCACTACCCGCCGCTACGTGCTGGCGACCCAGCTCCTCGAGGGCGCGCCTGACGAGCAGCCGGGTCATCTCACTACGGTAGTCGGCGGTGCAACGGACGTCCGTGATGGGGCTGCAGGTCCGGTCCACCACGAGGTCCGCCACCTCGGCGGCCAGACGAGGGACATGCCCTCCAGTGAGCTCCCGACCCACCAACAGCTCCTCTGCGGCCAACGACCGGAGGGGCGTCGGCGCTACGGCGCCCACCGCGAGGCGCGCCTTCTGGATCACTCCTGCGGCGTCCAGGTCAACCCTCAAAGAGGTGCTGGCTAGGGCTATGTCGGTGGCCGCGCGCCGTGTGTGGCGTAGATAGCAGGTGAGCGTCGCAGGCGAGACGGCGTCCGCACTCAGACCGACGACCAGCTCGTCGGGCCCGAGCGCCGTCCGACCTGGCCCGCGGAAGAATTCCCCGATCGGCATCGTGCGCGACCCACGCACGCTCCGCATGACGACCTCGCCGTCCAGTACCAGAAGCGGAGTGGCCATCTCGGCCGAGGGAGCAGCGTTGCATATGTTGCCGCCGACGGTCGCCAGATTGCGGATCTGGGGAGAGCCCAGGAAACCCGCAGCGACAGCCATTAGCGGCGACTGTCGAGTGAGGAAAGGCGAACGGGCAAAGGCGCTGATGGAAGTCAGCGCCCCGAATGCCACGCGGGAGCCTTCGCTTCTCTCATACTTGAGATCATCCACGCACCGCAGGTCGACCACCCAGCGTGGCGCCGAGCCGGAACGCTTGATCCGGGGCAGCAGGTCGGTGCCCCCGGCGATTGGTGCCGCCTCGGGGCACAGCTCCGCCATGAACTCCGGCGCCTCATCGAGGAAAAGCACGCCGTGCGCCGCGCGCGAGATCGCTCCGGGACGGACGAGCCCGCTGCCGCCGCCCACGAGCGACGCCGTGGTCGCGCTGTGGTGCGGCGCCTCGAG
>JAMDEO010000092.1:4132-13622 GCA_023483915.1 Actinomycetota bacterium
TTGATCCGGGGCAGCAGGTCGGTGCCCCCGGCGATTGGTGCCGCCTCTGGGCACAGCTCCGCCATGAACTCCAGCGCCTCATCGAGGGATGCCGGTGCGATGTAGCCAAAGCGCCTCACACCTACCCCCTCATTCCTGATCGGGAGCAGAGTCGACCCCGGCCACCGATGCCACGGCGCGGACGATCTTCACGTAGCCAGTGCACCGGCACAGGTTCCCCACAAGCGCTTCACGAATCTCCTGCTCCGACGGTCGCGGGTTCGCGATTAACAGAGCCTTGGCCGATAGGATCATCCCCGGGGAGCAGAACCCGCACTGCACCGCCCCGTAGTCCACGAAGGCCTGCTGCAGGGGGTCCAACCCGTCGTCGCCGGCTAGCCCTTCTATGGTGACGATCGATCGTCCTTGAGCCTGGGCGGCCAGCATGAGGCAGCTCACCACCGGCTCATCATCGAGTAGTACAGTGCAGGCGCCGCAGTGACCATCCCCACCGCAGCCCTCTTTCGTGCCCGTCCGACCGAGCTCATCGCGCAGAACGCGCAGCAACGTGAAGTGTGGGGGCACGAAGACGTCGTACTCCGTACCGTCGACACGGAGGTGGACCCGGATCCTCTCTACGACCGGCAAGTCTGACGCCCAGGGGCGCTTTGGGATTGTCATCGTTGCACGGAAGGGACCAGGTACGCGGAGAGGTCCACCGAGTCGACACCGGGGACACGAATCTCCTCGGGGTAGTTGGCCTTTCGTGTCGCGTCGATACCCATCTTGGTGACGAGGTGGGACCCTTTGCCCGGGTCGTAGGAGGCCGGGTCGAGGGGCGAGCCCCGCGAGCCCGTCACCATGAAGACGTCATGATCGGCCCTCACCCTGGTGGCGATCGCGTGGAGCACCTCCGCGTCCTTCATGATGTTGACGTCGTCATCGACCACGATGACATACTTGAGGAACGAATCGGCGGCGAACGCCGCCATAGCCACATTCTTGCCGTCGCCCTCGATCAGGTTCTTCATGGCCACGTAGCAGATGAACCGGCATCGGCCGGAGATGGGCATGTTCACCGCCCTGACGGTTGGGCTCGCAATCCTCACGGTGCGCAGAATCTGGCTGTTCCGGGTCACGCCCGAAAGGAGCAAGTTGTCGGGGTGCCCCACGAACATGCTCTGGTAGATAGGTTTGGCCCGCATAGTGATGGCCTTGACGCGCACCACGGGGTTGTTGCGGAGGGGACCGTAGGTGCCGGGATACTCACCGAATGGGGCTTCGGGGGAGAACTCGTCCGGGTGCATCTCGCACTCGAGGACAATCTCCGTGTCGGCCGGCACCTCGGCGTCGACTGTGCGGCAGCGGACAACACGCAAGGGTTCGCCCATCATCGCGCCCGCCATCTCGAACTCGTCGACTTCGAAGGGCGTGAAGCTCAGGGCCCCCAGATTGAATGCTGGATGGTGGCCGATGCTCACCGCGAACTCCATCGTCTCGCCTCGGAGACGGTACTTCTTCATGATGTAGTTGCCGTGAGCCGTCTCGGAGATCTGAATGCCCAGCCGATCCTTCCCCTGGACCATCAGGCGGTAGATGCCAGCGTTGCGGACACCGCTGTCCGGGTCCTTCATGATGCTGTAGCCGCCGGTGACATACCTGCCGGCGTCCCTCTCGTGGTACTTGAGGATCGGGAGGATTCCGAGGTCCACGTCATCACCTGTGATGACCACCTCATGGCACGGGGCGTCCTCGCAGAGCACGGGCGCGACGGGGCGCTCCTCGCGACTGCCGTAGACCTCGGTGAACTCCTCGATGGTGGCGTCGGGATCCAAGTCGAGAGCCAACGCCAGCCGGCGGAAGTCGGCGTGCATGTTGATGACCAGAGGGATGTCCGAGCCCTTGATCTTGTCGAAGACCACGACGGGGTACTGCCCCTCTTTCTCGAGGCTGGAGATGATGCGGGTGACCCCGAACTCCGGCTCGATCTCCTTCTGTACGTGGAAGATGTGGTCGGAATAGCGGTCCTCGAGAAGGCGAATGAACCCACCCAGATCTTTCGGCATCCTGACGTCCCTTCGCTCGTGGTTCCCAGGGGCGGGGCTACGCCTCGCGCCACACGCGCCGTGGCGAGCCCCCCGGCCAGATCGCTGGCCCCTCTAGTCTCAGCACTCCCAAGTGGGTCACCGATCGGTGCCCGACTCCAGCGACCCTGCAGACGATTGCTCCCCCAGGGGCTTGTAGACCTCGTGCAGAACCACCCGGACTGCATCCTCCGGGCAGCCTATCGATGCGACCACCGCCCTCCTTACGTTCCTCACCAAGGCTTCCTTCTGCTCTACCGTACGTCCAGGCCACATGTCGATCGTGACGATAGGCACGACTAGCGTTCCCTCGCGAAGAGGCCTCTCGGCCTCAGCAACACGACTACCATGATGATCGCAAACGCCGTGAGGACCCGGTAACTCGAGGGCAGAAACATGGTGCTCAGATCCATCAAGACACCGAGCAGCAGAGCACACAAGACGACTGCCCAGAGATCCTCGAACCCTGCAAGCACAGCCACCGCTACGATGAGCAGTATCTGCGACCACCCCAAGTCACCACTGACGCTGCCGATGACCCCCATGAGCACTCCCGCGAGACCTGCGAGGACGGAGGCCACGAACCACAGGTAGGTATCGAGAGTACGACTATCGATACCGATCGCATTCGCCAAGCTCGAGTTGCTCGCTATCGCACGCAAGGCCTTTCCCGTGGTGGCACGGCCAAAGTAGATCTGCAGACCGGCAAAGCAGAGCATCGCAACAACGACCACTAAGATCTGATTGGGATTTATCAGAGGTGTCTTGCCGATGAAGAGTGCGCTAGAGGGTGACAGGTCGAAAGACTTCACCGATTCCCCAAAGACGCTCGACGAGAGCCCGTGGAGCAGGTACGCAACCCCGATGGAGGTGATCATCAGAACGAATGAACCGTGTCGCTTTATTGGTTCATAGAACACCTTCAGCACGACTACGCCTGCTATCCCTGTGACGATCACCCCAAGGATTGCGCCGACCCAGAAGCCCAGGTGCAGGGACTTACTGAAGAAATACGTGAAGAACGCCCCGATAGTGATCATCTCAGCGTGCGCAATGTTGAAGAAATTGTCGACTTTGCGCACCAGCGTGAAGCCGCTTGTCGCCAAGGCCAGAACGCTTCCAGTTATCAAACCAGAGATCAGTAGTTGAAAGAACAACGAAAGACCCCCCGCCTCGCGTAGTGACTCGCTTCCTTTGAAGTAGGACGGCGCGACGACAGCCCTCGCCCGGCAAGGCGGCGGGGGGCCGGAGCTCGCATTCCGGCCCCCCGGGAACTACTCGTCCCCCCGCCCATCCCAGTGACCCCTTAGCCCGGTCAGAATCCAGCGTCGAGGGACCCCGCCGGTTCCGGATCCTACTGGGCCCAACCGGAGGCCGGGTAGAGCTTGACATCGACCCATTTGCCGTCTTTTACCTGCATGACGTTGTAGTTTCCAATGACATTCCCGTGTTTATCGAAATCGATGGGACCAACAATGCCTTCATAGTTGATCTTGTTGCCAGCTGCCAACTCCTTCATCCCCTCGGCGTAGGAACTAACCATAGCGCCCGGGGGGTTAGACACTTCTCGTAGGTTGGCTGCTACCGCCTCGCCACTGTTGGAGCCTGCCTTGTCCATGGCCAGAGCGACGTCGATGATCGCGTCGTAGAAACCCGCGCCGTACGGGTTCGGGTCAGAGCCATAGGCGGTCCGATAGGCATTGGCGAATTTCTTATAGAGGTCCGAGGCGGTGGGAGCGGAGGGCACCTCCCCGTAGGTCCCCTCGATGACCTCTTTCCCCGTGACAGTGATCATCTCGTCGGTGAGCATGTCGCCGGTCAGCATCCAGACGCCACGATAGCCATTCTGGTAGGCCTCGCGCATCACGATGCTGCCAGTATCCGGAGCCGCCCCCAACATCACGGCCGGAGGGTTCTTGCTCATCATCTTCAGGACCTCAGGCTTGTACGAGCTCTGACCCACCTCATAGCTGATCCTGTCGGGAATCGTGCCTCCCCCACCGGTGAATGCCTTCTCCATGGCATCCGACACGCTAATCCGGCCCTCGCTGTTCTCGTTCATGATAGTGGCTTGCTTCAGCCCCTTCTCCTCCACGAGAAAGCGTCCTACCACCTTGCCGTCGTAGGAATCCGAGCCGACCACCCGCAAGACGTAGACACCGGGACCATCGTCGAGCCGGGTCGTCCCACCGATGGGTGTGATGAGAGGGATCTTGTTCTGTTCGGCTATCGGCATACCGGCGACAACGGTGTCCGACAGACCGCCGACCACGGCCGACACCTTGTCGGCTTCCATGAGCTTCCTGATCGCCGCAATCCCAGTGTCTGTCTTGCTCCCCTCGTCGGCTATCACTAGCTGGACCTGCTTGCCCAGAACACCACCCGCGGCGTTGATCTCTTTGATGGCCAAGTTCGCGGCGTTCGTAAAGGGTTCGCCGAACATGCCTTGGTCGCCCGTCAGGTTGACCAGCAACCCAATCTTGATGTCCCCTGTCACTCCGGTAACGCCGGTTTGCCCGGTGCTTTGGCTACTCGCAGTAGAACCCGACGTCGAGTCAGTCCCAGAAGTAGTTGTAGTCGTACTACTGGAACAACCCGCGAGGGCAATGATCAGCATCACTCCGGCGATCGGACCCAAGACCGCCAACATCCGTTTCACGGTATCCCCCTATCTGTTGCTAGCCGACAACCTGCCCCAAGAAGAGCCTCTCCAGCGTTTCTTCCTCCATGAGTGCAGAAGCCTTTTCCTCGTGCTTGATGACCCCCCCTTCAACGAAGTACGCTCTGTCAGCTTCCTTGAGCACTTCCATTGGGTTCTCCTCGACGACCCACACCACCGTCGTCCCGCTCTCGTTCTCTTCTTTGACCGCGTCCATGACTGAAGCGGTCATCTGCGGGGACAGACCGGCCGTGGGCTCGTCCAGGAGCAGCAAGCGCGGGCGCCCGACAAGCGCCATGGCAGTCGCCAGTTGCTGTCTTTCTCCACCACTGAGAGTGCCAGCCTTCTGGCCTCCTTTCTCCGCGATATCGGGGAAGTACCTGACTACTTCTGTCGCTGTTTCGGACTTCACCCCGAGACCGAAGCAGCTCATATCAAGGTTCTCTTCGACGGTCAGGTCCGGGAACACATTGTTGATCTGAGGAACAAGCCCCAACCCGAGCTTGCGCCTCTTTGCCGGGCCCATCTTTGCGACCGAGACGCCGGCCATGGAGATGTCCCCCGCCTTGAGAGCAACCGCCCCGCTGATCGTATTGAGCAGCGTGCTCTTGCCTGCGCCGTTAGGGCCGACCACGCACACGAACTCACCCTCAACGACGTGCATCGACAGACCTTGAAGCACCATCATCCTGCCGTATCCCGAGACCGCATCTTTTACCTCAAGAAAGTGATCCATCCCCGCACATCCCCCTAAGGACGAACTGACGCCGTCTTCTCCGGTCGTGCACCCAGATACACCTTTATGACTTCTTGGTTGGAAGCTACTTCCGCGCTCGTGCCTTCGGCGATGATCTTGCCGCGGTTCAGGACCACGATTCTGTCTGCAAGATGCATGATGAACGAGAGATTGTGCTCGATGATGATCATCGTCATACCGGCCAGTTTCAGGCGGATAATCACATCGGCAATCCTCTGCTGGGCGGCCCGGTTCAACCCAGCAGCGGGCTCGTCGAGCAGGAGCACCCGGGGATCCCCCATGAGCTGCCGAGCGAACTCGAGTAGTCGCGCCTCCGCCAAAGGCAAATTGAGAACGAGCTCGTCCTGACGCTCCCAGAGACCAAAATCCACAAGGAGGGCCGTTGCCTTGATTTCGATTTCCTTGCTCTGGCGCCGGACTTCACGCCCCGAAAAGAACAGATGCCATGGCGACTCTCCCACCTGGCCCGGAGCCGCCGCAAGCATGTTGTCCATAACGGTCAAGCGAGAGAAGCCGTGAGGGGTTTGGAACGTCCGCATAACCCCCATGCTCGCCACCACGTCTGGTCGGTGGGACGTCAATCCGTCGCCGGCGAACACGACCTCGCCAGCATCCGCAGGTAGGAACCCGCTGATGATGTTGAACAGCGTCGTTTTGCCCGCCCCATTGGGACCTATTAGACCTACGATGTCGTTGCTGGGGACGCCGAACGAGCAGTCGTGGAGCACACGGAGTCCGCCGAAGCTCTTGCTGACAGACCTGACCTGCAACAAGGCGCTATCCACGGAAAATCCCCTTCTTCTCGGGGATTATGCCTCTTGGCTGATAGCGCATGACCAATATGAGCACCAATCCCACGATCATGGTCCGCACGGATGCCAGGGTCGACGCCATCCCCGGCGAACTCTGCACGAACCGCGTGAGCTCCTGCGCGGCGACGAAGACGAATGCGCCGAGGGCACGTATCGCCCCCCGGTTGTTCCCCGTGCCCCCGAGTAGGAGTGCAATCCAGATCGCAAAGGTGATTTCGGCGCTGTAGAGACTGGGTATTGTGAGGGTGTTGTACCAGACATACAAAACACCCGCGACGCCGGACACAGCGCACCCGATCACGAATGCGTACATCCGCATCTTGAAGACGTTCTTGCCTATCGAGAGTGAGACCTCTTCACTCTCCCTGATTCCTCTCAATGCTCTCCCAAACGGCGATTCGGTAAGTCTCTGAACGAAAAAGTACATCACCGCGAGAAAGCACAAAGTGATTGCCATTAGTAGAATGTCGTAACTGCTGGACTGGATGTATTCCCTAAGCGGCTGCGCAAGCTGCGTGAATCCTCGTAGTCCGTTTGTCACGTTCGTCGCATTAATCGCCGCATGCCGTATGACTTCACCAAGGGCGAAAGTCAACAGAGCGACGTACTCTATGCCGAGCTTCACAGTGGGCCAGCCGATAAGGAACCCGGCCACTGCAGCAACCACCGCTGCGACGAGCATTCCCAACCACATCGGCCCGCCAAGATCGATCAGGCTATGTCCACTCACGGGACGGGGAGCAGTGAAGATCGTGTACGCGTAGGCTCCGATGGCGAAGAACGCCACCACGCCAAAATTGATTATGCCTGCGACACCGAACTCAAGGTTAAGAGCAAGGCTGAGTATTCCGTAGATACCTGCAACAGTGACCATTCCCGCTACGAAAGGAACCCACCCCATCACTCCCCCCCTACATCGCCGACCATCCACCATCCACGCATAGATTCTGACCCGTCACTGCTCGAGATGCGTGTGAAGCAAGGAAAACGATCATCCCCGCTAGCTCACTTGGTTCGACAATCTTTCTCTGCGGGGTGTGACCGATGATGTAGTCGTAGAACTCGGGCTCCGCTCTCAGCATCGGACCGACCATGGCCGTGTTGACGTAGCCCGGCGACAGGGCATTCACTGTGATGCCGTACTTCGCCCACTCCACAGCCAGGGCCCTGGTCAGCTGGATGACCCCTCCTTTCGACGTGACATACGAGACCCGGCCCGGGACAGCGCGTTCACCCAGGATCGAGGCGACGTTTATCAGTCGACCGTCCCGGTTCTGTCGGATCATGATCCGGCCGGCGGCCCGACACATGTTGAAGGTGCCGGTCAGGTTCACATCCATCACCCGCAGCCACTGCTCGTCAAGCATCTCCTCCGCCGGCGCCCGCGTAACGATCCCCGCGTTGTTGACGCAGATGTCGACTCCGCCCAAGTTCTCCACGACGTCGTCGAGAGCTCGGTCGATGGACTCGGGAACGGTGACGTCCACCTTGTAGGCTCTGGCGAAACCCCCTCTCTCTTCCACCGCCCCTACGACCCGTCCGGCATCTTCCACCTGAAGATCGTACACGGCGACCTTAGCCCCGAACGCAGCCAACGCCAGGCAGATTTCGCGGCCAATCTCGCCTCCCGCCACCACAGCCACGCGCCCGGTGAGATCGAACATTCCCGCGTAGTCCGCATGCTCAGCGGGCATACTGGCTCCCTGTGCGCTTCAGAATGGGATCGGGCTCCGTAGATCCCGATCCACCCTTCGGTTCGGCCTCCAACGACGCGCGGGGAGCCTCCGTGATCCATCCCTCTCGTTCCATCTCAAGAGCCCTCTGACGAAACCGAATGAGATGGCTGCGCATAGCAAAAGACGCCCTTTCGCCGTCGCGCGCGCGGAGGGCGTCGATAATCCCATCGTGAAGATCACCGATCACTGAGAGGTCCCGACGAACCGGCCAATAGGCATCCCTGAACAGTATCGCCTCTGTGACCTCGCTCAGCACTTTGAGGGCCGGGCTTCGAGCGGCATTCGCAATAGCCTCGTGCAGCTCCTGATTCGCCGCGGCGGCACGGGCAAAATCACCGCCCGCACACGCGTCGCGCCATTCCTGGCCGATGGAGGCGATCTGAGCCAGCTCATCATCTGTAGCGTGCTCGGCAGCGAGTCGGGTCATGGATGCCTCGAGCTCCGTCCGAGCCTCTCCCAGCGCCACCGGGCCGATCTCGTGGAACGCCCCGTACAGCTGCAGGCTGGAAGCCATGGTCAGCACGTCGGGCTCAGAGCAGAAGACACCGCCGTGCGCACCCGGCTTGACCACCACGGCTCCTTCATGCTCCAGGATGCGGAGGGTCTCGCGCAGCACCGGCCGGCTGCACCCCATGGAGGCCGCCATGTCCACCTCGAACCCGATGAAGTCACCGGGGCGCAGTTTGCTGGAAAGGATGCGATCGATCAGCTGCTTGGCAAGCGCGCTCGCCGTCCGCCGACGGCCTACTGTGAATTCATGAAGCCTGGGAGCCCCCACCAACCCTCGCTCTCAATTAGCTATAAGAATATACTCTACTACCACGTAGCGTCCGCGGAGTCAAGCGACATACGCCACAAGGAATGTCCTCGCCGCCCCCTGCGGAGAAACCTACGCACCCACCAGCGGCGGCATGCGCAGCATCTCCCTCGCCTCCTGTGGAGACGCCACCTCGAAGCCCAGTTCCCTGACCAGCCTGGCAGTTCGGGCCACCAGTTGGGCGTTGCTCTCGGCGAGCTCGCCCCGGCGGTAGTAGACGTTATCCTCGAATCCCACCCTCACGTTGCCTCCCAGCAGGATCGACATCGTGGTGGCCGGCAGCTGGCTAGGCCCGATCCCGATCACGCTGAATAGGGAATCCGGCGGAAGGAGATCGACCAGGTGCAGGAGGTGCTTGGGCGTATAGGGGACCTTCCCCTGGCCCCTAGTCATCCCCATCACGAAACTGAAGAAGTAGGGTTTGGTCAGGAGCCCCTCCTCGATGAGCATGTGCGCCTCGGTGAACATGCCGTCGTGGTAGATCTCCAACTCGGGTTTGATCCCCCTGTCGAGCATCATCTTCGCGGCGTTCCGAAGAAACGTGCGCGTCCAGAGGATCGGGTGGTCCACGCCGCCGATGGTCACCGCCGAGAGACCCATGTCCAACGACGCCATTTCGGGCAGGGCATCGAGGACCTCGAGACCG
>JAMDEO010000110.1:0-1437 GCA_023483915.1 Actinomycetota bacterium
AGAGCTATCACCGCAGCGGCAAACACCGTTCGTATCATGTCATTTCCGCGGCCTAGTAGGTCGAGCGTGCGATGAGCTCGTGGTAGCTGACATGGTAGACCATCCCGCCAGCGATGGAGGCAGGGTTCCCGCCTCCGCCCTGGTTGTTGGAGCTCATCTGGCTGCTCGTGTGCCCCCCGGCGATCGGCGACCAGCGCCGGATATCCAAATTGAAGAACCCTGTGTAGTTGGCATTGCCCTCTTCCGTGTGCATGGCGATGATCATGTTCAGGGCGCAGGTCACGTTCAGGGTCTCATCGAGGTTCCCTGTGCCGGCGGGATAGGAGCCCACGGTCAGCGGCGTCCCGTCTGCATTTCTGTGATCGTAGAGAATATCCACGATCCTTCGTCTGGCGAGGTCCAATCGGGCCCATCCACTTCGGACGAAGTAGGTTGGCACCACCAGTTTTCCTTCCCGGTCCACACAGGATGGTGTCGTGGTGCCGTTCATTGTCTGGTTGGCCCAATGAGGTACCACAAAGGTCTCCTGGCCGCTAACCTCATCCAGAATGAAGAGGTTCCGGACGTAGCCGGCCGGGTTCGCGGCGTAGTTGACCATGGCGGTGTCCTGAGCGCTCACAGCGTCCGGCAGCTCGGTGAGTCTCCCTGCGGCAACCGTTGGTCCGTACTGCATGATCCAGTTCCAGGCGGGATCGCTGGTGGACCACAGCGGCATGAACGGGAAGCCGACTCTTGGGAAGCCGGTATTGAGCCAGGCCTGTTCCTTCGCCACAGGGCGAACCAGCACCAGTCCTTGGGTCACCACCGACCAGTAGTCCTTGAACGCCATTCCGTGGATCTTCCCGCTCCGCCAGGCCAGGGACCCGGTGCTGGAGTAAAGCGCGTAGACGCGCATGTCCATGGCGCCGAAGAAGACCCGTCCGTAGTCCCACGCCGCGGTCTGGAGGATGGGCGACCCAACATCGTATTGCCATTGGACTGTACCAGAGGTCGGACTGAGCGCGTAGAAGACCCCGTCCCGGCCGCCCAGCAGCACTTTGCCATCTGCCAGCACCGGGGCCGTGGAGAACCCCAGCCGCTGGCTCAACTGAGCCTTCCAAGCCAGGGAACCGTCGCCGACGTTCAGCGCATATACGGCGCCATCCATAGCTCCGAAGAAGACCCTTCCGTCGTCGGCGGCCACGCTGTTCAGGATCGGCGCTCCGACGGGAAAGACCCACGCCTGCGCGCCCGTCGCCGCATTAAGGGCGTACAGGTTTCCCATTTCGGTGCCGACGAAGACTCTGCCCGCGTAGACGATGGCCTGCACCTGGGGATGCACCCGCTCGGGTTGGAATGGGTGCGTCCAGGTCACCCGGAAGCTGGTGCCCAGGGGCGCGGGGTAGTAGCCGGTGTGCTGGGGGTCGCGCTGCACCTGGGGCCAGTCGGTGATGGGAA
>JAMDEO010000110.1:1447-2052 GCA_023483915.1 Actinomycetota bacterium
TCATGGAGGCGGCACTAGCACGGAGACAGCATCCCGCTCACGAAGAGCCCGCACCTGGGGCCAGTCGGTGATGGGAATGATCTGAGTCCTGAACACAAGCGGGAAATATGCCTTGTGTGCATCCGGGGGCGTCTGGGCGGCGACGTAGTGAGGAAACAGCAGCAGACCGACCAGGGCTGCCAGAAGCAGCCAGGTCCGAGTCTGCCTGGAGGGGTTCGCCGACATGCGCGTCACAGATTGCATCGTGTCCCTACTATCCCACTACTGCGCCTGCTCGGGCAGCGAACGTGAATCGTTACCAGACGCCGCAGCCCCCCGAATCGCGTCATGACCGGGCGGTCAAGTGGAAGTATACCACGGCGAGGAGCGCAAAGCAATAGCCCTTTGGGCAAGGAGGCGGATGACCTGGCGAGTACGGTGGGATGCCTCTAAGAAGTACCGGTTGCAGCGAAGCGGCATCGCGGAATCGACTAGGGAACGGTGCGGGCTCTTCGTGAGCGGGATGCTGTCTCCGTGCTAGTGCCGCCTCCATGACTCTATCGGTGGCGCAAGCCGACGCGGTGAGACACGCGACCCATTTGAGTCCACGGCCCTGCGATTCGGAC
>JAMDEO010000110.1:2104-2500 GCA_023483915.1 Actinomycetota bacterium
TCCAGCGTTACCGACGGCTGCCAGCCCAACTCCGCCTCCGCCTTGTGGCAGTCCAGGTAGAACAGCCGCACGTCGCCAAGACGCTTGGGTCCCTGTTTCGGATGGAGGTCACGCTTGCCCAGCGAGCGCGAGATCAGGTCATAGAGACGGTTGACGCTGACGGAGCCTCCCGATCCAATGTTGTACGCCTGGTCGTCGCCCCGTTCCATGGCCAGGAGGTTGGCCCGCACAGCATCGTCCACGTAAACGTAGTCTTTGGCCTGTTCGCCATCCCAATGGATGGTGGGCACTCCGCCACTCAAGAGGGTGTCCGCGAAGACGGTGATGACGTGCTCGCTGGAAACGTGGTCTCGCGGACCGTAGACGTTAGCATATCGCAGCGTCGTGTACCGCAGG
>JAMDEO010000131.1 GCA_023483915.1 Actinomycetota bacterium
GGCAGGCCTTGAGGACACCCACTGGTCACACTTGTCCAACCAGCTTTCCGGCGGGCAGATCCAGCGCGTGGCCATAGCACGCGCCCTGATAAACGATCCGGCCCTTATCCTCGCAGACGAGCCGACCGGAAACCTGGATACGAGAACCGGCGAGATCATCCTCGACACTTTCCGGCAGCTGAACGAACGGGGCCACACGATCGTGCTCATCACTCATGAGGCCAATGTAGCGGAGAAGGCCCGAAGAACTATTCGCATTCAGGACGGCCTGATCGTCAGTGACAAGCAGAATGGTCACCTACACGGCAGAGTCGCCGCTGAGAGCGCCATCCTCGCGACCACCACAGTGCCGGCGGGAGCCGACAGGGTTGTGGCAGAGGCGCTCGCCGCCGGGCCGGAGGAGAAGGAGGCGTGAGAGTCTTCGACATCATCGAAGAGGCTTTCAAGGCCATCTCCACGAACAAGATCCGCTCCGGTCTGACCGTTCTCGGTATTGTCATCGGGATCGCATCAGTGATCGCCCTTACCGCGGTGGGGCAGGGCAGCCAGGCCTCGATCACGGCAAGCATCGAGTCCGCGGGGGCCAACCTGCTGACCGTGACACCCGGCGCCCAACGTAGCGCCAATATGGTCCGCGCGGCTTTCGGAAGTGCACAGACTCTGACTCCTGACGACGCTTCCACGATCAGTGAGCTCGATAATGTGGCGGGCATCGCCCCTCAGGTCAACGGGCGATATCAGATCGTAGCCACCTCGGGCAACACAAACAGCCAGGTGATAGCCACAACGCCCGGCTACCAGACGGTGAGGAACGTAAGCGTCGCGAGCGGATCATTTTTCTCCGACCGACAAGTTGAGGACGCGTCCCGCGTGGCCGTACTCGGCTACCAAGTAGCTATCGACCTTTTTGGCGACCCGGCAAACGGCGGCAGCGATCCCATCGGACAAACGGTGCGCATCAAGAGCTCCAAGTTCACGGTGATCGGGGTGGCGGCGCAGAAGGGCGGAACCGGCCCGGAAAACGCTGATGACGCCATATACGTGCCTCTATCGGCTGGCCAGAAACTGCTTGCCGGTCAGAGCAAATATCTTTCCAGTATCAGCGTGCAGGCACGCGACCAGGCGAGTATGACCCAGCTCCAGACGGACATAACCAACCTGTTGCTGACACGCCACGGGATCAACGAGGCAACCTCGGCCGACTTCTCGGTTCTGAACCAATCGGACCTGGCCGCGTCGGCAACCTCGACGGCAAGGACCCTGACCTTGCTGCTAGCCGCGATAGCAGGGATCTCCCTGGTGGTCGGGGGCATCGGGATCATGAACATGATGCTGACTACCGTCACGGAGCGCACCCGGGAGATCGGGCTGCGCAAGGCCATTGGGGCCAAGCGCCGCGACGTGAGCTTCCAGTTCTTGGTGGAGGCGGTGGTCCTAACCTTCGCGAGCGGCATCCTTGGCGTGCTTTTGGGCTGGTTGATCAGCTTGGCGCTCTCCAGGTTTGGCGGACTGACATCTGTCGTCACCGTGGAATGGGTGTTGCTGTCGTTTGGGCTCTCCGCGGTCATTGGGATCGTTTTCGGGTTCTACCCGGCACGTCGCGCTGCCGGGCTCAACCCGATCCAATCACTCAGATACGAATAGAGAAGGCCCTTGGGGCCCTGGAGGAGGTTGCGCATGAAGAAGTGGCTGATAGCAGTGGTGGTGGTACTCGTGATAGCTGTAGGGGTCGGCGCCTTCTTTGGAGGCAGGGCCAGCGCCGGCAGCTCCACTCAGACGCCGAACACCAATGGACAGGCAACTACGGAGTCCGGGCAGTTTCCGGGCAACGGAACTCCGCCTTCGGGAGACCTCGCCGTCACCGGCGCGAACGGCGTGCCGGGTAGGAACATGGTCGCAGGAAGCATCATCGCCGCAGATGATTCCAGCATCACTGTCAAAACCTCGGACGGCAACAGCAAGATCATCCTTGTCTCGGGTTCGACTTCCATTTCCAAGACCCAGGATGCCGCCCAATCCGACCTCGTAATCGGTGAAGATGTAGTGGTGTCGGGCACGTCCAATGACGACGGGTCGATCACGGCCACCCGCATTGAGCTGGGCGGGTCCTTGCCTCAAGTCACGCCGCCTTCCGGAGGCTCGACAACCACCACGGCGGTCAAGTAGGCCGCCCTCTCTGAAGGCGCGGCGGACAACTCCCCCAGAAACGTCCGCCCATCTTTGTTCGGCGAAGCCCGCCTCGCCGACGCGCCGCCCGGCCCCCGCACCCCGGGGCCGGGCGGCAATCCTCGAGGCCGCAGCCGCATCGCCGACCGACCGATTCGCTCCCACCTGGTAGCATCGTGGCATGGCAGACCCGCGTGTAAACAGGAGAGGAGCGCCGAACAGGAGGACGACCTCAAACAGGAGGAGGGCCCCCCTGGCAGGACGAGCCGGTGCGCTAACCTGGGCGGGGGCCTCCCTCTTCGGGGCCGGTGTGATCGGCTTCATGGGCATCATCACCGCAGAAGCCCTTTATCCAAGTGCTTACACCACCGCGAAGAGCGCGATCAGCGACCTGGGATCCACGAGGCCGCCGGATAGCATCATCCACGAGCCGTCGGCACACATCTTCAACTCTGTCATGATGGCCGCCGGAGTCCTCACCCTCCTGGGCGCGTTTCTTCTGTACAGGGAGTCCAAGAGGAAGTGGCCTTCCATCTTCCTCGCCCTGTATGGGCTGGGAGCCCTTGGGGTAGGGGTCTTCCCCGGCAACTACGGCAATATCCATGCGGGTTTCGCGCTGCTTACCTTCGCCGCGGGAGCCTTGGCGGCCATCCTTTCCTACCAACTCACCTCGTCGCCCTTCCGTTATTTCTCCGTTGTGCTGGGCGCAGTCGGCCTCGTGGGCCTCATTCTCTACGCTGCCTTGGGGGATGCAAACCCGATGGCGCCTCTGGGCGAGGGCGGTGTGGAGCGCTGGATAGGCTACCCGGTCCTCCTGTGGGTTACAGCATTCGGCGGACATCTCATGGCGCGCCGGGCCTAGATAGGAGCGTCGGGAGGCGTTCGCAGACCCGCGCCGAGGCAGCCAATGGGCATCCCCGCGGAGCGTCTAGAGCAGGATGTCCTCGAGCGGGAAGCGGAGCTTCGGGTTGGCCGGCTGTGCGCCATACCCCAGCGGGCATATGACCACGGGAAACAGGTGCGCGGGCACGTTCAGGATGCGTCTGAATTCCTCGGGCTTGAATTCGGTCACTGGACACGAATCGAAGCCGAGAGCCTTGGCACCGTTCACGGCGTTCCCTAGGGCAAGGAAGACTTGGTGTGTGGACCATTCCTTCCTTTGCTGGGTATCCAGACAGAGAACCATCTGCTCGCAGAGTTCCCGGACGTGGGTCATTATCTGGCCGGGGACTCCCGCCTTCACCATGCCGTCCATGGTCTTTCCGACAAGGGTCTCCATCTCTGTGTCGGCGCAGAACACGAGGATGTGGGAGGCCGTGGTCGTCATTTCCGGATTGCCGGTCGCTGGAGCGAGCGTGGCTTTCATTTCAGGATCACTGATGACCTTGATCTTCCAAGGCTGTAGATTCAGGGCCGAAGGCGCCAACCGAATTAGTTCGAGAAGCTCGTCGATCTTGCCCTGCGGCAGAGTGCGCCCGTCGAATCTCTTTGTGGCGTAGCGCTGCCTGACGACTTCCGGGAATTCCATCTTTTCGTGCCTCCCCTGTGGGCGCAATAGGGATTACCTTTTTTGAGACTACACGAGACCGGCCGGGTACACCACTCCCGCCTCCGGCAACACTGCCCCGGCAGCACCGCGCCCGCAGCAGCCCTCCTTCAACGCACTCCGCGAGCATTATTCAGGCGATGCCCCTCGGGCCAAGCAAAGGCACATAAGTGGCTGCGGTGTTCATACAGTACTTGTATGCTAAGTCACCCCCAAGCGAGGTGATCCCCGCAATCAACAGCCCCGCACTGCCGATCGATGCGTCCAAACTGGTAATGACGAGGGCAACCGGCACCACAAGACCAAATAGGACGAACCCACCGAAGAAGGCCCACGCAACCGACCCTTCCGCAAGTGCACTAAGAGAACGCCGCACCGTCTTGTCATCAAGCCCCATGGCAAGTTCCAACGCAAAGAGGAAGACCATGGCGGCCGTGGCGGCGAGCCACCAGGTTTGAACGGCATGCCGATCTTGCCCAGAGGGAGAAAATGCAAGCCCGATAAGCGCCAGAGCGGCCCCGCCCCGCAAACCGGCTGATATATACGAAACCGGCAGCAGAGGCGAGTGCCACAGGGGCACGGCGCGGGCCACTGCGTATACAAAACCCTTATAGAGAAAGATCCCGGCCATTCCCACGAGCGACAGCACCAGCATGACGACCGAAAAAGCGGACCGGGTACTCCACGCTCCGTAGGCCCCGGCGACATACAAAGCCGCAGTGGGCACGAAGAGGAGCATCGACCAAAGCCCGCGACTGATCCACGAGCTCTGCGGCTTCGCCATCATTCTCAGGGCCCTCTCCGGATGGCCCAGGAAACCGAGATGGATTGCGCCCCCGAGCACAACCGCGGCTAGACCCAGCAGGGAGGCAAGTCGCAGGCCAATGATGAGGCCTATCAGCCACCCACCTGCGCCGGCACCCGACAAAAAGTGTGCGATCACCAACGTGATTGCTCGGCCTTCCGCCCACACCCTCTCGGGCCGATAGACGGCACCTAGGTCCGAATAGATGCTCGGCGTGGGTCGGTTCATCTGGACTCCTTGGCCGGCCTTTCGGCCGGCAGATAGTACACCGAGGGATCGTTGCCTTGGTCGGGCAGAAGCTGAAATGCCCCTTCACGCCGTATGAGCAGGCTGGGCGCGCTGTCGGGATCGTCGAGGTCACCGAATGTCCGGGCCATTGCCGGACAGTTCGCCGCACAGGCGGGCTCTTGTCCCTTTTGGAGACGGTCAGCGCAGAAGTTGCACTTTTCTACCGTGCCCGCGTTGTGGCGGCCGTATCCCGCTGTCTCGTAAGGAGTAAGACCCTGGCCAGGGTAGTAGTTGCGGATTTTGTCGACGTAGTATCGAGCGTGGTAAGGGCAAGCCGTCATGCACGCGCGGCAGCCGACGCATTTCTCCGGGTCGATCAACACTACGCCGTCCGTATCTCGCTTGTGCGTCGCGCCAGTCGGGCAAACCTCCACACATGAAGGCTCAGCGCAGTGATTGCACAGCATCGGTAGGTATACCTGCCGCGCATTAGGATACTCTCCCTGCTCCTGCCTAAAGGCCCATGCGTATAGCACTCCGGGAGGCGTGGCATTCTCCGACTTGCACGCCACCTGACATGCGTAGCAGCTTATACACCGCTTGAGATCTATCACCATTCCGTACCGCATTATGGCCTCCCTACTTTGGTGACCTTGACCTTCGCACAGAGGTCGAGGTTCAGAGAAAGGGTGTCCATGTGGGCAAAGTCCTGCTTGAGAAGCCGGTTGAAGTTGATGCCCTTGCCGGGTTGGCTGGCCAGCGGAAGCCCCCTGGCCCAGTGTCCGCCGTGACCCGACATGGCAACAACCTCTGGATGCACGCATTGGGTAAGGCGGGCCCGTCCGCGCACGGTTTTTCCCGTGCCCGCGGATTCGAGCTCGATCCAGTCGCCATCCACGATGCCTTTCTTTGCCGCGGTCGCCGTGTTGATATTGATCCGATTGGCGTAGGTGTCGATCGTGGAAACCTCGTCCAACCACGCGTTGTCGCCGGTCGAGGTAAAGGACTGGAAGGGAATGCGGAAGTATATGGCGGTTAGATCGAATTCCGGTCGTGGTTCGGTGTGAGCTGCGCACGGCCGCCAATCCGGATAAGGTTGGTAATCATCCAGATCCAAATCAAGAAATAGTCCCGTCTCCCTCTGGATGCCTTCCAGAGTCTCCTTGAATGTCAGGAAGTGCTCGAAGTAGATGGGAATGCGGGTCTTCACGAAGGAATGCCAGTACACTTCGTCTACCCTCTTGGGCCAGGCAAGGATGCCGTGTTTCCTCATCCACTCCAGACCGAACTGCTCACCGAACCAGGACTTGTAGCGTGCATCGACCACCTCTTCGAGAGTGTACTGCCTATCCGATTCGAGCAGATAGGGCTCGCGGAAGCCGAACGAAACATTCATTACCGCATTGATGTCGGGGGTGATACCGACCCGTTCGGCAAGGTCCAAGAGGACGCTGCTCGCAGACCTGCGCTCCGCTATGGGTGCGACGGCGGGCTGGCGGAGAGGATATGACCATGAGTCTGTCGCACATCCGTTGGCCATCCAGTCCGCATTGACATCCAGGCGTTCCAGGTAGCTGCAGTCGGGCAGGACGATGTCCGATAGCTCCGCGGACTCATCCAGGAAGAGGTTGAAGTTCACGGTGAAGATGTCTTTGAAGAACCCCTCCACCACCTCGGGGTCGGACAGGCTCATGGCGAAGTTCGTCGCCACCATTATCTGGACCGCCGGTTTGTAGTCGATGCCGTATCTCGCCGGGTCCTGGGAGACAAGGGGCAGCATGGGCGTGTTTCCGTGCGAAGGCGGGATGAGCTGGCCCAGACCGAGGTCCTCGGGCTTCTTGGGGTAGACGGGTGGCCATGGCTGTGATGGGGGTACCACCCATCTACCCGTCACCAGTAGGCCATCTGGCCCATCAGTCGGGGACCACTTGGGGAAGCCGGTCTCCGGATGGCCCAGAGACCGTGAATTGATTCCGACGTAACTCCCCGGAACTGAGCGGACCCCCACGATGGCACTCAGCAGCTCAAGGGCCGTAGAAATGAGGGCTGAGTGCTTGTGCGCCTGCGGACCCTTGAAGTAGGAGAGCGCCACAGGCCGGAAGGGAAGCTCGTGTCCCTCCAGCACGATCGTCTCCCCGATACGAGCGGCGGAGCCGAATTCCCTCGCGAGCCGGCGGATGGTGACCACGGGCACACCGCTGATCTCGGTCGCCAGCTCTGGGGTGTATCGCTTCACATGCTCCTTGATGACCGAGAAGGCGCTTCGCCAACGGCGCCCGTCGACGACTCGGTCGACCTCCAGCGCAACCTGGTTGAAGGCTGCGTCATAGGGTTTGGGCCTGTCCTCAACCGCATCCCACATCTGCGGCTTGTCATCAGCATCACGGAGATAGTGGCCGTCATCTCCCACCAGATATGGGCCGTTGGTCTCGTGCTCCAAGTACTCGTGGTCGTAGACCCGGTATTCATTGAGAAGCAAGTTGGTCATCGCCAGGGCCACCGCGGCATCGGTGCCGGGAATGATGGGCACCCACTCGTCTGCGCTCTGCGCGGGCATCCCCATCCAGGGATCGAGCACCACGTGCTTCATGCCCCGGGCGCGGGCGTCCGCCATCTTCCGCACCGCGGCATTGACTCCGTAGTAGGCGCCGGTGCCCACCGGTACTCCGAAGTTGAGGAAGTAGTTGCAGAAGTTGAAGTCCGGTTGGGATACCCAAGAGGCGTGGGTAAGTCCGCCGATGAAGTGCTTGCCGCTGGCGCAATGGTTGCCGGCGCCCCCAACGAAAATGTTGGGTGTTCCATAGGCAACCGCAAAGGCCTCGAGAGTGTAGGATTGTGGACCGCCGTTCACACCAAAACTGGCAACCAGCTTCCGGGGATCGTCCTCCCGCACCTCGCGCAGCTTGGCAGCGATGGTATCCAGAGCCTCCTCCCAACTGATACGCTCCCACTTCGGATCTATTCCCCGCCCCTTGTTGGGATTCGTCCTTCTGACGGGATAGTTGAGACGATTTGGGTCGTAGAGGATGTTGATCCCGCTCAAGCCGCGGGCGCAGATCCTCCCCTGAGTCAGCGGATCGTCTGGGTTGCCTTCGATCTTAACGATAACCCCATCAACCCGATGGGCCCGGATGGGGCAGAACGAAAAGCAGTTGGCACACACCGTCGGAATCCAAACATCTTCATGAACATCACTGGTTTCCATGCAAACCTCGTATAGAAAGGACTCGCTACCCGCCGCCCGCAGCCGCAAAGACAATTATCCGCACAAGAGGGCCATCCGTGACTGAGACACAATCGTCCAGGTTCTCGATCAATTTGCCGCCGCCGTAGACTTTCACAATGCTCAGGAGCCCGCGCGGGCCATACAACCTTTCTCTCAACCCGGGCCCATAGCGCTCCACCAGGCTATCCAAAACGTCCCTGTAGGAGACGTGGGTCCGGTCTCGCAGGTCGACCTCGACGATCCGCTCCCGCACGAGATCACGGACGACACCAATCAGCTCTACCTTGACTGTCTGTGACGGCATCGACCAGCGTGCCCCCTATGCTAATGGCATGATTGTGGCATCTGTAGGAACAGCTGGGAAGGTCCCGTTGTATACAACCTTCAAATCGAACGGCCACTTGCCGCTACCCTTGACCCATTGTCCACCAAGGCACGGGCTCGTGTAACAGTTGGGAACGGGGTGAGCCGTGTTGTCCGCGACCGGCGACGTGAAGTCCACGGTGCCGGCGATAGTGTCTAACTTCATAGTCGTGATGGCGATTAGGATCGCGTCCTTGCTGGTGGGATCGGACGCGCGCTTCAGCACGTCCGCCGCCATCTCAAAGACCACATAATGTAGGAGCGGTTGGGTCCACTGGCTGTTCGACCGCGCCTCGTACTCATCCGCGAACTGCTGGCAGGTTTCGCCAGTCAGCGATGACTTGAACGGCCAAGCGGGGGTCCACCACACCTCTGTGGTCAGACCTGCTCCGATCTCCCCAATGGCCTCGATAGCCTGTGGGAAGAGAGTCCCGATGGCTATCGTAGCCACCTTGGGCTTGAAGCCCTGCTGGACCGACTGCTTCCAGAAGTTGGCCATGTCCGGCGGCGTCATGAAGCCTTGCACAACCTCGACCGCATTCTTCTTGAACATGGATATCATCGCCGTATAGTCCTCGGTGCCGGGCTGCCACGCACCTGGGTCGACGACCGTGTAACCCTTGCCTTTTGCAGCATCCGTGAATATGGGCCGCGCGGTGTTCCCAGCCACCTCATTAGGCCACATGCCGCCGAGCACCTTGTCGTTTGGGAGAAGATCCCAGAGACCTAGATAGGTCGGGACCAGGTTGCTCATCCCAAAGAAGAACAGATAGGTCCACTTGAATGAGTCGGTGGGCGCCTTCAACCCGCGGCCATAGTGGAACTGCTCCCACGTGCAATCGGTGGAAAGGAGCGGAACTCCCGAGGCCTCGCACTGATCGGCGACAGGCGGGACGGTGGTGCCGGTGGAGGCCGCCACGATCAGCTGCACGCCCTCATTGTTGATGAGATCGCCCGTGACTTGTGCTGCGCGGTTTGTGTCGGACTGGCTGTCTTGCATCGAGATGGAAACCGGATGCTTCTTGCCGTCACCACAGACCAAGCCGTCGGCGAAGGACTCGTTGGCACGGTCCATGCAGTACTTGTCCGGAATGCCGAATGCGGCCAATGGCCCGGTTTGGGGGGTCACAAAGCCGATCTTGACGGGATCGCCCGCCTCAGGGCCGGAACTCACAGTGGTGGTGGCTCCGGATGTGGTTACGACGCCGGCCGCAGTAGAAGTGCTGGTAGCGGTGGCACTGGTAGTGGTGACGCTTTCCCCGCCACAACCGGCGAGGAGAGCAGCGAGACTGCCTCCGGTTCCGATGCTGGCCGCCGCAATGCCGGCCATTTTCAAGAACGAGCGCCGGCTAACGGCACGCTCAAAATGGCCCTCATCCCGTTGAATTATCGGCTTGTCATCCCGAGCGTTCATGTCCCCTCCTGTCTGCCGTGGGTGGCTGCGCGCACCAGGTTAGTGTTCGCTAAGATAGCGGACACTAACCTTATACCTCAAGGCAAAGCAGGTGTCAAATGACACAGGGGAGGCGGCGCAACTGCCGCCGAATGAATCCTTCTAATCTCCCGAAATCAGGATGTCGCCGACGATCCCTTCAAACATCTCCGCAGAGATTCCGTCCACCACAACTTCCGGAAGATCCATGAGTGAGGAGACATCTTCAAACCAGTAAAATCCCATGATTCGCCAAGCCACGCGTTTTGCATCGATATCAGGCCCGATCCGACCTTGGGCCTTTCCCTCGTCCACGATTGCGGCCAACAAGTTGATGATTATCAGACTCCTTTGTCTCACGCGATCTCGGAGACCTGCTTCAGGAGGGGCGACAATGAACTCAAACAGCGGGTTCACGAAGCCGAGACGCCTGGCCTTGGTGCTTTCCGTGTGATAACGCCCGATATGTCGCAGGCAGCCGACCGCGTCTGTCTCGTGGCAAGACCTGACAACCTCTTCGGCACGGTCGAAGACGACGTCGAGCGCGGCCAGCAACATGTCGCGCCTATTGTCGAAGTACTTATACAGGGTGGGCTCAGTCACTCCAGTGGATGCGGCGATCCGGGCCGTTGTCGTACCCTGTATTCCGTATTCGTCGACCAAATGAAGGACGGCCTCGATGATCTGCGCTCGACGTTCCGCCGCGGTCATACGACCATTAGATCGATTTGATGCTTTGGACGCCGGTGTGCCTACCATTGGGACCCCCTAAACACCGCTTCCTGCCCCCTCGACGAGCGCCGCAATGGCAATCGCATAATCCGTGTCGTACGAGAGCGAAAGCAGAACCCGCTCAACCCCACGGTCGGAGGCCAGGGTTCCCATTGACCCGGTCAAATTGACCTCGGGTCGTCTCTCCTCGCTATCGAGAATCTCTATTTCCCTCCATGAGCCGAGAGAGTCTCCATCTATCCCGAAGCATTTGAACACGGCTTCTTTAGCAGCGAACACCTTGGCAAAGTAGTTACCGGTGTCGGGGCGCAGTTCGGCTGCTGCCAACTCCGTCTCGGTGAAAGTGCGACGCATGAATGCTGGCGAGTCCAAGCACCGGCGAATTCGGTCAATCAAAAGGATATCAGTGCCAATTCCAATTACCACGAATCTCCCAGTCTTGCGCGCTGTGCTGCAAAGAGAGTAGCATCGGCAGGCGAGTGCAGGGCGTCACGTCACCATCACTTTGGGAGAGCGACGATGGCAGTCAACCCGCCACAAGATCCGCTAGCACGCACGAGAGAGCGCAGGAAGCGCAGAGCCGAGCAGATCAGAAGACGACGCATTGTCCTGGCCGTCGCCGTTCTGGCGCTTATTGTGCTCATCGTCAGCCTGTCGGTCGCGCTGTCCAATGGTGGATCGAGTACAACAAGCACGACGGGCGGGCCCGGAAACAACGAGAGCACGACAACTGGTCTCGGGGCGGCATCCTTCTCGGCCGACCTTAAGGGCGCGGACTCAGTGCCGCCCGTGCAGACGGAGTCCACCGGCACGCTTACTCTCGATTACGACTCGGCCGCACAGACGCTTAGCTTCAAGCTTGACCTCGATGGCTTAACCAGCCCGAGCAACGCCGCGATCTATGAGGGTGCGCCAGGTTCCACCGGAACTGTGGTCTATGTCCTCTTCGCGGGCCCGGCCAAGACGGGCGTCTACCAGGGAGAACTGGCCAGCGGTACGATCGACGAAGCAAATCTGACCGGGAGCCTCGCCGGGCAGACGATCGGAGACTTGGTCGCGTTGATCCAGTCTGGGAACACCTACGTGAGCGTGGGCAATGCCTCTCACCCGGTGGATGCCATTCGGGGGCAGATCAAGTAGCGCGTCCTTCCTACTGCATTCGGCGCCGCCGCTCCAACTGCATCCGGCGCCGGGCGCGCCGCGTCACTCTAAGAAAACTGACGAAATGGGTCCAGGGCCGTATGTGGCTGGTTTCCGTTCCGTAGATCGTCTTGATTGGCACCCATGCCAACTTGAAGCCTCGTCCTACGCAGATGGCGATCTCCTCTACTTCGAAAGCGAAGCCCTTCTCAGCGCTGGTGAGGGTCGCCACCACCAGCCGGCGGCTGCGCAACCGGTAGCCTGACTGATTGTCGGGGATCTTCTCGCCCAACGCCCAGGAGAACAGAAGCCGGCTGATTGTGTTGGTGAACCACCTAATCGGCGGCATGTCCCGGTAATCGCGAGCTCCAACAACCAGATCCGCGCCGGTTTCTTCCCATGCCTTCAGAAACTGAGCCACCTCTGCGGGGTCGTGCTGCCCGTCGCCATCGAGGCTGAGGATTGCATCCCAGGGTCGGCTGCCCTGGAGCGCGGCCTCGAAGCCGGCTTTGAGGGCAGCGCCCTTGCCCCGATTCGGCTCAAGTCTGACCACCTCGGCCCCTGCGGCTCGGGCCACATCACCTGTGTCGTCGACTGAGCCGTCATCGACCACCAGCACCGGCAGACCCTGTTCGAGAAGACCGGCCACAACGGCCCCGATGCGTGGAGCCTCGTTGTAGGCCGGCACGAGGGCAAAGACCTGCATCAGGCCCAGCGCTCCTTCGGCCCGACTGCGTCGCCCGAAGAACCAGCCCCGCCCCTCAGCGAATATGCCGCGCCCCTCTGCGAAACGGCTGCGTCGCCCGGCAAACCGGCCGGGTCACCCAAAGTTCCAGGCTTCACCTGCCGCAGCGCCAAGATGATCGTGGCCAGGGCCTCGTCCCGCTCCGCCTCCAGTTCCTCGAGGCTCCTACCGCGCGCCTCAGCTTCCACACCGGCCGCAAGGATGTCCGCCGTGTCCCCGGGCAAAGTCGTCCAAGAGGCCAGGTCCTTGAGCATGCCTTCCTTAGTTGCGGTCAGATGGGCAAGGTGCCCTCTGATGCCTCCATGGCCCCCTCCCAAGTGATAGACAAGGTGAGGTCCCATGATCGCCCATCGTAGACCGGGGCCAAGAGAAACAGCTCGGTCGATGTCCTCGACCGTGGCCACGCCTGAACGCACCAACTCGATGGCTTCCCGCCACAGCGCCGCGGACAGCCTGTTAGCGATATAACCGGGGATGTCGCGGCTGATCACGACGGGCTCTTTACCCACTCCGCCGTAGAACTTCATCGCTGCATCCAGCGTGTCCGGACTGGTAAGTACCCCTGGGGCCAACTCCACCAAGGGGATCAGGTGGGGCGGATTGTAGGGATGGGCCGCCAGGGTGCGCCCTGGAGCCGGAGTGTCTTCCTGGATGGCAGTGATGGAAAGTCCTGATGTGCTGGTAGCGATCAGGGCTGATGTCGGCGCCAGCCTGCCTATCTCGGCGAAAAGGGCCCGCTTCACTGCGAGATCGTCGGTCACGCTTTCCTGCACGAGACATACGCCGTCCACCGCAGACTCGAGATTGCCCGCGGGCATGATCAGACTGAGGCCTTTCTGAACCACGGCCGGGTTCGCCAGTCCTTTGTGGGCCAAGAATTCTGCCGCTGCTGTCGCCCGGGAAAGTGCGCGGCTCATCGCCGTCTGGCTCTGGTCGAAGATCCGCACGGCATATCCGTGCGCCGCGAATAGCCCCGCCCAGCTTGCGCCCGTGTTCCCTGCGCCTACGACCGCGACCGTTCCTCGCATTGACTTCGCCTCCGTTGGTCGGCAACTCATTGTAGCGCCGGGCCGCGGTGGGGCAGGTCGCGCCGGCCGCCGTGCCCCTCCCAGGCAGTCGCGGCACCCGGAATCAGTGTCTCGCGCCCCCCGGCATCGGTGTCGCCCCCCG
>JAMDEO010000108.1 GCA_023483915.1 Actinomycetota bacterium
TGGTTGAACCGACCCAAGGCGCTGGCGCTGCGCGGCCCGCTTCGGGGAGAAGGTAATTCTCAAATACGCGGATAATCGTTACTATTCTGGCTCTGTGGACACTCAAGGACCTAGCCCTTTACCCCCAGCTTCGGCGGGCCTACGCGTTTGATGAGTGCAAGGGGAGCTCTGGAAGGCTGAAATCAGAAACCATGACCCGGCTGCAGAAAGAGGCGAGAGAACACGAGTGGTCGACATAAGAGGAACGAGCCTGATACTAGAGAGGTGCGATGAACGTTGAGGGCGCCATCCGTTGTCAGTGGCGATGGGATTGCCGGGCACGTTTGGACCTACCGGAACTCCGTCAACGTCTCCCGTTGCTCACGGCCGCCCCCCGCGGGGGAGAGGCGACGATCAAGCTGTTGGAGGAGCTGATGCTGTGTCATGCCATCGAGGAGACGTTGGGGGAACGGCCGGGGCCTCATAGGCTGGAATGACTTAGGGGCTCGAACGAGTACGGGCAAGGGAGGAAGAAATGGACTTCAGAGAGCTAATTCGGGCCCGTTACAGCGTGCGCAAGTATCTCGAGAAGCCAGTGGAGGAGGAGAAGATAGAACTCGTGCTGGAGGCGGCTCGTCTTGCCCCCACGGCGGTCAACTACCAACCTTTCCGGCTCATCGTCATCGAGGATGACGCTACCAGGAAAGCTCTCGCGCGTGCCTACAACCGCTCGTGGTTCTATAACGCCCCCGTGATCATCGTGGCCTGCGGCGTGCCGGGTGAGGCCTGGGTACGCGCTGACGGGTTCAGTTGCCTGGAGGTTGACGTGGCCATCGTCGTGGATCATCTCATCCTGCAGGCGACCGAACTGGGGCTGGGCACTTGCTGGATTGCTGACTTCAAGCCCGATCCCGTCCGCGAAGCCTTGGCCCTGCCCGCAGAGCTTGTGCCCCTGATCCTTATCCCGCTGGGCTACCCAGGCGGCCAACCTCGACCCAAGAAACGCCGGCAACTCACGGAGTTGGTCTACCGGCATGAAACCAAAGGGGACCGAGCGATTTGAAGACCTCCACAGTTTTGCGACTCTCTGTCGCCCGAGGAGCGTGACAAGCTTCTCCAGGGCCTCCTCATCGCCGCGCAGCGCGGGGGAGAGGCGGTGATCGAGCTGTTGGAGGAATTGTTGCTCTGCCACGCCGGCGAGGACTTGTGCGATAACGGGATGTCTCCGTCGGGAAGTGGCGCCAGCTAGGACAGTGGTTATACCTTGGTAAACGCGAAGGTAATTGTCAAATACGCCTTGCTTCAGTTAGCAGAGACCTCGGTGGTAGTGGGCGCGCTCTTGTTGGTGAGGCAGTTCGTGAGTAACCCCGTCTGGATGATCGTTACTATTCTGGCTCTGTGGGAAGGCGAGCTCTGGAAGGCTGAAATCAGAAACCATGGCCCGGCTGCAGAAAGAGGCTAGAGAACACCAGTGGTCGACACAAGACGGTGTGGCCCGTCGACGGCGCACGCGCCTTAGGTGGACAAGTTCTCGCCTTGGCCGTGCTCCTCGGGCCTTTGTAGCCCAGAGCGTCTCATCAACCACGGAAGAAGAGCCGATAACTAAAGCGGACGGTAATCCCGCAGGTCCCTGGCTTTGGCCGACTGAAAGATCGGAACCCAGTTAGAGATCGTGCGCGAGCTAAGAGAAGCTCGGGGAGAGATGGGAAGCAGGCGAAGCATAAGTCGGGCTCTCCTAGAGATGCGGCCCCATGCGGTCGCGAGAGACTGCCTGCCCTTGCTACCCGCCGAAGAAGTCTCCATCGCGCTCCTTGGCCTCATTCAGACGAGCGCCTCGACCGAGGAACTCGTTTCCCGGGCGGTTAGCTTCTTTCAAGAGCAATCAGGCTGTCACGCGGTGGGGATACGGCTCAGGGAAGGAGACGATTTTCCCTACGCGGAAGTGCGGGGATTCCCGCAAGAGTTCGTGCATCTGGAGAGCTCTCTTTGCGCACGGGGTCCGGAAGGAGAAGCCCTTCGCGATTCTGCCGGCAACCCGGTCCTTGAGTGCATGTGCGGGAACGTCATTATGGGCAGGTTTGATCCTTCCCAGCCGTTCTTCACTTTGGGCGGCAGCTTCTGGACCAACTCCACACGCGCCCTTCTTGCCAGTACCACTCCGGCCGACCGCCTGGCCCGCACCCGCAACCGCTGTAACGGAGAGGGATACGAGTCTGTGGCCCTCATCCCCTTGTGGGTAGGGGAAGAGCGACTGGGGCTCCTGCAGCTAAACGACCACCGGGAAGGCCTCTTCTCAGAAGAGGGGATCGAGTGCTGGGAGAATCTCGCCGGGTATCTCGCTCTGGGTCTCGCCAAGCTCCGTTCGGAAGAGGCGGTCAGAAGAAGCGAGCAGCACTTTCGGGCCCTCATCGAAAACGCCACTGATCTTGTCGCCGTGCTCGACGAATCGGGGGTGTTTCTTTTCCAGAGTCCCTCTTCGCGGGCCATCTTGGGCTACCGGCCCGAGGAGCTGGAAGGAAAGAGCGCCTTCGATTTCGTTCACCCCGATGACGTCGCCGAGAGCATGCACGCTTTTGCGGAACTCGACGCCGGCCGGCGCCCTCCTGGAAACGCCACCGATCTTCGTTTCCGGCACAAGGACGGCTCCTGGCGCGTCCTTGAGATAAAGGCGCGAAGGATGCCCACCGTAGGCGGAGAGGCCTCTTTCGTGCTCAACTCAAGGGACGTAACCGAGCGCAGGGAGATGGAGGAGGCTCTTCGCCTCACCCAACTCTCCGTGGACAGAGCCGCCGACCTCATCCACTGGATCAGCCCGGACGGTCGCCTCCTCTATGTGAGCGACTCCACCTGCCGGCGTCACGGCTACTCGCGCGAGGAGCTCCTCAATATGTCGGTCTTCGACCTGGACTTGACGGAAACGCCCCAGACCTGGAAGCAGCACTGGCGCGAACTCAAGGAGAAAGGCTCCCTCGTCTTTGAATCGGTCCACCGCACCAAGGATGGAGAGGTGTTCCCCGTGGAACTCACGGTCAACTACGTGGAGTGCCAGGGCAAGCAATACAACTTCGCTTTCGCCCGCGACATCACCGAGCGCCAGCGGACTGAGAAGGCTCTTCGCCTCACTCAGCTCTCAGTTGATAGGGCCGCCGACTTCATCCACTGGATCAGCCCGGGCGGTCGCCTCCTCTATGTGAGCGACTCCACCTGCCGGCGTCACGGCTACTCGCGCGAGGAGCTCCTCAATATGTCGGTCTTCGACCTGGACTTGACGGAAACGCCCCAGACCTGGAAGAAGCGTTGGCACGAGGTGACGACCGAGTCTCCGCTCGTCTTCGAGACGGTGCATCGAACCAAGACAGGCGAGCTCTTCCCCGTGGAACTGGTGGCCAACTACGTGAGCACCGAAGACGGCGAGTATGTCTTTGCTTTTGGCCGGGATATCAGCGAGCGCAAGCGAGCGGAAGAGGCCATTCGCCGCAGCGAGGAGTGCTACAGCACCCTGGTGGAGCAAGCCGGCGATGGCATGATCCTGAGTGACGAAACCGGTCGCATCGTGGACGTTAACCGGCAAACCTGCGAGAGCCTCGGCTTCACCCGCGAGGAATTGCTGGGTAAGGACATAACGGAGATCGACCGGCCCTTGCTCGACGCCGACCGGGCCCAGTTGCGAGAGCGGGCCTTGGCGGGCGAGCATCTCACCTTCGAGACGTGTCACGCGCGCAAGGACGGCACCCTCTTGCCCGTGGAAATCACCTTGGGCGGGCTGAGCTTGCCCACCGGTAGGGCAGTCCTTGGGATTGCCCGCGACATCACCGAGCGCAGGGTGGCGGAAGAGGCTCTGCGCAAGAGCGAGGAGCAGCTTCGCCAGGCCCAGAAGATGGAGGCGGTGGGGCAGCTCGCCGGCGGGATCGCCCACGACTTTAACAACCTGCTTACCGCCATCATCGGAAACAGCGCCCTCATGCTGGCCTCTCTTACCCCTGATGATCCCAATCGCGAGCTTGTCGCGGACATAAAAGAGGTGGGGGAGCGGGCCGCCGCCCTTACCGGCCAGATCCTCGCCTTCTCCCGGCGGCAGATCCTGAAACCCCAGGTGCTCTCCCTCAACGATGTACTCGCAGATGTGGAACCCTTCCTGCGCCGCAGCATAGGGGAAGACATCGATCTTCGCCTGGTGCTCGCCCCAGACCTTGGTTTGGCCGAGGTGGACCGGCATCAGATGGAGCAGGTGGTGCTCAACCTGGCCTTAAACGCCCGCGACGCCATGCCCGAAGGGGGCAGCCTCACCCTGGAGACCGCGAGTGTCACCCTTGATTCCACCTACTGCCGGCTTCACCCCTGGGTGACTCCGGGACCCTACGTGCTTCTGGCCGTCTCCGATGACGGCTGCGGCATGGACGCTGAAACGGCGTCCCACGTCTTTGAACCGTTCTTCACCACCAAAGAGGTGGGCAAAGGCACGGGACTGGGGCTTTCCACCGTCTTTGGCATCGTGAAGCAGAGCGGAGGGAGCATCACCGTCTACAGCGAGCCGGGGGAGGGGAGCACCTTTAAGGTTTACCTGCCGCAGGCTCGGGTCGCCATGGTGAGGAAGCCCAGTCCTTTCGCGATCGCAGAGATTACGGCAGGAACGGGCACCATTCTTGTGGTGGAAGACGAGAGTTCGGTGCGCGAGCTTGCCGGCCGTATCCTTGCCCGGGCCGGATACGGGGTGCAAACGGCCGGCTCGGCCTCTGAGGTGGAGGCCCTGCTTGCCGGCGAGGCCCCGGTGCCCGACCTGCTCCTTACCGATGTCGTCCTGCCCGGGGGGAAAAGTGGGCGGGAGGTGGCCGATCTCCTGCTTGAGCGCCATCCAGAGGCGGCGGTCATCTACATGTCCGGGTACACGAGAGACTCGGTGGTGCACAACGGACGCCTGGATGACGGCATCGAGTTCCTTGAGAAGCCGTTTTCTCCTGAGGGCCTGCTTGCTAGGGTGCAGGCCCTTCTTGCGGATCGGGTCTAGGAGGAACGCCTAGGCGCCGAGCGAAGCGTGACCGCCCTTTCCTGCTTGCCCGGCTGGGCCGACCGTGGCAACTGGCCTCCCATGGTCCGCTGAAGTCCGGTCACACTTGACCTCATGCGCGTGGGCGGATCAACCCTCACCATGAGGTCATGGTGTCCGTTTTCAACTAGTAAGTAGTCGAACGCGCCTGAGGCCCCTTGGGTAGCCACCAAGCTCGGCTCTTGGGGGCTCTTTGTACACGCCAAGACCCCTGGCTAGGCGGCAGTTTCGAAGCGCTCCCGTCCCCGGTCAATGCCACGCGGCCGCGTTCATCTGATTGAGCATGTTGGGTGGGAGCGGAAGCAATAACCGGATGCTGTAGGAAGCAGGCTGTCCGTCCTCAAGCTGAAAGCCGCCCTGAACCAGGCCCTCGCATGCCAGAACCTTGTGGTGGGTAGCTTGCGCCTGGAGACACGCCCTCTGAACGGCGGGGGCAGCGTCCCGGGGAATGTAGCCTACATGTTGTGCAGGCCCTTCTCTGGTGGCCAGCACCATGACGGCGTTCTCGTCGCACGTATTCGATTGCTCGGGAAGCAGAACCACCGTTACCCACTCCCGTACCCCTCCGTCCTCGTCTCGGTCCGCCCCCATCAGCAGGTGCGCGAAAGCCTCTTGGCGGTCCTCCTCGCCCACGACTTCCTGGAACCAGAAGCTTCCATACTTGGGCTTGCGCATGATCTCCTCCCCGCAGCATCGGCAGTAACGAAAGCCCGGGTCGATATTCCCGCAGCGCTGGCAGGTATCCGGGTGCTTGTCTCTCGGATACTCCCCGGAATGAAACGCATCTATCCGGTCGACGAGCAGCGCATCCTGGAGGACGAGCACGTCTACGCCATCTGGCCTTTCCTTTTCCTTCCGTCGTTGGAAGAGTCCCACGAGTCCTCCCGGATATGACCTGCCAAGCCAACGGCGGGTGGGGCGCTTACACTCTACACCTTGGATGGCTCCGGATAATACAGCCCAAATCCTACGGCCGTCTGCGGGTGGCCGCAGCTACCACCACCAACACCGGTAGTGATACGTTCAACTGTGCCGCTTCGGAATTCACCTTGGAAGGCCAGAGTAGCGGCAGCGTAGGTGTCGGCGCCCCTGGAATCGTCGGCAAGTCCAACCCGACGGTAGCCGGCGAACCGCTCCTTAAAGCTGGGACATTGGCGCCCGGACGTTCGATTACCGCAACGGTGCGCTTCAGCTTGAGTGGGAACGACTATCCGGTGAAGGTGCGACTGGGCACGGCGACCTCCACAGCGGTGACGCTTGCATCTTGGCAGTAGGTGGGAGCGCTTATCTCCCGAAAAGAGGTCGTTTTCCAGCGTTTTCTCGTTCTCGGTAGAGAAGTCAGCGATGGCAGAGGCCCTTCGCCATCGAGGGGCAGCCCGCGGCCGTGTGACTAGGTAGGAGTAAGGGGGAGAAAGCACGTAGACTCCGGCTATGGGCTAGCAAGAACGATCTTTCTCGCTATTAACGCACCATCGGACACTATCTTGCCATGGTGTGGACAGACACTGTCGTGGTCGGCCGACTTAGCGGCTACTTATAAGTCCAAATGCGAGAACCGTGAGAACGATCAGTGTCACTAGGACGTAAAGGAAGTCCCTCAGGCGGGCGAAGGAGTAGGCGGAGAGAACCACTCGCACGATAGGTGTGGCGATAAGCACCAGCAGCCCTAACTGAATGAAGCTACTCGCTCTAAGCTCCGTGAGCGCCCGGAAGATGCCGAGCGGACTCCTGAGGCTTTGAGGCTGGACTTGAAAATTCTTGAATGATGCCGCGTCGCCGCCGTGGTGCACCAGGTAGGCTATCCCCGCGCCGAACACAATTATCCCTGCGGATAGGACGCCGATCTGGAGCACTCGACCCAGCGTCTTCTCCGTGCGCTCATCCACTTGGTAGTGTTGGATCGCAGTCCTGCTTCGAGGATTCTGAGCTTTCAACGGAATCCTCCCGTTGCGCCGTTGAAGATCATCTCCACCCCGAGAGCCAGGATCACAGCCACGAAGAAGAGACGAAGACCGCGAACGTGCGCGCGGGGTAGGTAGCGGGCTCCAAGGAGAGATCCGGCGAGGACCCCGAGCATCACCGGCATGGCAACGGCCGGATTGATGTACCCGCGATGAAGGTAGACCCCGGCGCTCGCTGCCGCCGTAACCCCGATCATGAAGTTGCTCGTGGTAGTGGACACTTTGAGAGGCAAGCGCATGATGAGATCCATGGCAAGTACCTTGAGCGCGCCGGAACCGATACCCAAGAGGCCTGAAAGCATCCCAGCGACGAACATGACGGCAAAGCCCCCGGGTATCTGCCGTACGCGGTAGGAGATCATCCTTCCCTGACGGTTCGGGTAGGCGGAATCCATGCGAAGCCGGCGGGAAAGGCGGTCGGGTTTGTGCGAGATTGCGGTCTTCTCTTGGCGACGAGCGGAAAGCAAGGCCGAGAGAATGAGCACGCCGCCGAAAACGATCGCGATGGCGGTAACCGGAACCCGGGAGGCGACAAGCGCCGCGGCCAGCGCTCCGAAGGTAGTGGCGATCTCCAGAAACATCCCGACCCGGAGGTTGGTGAACCCCTCTCGCACATACGCTGCGGCAGCTCCCGACGAGGTGGCGATGACCGAGACCAGAGAGGCGCCGATGGCATAGCGGATATCCACGCCCAAAGCGAGAGTGAGCAGAGGGATGATGACGACCCCGCCGCCCAAGCCGGTGAGGGAGCCGACAAGCCCTGCGGCAAAGCCGCCTACGAGGGTAAGACCGGTGAATTCGGCGATGTTCACTTCTGTCACTTCTCGGTTCTCATAGGTCGCCCATTTTAGAGCGATCGGCCGCCCTGGCCAATCAATGTAGGGCTGAACCGGCACGAGGCTTAGGACAGTCGCTGCGACGGTATTCCAGCCCGCTTCTCTCCAGCATCAGCATTCCCAGGGAGCCTCTTGTTTCATCCAAGGTGTTCACCAGCACCCTTCCCTGGGGCTTCAGAGGTTGCCTTGGTAGCGGTGGTGCGACCGTCTGCGGCCTGCGGATGGCGCAAGCCCTTGACCCCTGAGCCTTGCTTGCCCGGTCCCCGCGCCAACTTTCTCCCCGAGGTGGGTAAAAGTATGTTGGGAGCTATAGCTGTTTTTTGGAGGAGCAGACATGAGAACGCGAATAGAAAAAGCAGGTGCAGCCTCGAACCGGGCCGGGAAGAAGCCCGTCGTCTTCCTGTGTCTTCTAACCGCCGGGATATTGGCGGGAGCTGTCGCATTTGGCGGCTGTGCCGGCGGCGGAACCGCCACAAGTGCGGCCCAAGTCGGACAGGGAACCGCAAGCGGTGAGACCCAGACCGACCTGGCCAGTCCGGCCCAGGACGTCCTGAACGTGGTCTACGCGAGCGTCGTGAACATCGCGGTGACTGCGACCGTGGGAGGCCAGTCGGGCACCGGGATCGGTTCGGGCATCATATACACCTCGGACGGCTACATCATGACCAACGACCACGTGGTCACCCTTGACGGCCAGGTGAGTTCTGGACAACAGATCGTGGTGACGTTCAGCGACGGCTCGCAGGCACCGGCGACCATCGTGGGCGAGGACGCGACCAAGGATCTGGCCGCTATCAAGGTAAATAAGACTGGACTTACCCCCGTCACCTTCAGCAAGTCGAGCGACGTCAAGCTGGCAGAATGGGCGACGGTCATCGGCAGTCCGCTGGACTTCCGAAACAGCGTGACCCTGGGCATTGTGAGTGGGCTTGACCGCAGTCTGCAGGTCTCTTCGACGCAAACCTTGACCGGCCTCATGCAGATCGACACTCCCATAAGCCCAGGGAACTCCGGGGGAGGCTGCTTCGATACGCAGGGTGACTTCATCGGCATGCCGGAGGTATACCTCCCCCCGGGGAGCACCGGGGCGGAGAACATAGGGTTCGCCATACCGGCAGACGTGGTGGCGGCGGCGGCCAAGGCGCTTACAGGCAAATAGCCGCCGGACACGGAGTAGCGGCCGCAGGCGCTGGCAGCTTGGCGCGACAAACACGGTAGCGGGCTCGCTGTTCTGGCCGTGTCTTAATCGAGCGGTCAGCGTGCTCTGGCCGTGTCGCCTGTGCTTCACGCACGGAAGCTAGTGGTGGGCGAGACGTCCGCCGTAGTAGCCCTCGGCCGCTGCCCCGGCGATAAGGAGAAAAGCGACAAAGAAGAAAGCATAGTGCTCGATTAGGCGCGTATCTCTGCCCACCACTGTATAAAGACTTAGCCTCCAAGCCGAAATCGCTATGCTCAGGCCGAGCAGGCTAAAGGCAATCTGGATCTTACGCCGGAAGAGTCTGGTGGGCGCTCCGCGGTAATGCCGCTTCCAAGTAAACCAGCCGCTCACGGTCGCCGGTATCATCGAGGCCGCTCCTGTAAGGGCGCAGACAGTAGTGGCTGCCTCAAAACCGCTGGGAAACATAAAGAGATGGAGTACTTGAAAGAGAAAGGCGTTGCCAAAGAGCGAGATAGGGAAGTGGGTGAGGGCCACGTGCCAGTGCACGCGAGCCGCTCTTGTTGCTTGGCCCACCGATTGGTGAACCGTCTGGTGCCTGACCCCGGGCTCTTGCATGTACCGGTAACTTCCCTGCCTGCGGGATTCTCACACGCTCTCTGGTATCCCCGGCACCTTCTCGACCTGGGTTTCCCGGCCAATGTGTTGGGATCGATATCATCGCGACATCTTCGTGCTCGCCCCGGTGGAACGGGCGATTAGAGCGCGAGTATCAGTCAGATCGCGTGGGAGGTGAGTCAGTCAAGCGCAGGGCCCGCTTACAGCTTCCATACAGGGGAACATGGATACTGGCATGGACGCGCGCTACCAGGGAGCAACGACGATGAGCGCCACCGGGAATACAGGATTTGATAGCAGCCGGCAGGAGGGCATCCTTTGGATCAAGGAGATCACGGATGGACTGCAGCTGAAGGACTCCCAAGACGCGTATTACGCCCTGCGGGCGGTACTTCAGGCCTTACGGGATCGCCTCACCGAAAAGGAAGCGGTCAAACTCGGCTCTCACCTTCCCATGCTCGTCCGGCGCATCTATTTCGAGGAATGGCGGCCTGCGGCCAAACCCTTGGACGAACCTCACCTCGCTCAGTTCTTGATGCAGGTGAGCAAGGAGCTTACCGGCCGCGGCCCCCAGGACCCGATGAGGATCACACGGGGAGTACTCCGGGTGCTCGGGCACCATATCGCTCCCGAAGAGATCGCTGAAATCAAGCGAAGCCTGCCGGCCGAGGTTCGGGAGCTCTGGCCAGCGGAGTCGGCTGCAACCGAAGGGCGACACCCAGATGCTCACCCACGGCGGTGATCAGGGAATACCATCTGCCCATAAAGATGATTACCCAATTGAACTCGTGCGAGAATGCTCCCGCGGCTACCTCAACGAGCAAGGCAGCCCTGACGGCTGCGACTACCCTTGCTCCTAGCACGACAACGGCCTCTATGACCACTACTACCACAGAGCCGACCACGACCACCGAAGCTGAGACAACTACCACCCGGCCCGCGGCTCTTCAGGGCATTCCTCCCGGCTACATTTCCACTGACAGGACTGTTCAAGACGTCTTAGGCCACAATAAGAACTGCCCGGAAGGGAAGATGCTTACTCGGCCAGACCTCAATACACCGCCGAAGATCCAGAACCAGTATCACAAGGCGGCCGGGTTCTACATCGTCAAGCGGGGTCCGAACAACAGGGCTCGACGGACAACATTGACGAGAACGAGTTGAACGATGTCATCACGACCGCGCCCATAATATTCAGAAAAGGTGATGTCGTCCTTGACTTCAACTTCGATGGAGGAAGCAACAACAACGCCCCCGGAATGCCCAAGGGCTATTTCTCGAAGATAAGCGCAGAGTTCCTGGATTTGGTAGTCTCGGGCAGTGATATCTATGCCAGGTTCAAGGTCGGTGACAATCAATACATCTACTTCGCCATGACCTCCAGGACAGAACTGATTGGCATAGACCTGAAGAAGAAATATCAAGGACTTCCCATGACGTTCTTCATTCCCCACGAGTGGGGCGCTCTGAAGAAGACATACCGCATCGACCAGTTCATGGTTCCGGGAGACAGAGTTGAGATTTTCACGTACTGGAGCGGCGCCATGGACAAGGAGAAGAATGTCACAATCAATCCTCAGCTTGACGGCAACGGTGTGCAGGTCGCTCAAGCCTTCTGCATAGCGCGATGGAAGGGAGCGCGACAGATAGACTCCTCGAAGTAAGGCCCTCGAGTCGCACTTGGTCCCAGTCTTCTCTGGTCGCCTCGCGGCCATCACGAGGGACCTGATGGTACTGCTCCGGGAGATTACCTAGAGTCTCGACGCACGATCACGGTCGCGTCCACTTGCTGCCCGGGCCCCCGACGACCACTAGTTCTCTTGCCATCCTGAGGCCCGTCCCCGCGGGAGACTGCACTTGCACGCCGGTGTCCCCCTGGCGAAAGCGAAGGAGGTCCGATCCCTCTTCCGTTAGCGGCGCCGCCTTCTCGAGAGAGACGGTGAAGAGGTGCGCGGCCTTGCTATCGGCGGCGAGGTCATAGGTGATGACGGTCACCGCCGGACGACCACGAGTGGCAGGCGACTGATATTCGAGCCTCACCGATGTCCAGTATCTTCCCGGGAGGATCCAAAGGAGACTGAGGTCTTCAGTTCCCTCGGCAAAGCCACGAGCCGGGTAAGGAAGATCGTAAAGCTTTTGTTCACGCTCCTTCAGAAATTCTGCCGCCATTTCTCGAATGGAATCTTTGTCGAGCTTGATAAGCAGGTCGGGGGTCGCATCGAGGATACGGCGCTCGGTCACGTATACCTGTGACTGGAGGGCAGCCTTCTCCCTAACGCGCAAACCCGTCGCCGGGTCGATGTTCACGCTGATCTCCGTGCTTGGCCCTTCCGGAACAGTAAGTGTCGTTTCCGCCACAATTGTCTCCTGCCCCTCGTAGAGCTCGCTACCCGTTACCGTGGCTTCTTGCCCGCCTAAGTAGTCCTCTCCCATGATCGCCTCATAATCGGCCGACTTCTGTCCGGCGGGCGGGTCCGGGTAGACCTCCAGAGTCACCCCATCCATCTCCCGATGGCCCTCGTTATCGGCGATCGTGATGTCGTGGCCGGGGGTGGGACAGGGAGATGCCATTTCCCGGTAGCCACGGCGGGCATGAGGGTCAAGTAGGAAGTACTCCGAAACGCCTCCCCTGGGGTCGTAAGCCGTGACTTCCAGCAACTTGCCGGCTGGGACCGCCTGGTCGGTAGGAACTAGGCGGATGACCGAACCGGGAGATGGCAGAGATGTGGAGGAGGTAGAGGAAGCGCTCGTCTCTGTAGGATCATCTGTTGATGAGGAAGAGGATGAGGATGGGGCAGTGCCACAGCCGAAGAGGGCCAGGGCAACGGCGCCCAAAAGCAAAGGGCAGACAAGCGCTCGCAGAGTTCCGGTGGCCGGATACATGGCGCGACTCCCCATTAGCTACCTGTCGGCGTCCGAGCGCGAACTTCTCCAGCCATTGTCCGCTTGGGCGGTGGCGACCCATCGTCCTTCCCTTTAGGATCCGGTGACAATCCAACGTGACACGTGATCGTTTGTCATTGCCTCCTTGAACCTGCCCGTCAACTGCCTCTCGCTTGGGGAAGGTTCATTCTGGGTCCACTTTTCAGTATACGTCTGGAGACGAACCGGTTGTCGCTCCCGCGCTCCGGCCGGATGCATCCTGTCGGCTCCCTTCAAGCGTCGTTAACCAGCCTCTTAGTCCCTTGGCTTGCTGCTCTTCAGGCAGCGTACCATCGAGGAATAGTGACGACATGGGCAACAAGTACTCACGGGTACCGGTTCCTACCGTAGGAGATTCGGATGGAAAAGCGCCTAACTGCCAAGCACTCGATCTTCTTCGGGAGGTGATCGAGAATCAGTTGCCAGAAGACATGGAGGTTCTGGCGCTAGCCAGGGATGGCTGCCCGGCAGATGAGCGACGCCGGCAACTGGTGAGTCTAATCGCTAGCGAATTCGCGCGGTCTGGACTTGGCCCCGATGATGAGCCCACCGATCGCGGAATCGAGCTAGAGGAGCTGCTTGATGACATCAATAGGCCGCAGACTGCGCTGCCCAGCTAAGGCCGCCCACCTGTAGGGGTCCAGACACGCGAGTTCCCATATCACCATGATGCCATGGTGTTGCCGGTCCTCCCGCAGCCACGGCGCCGAACCACCCAACCCACTATGATATGGCCGTCGCGAATGAGAGCTAAACCATGCATACCGGTGTCGGCTGCGCCTCCTGGCCACCGACCGGCACGTCCCCGGCTGCCCGCCTCGGCGTCGTGCCACGATTGCTTGAGTGCATAAGGGCTATCATGAAGCACCATGTCTCTGGGGATGTCGAAGTAATGAACACGACCTGCTCGCCCAACGGGTACCCCTCGGCGTCGACAGGGTCCAGGTGGCGTTTCGCATGGGCCGCCCTCTACTGCTTCCTGCGTT
>JAMDEO010000008.1 GCA_023483915.1 Actinomycetota bacterium
ACAATCACTGCGAAATCTGCGCCGGCAACTTCAATGGTACCAGGTAGGTTGCGGAGCTGCTCCCAGATCCCGCCGGGTGGCTTGTCGAGGGGAACTCCCTGCTCAATCAGGGCCTGACGGAGGCGGACTCCATCAAGATCTCTGGGGATGAGATCTTCCTTGGCACACGTGGCGGCAGCGGTTCCCGCCGCTTGCCCCATGACCATGGAACAGGCGATCACGCGGATGGTACCCAGAGCATAAAATTCCGCGGAGACGTTCCGACCTGCTGCCAGCAGGTTGCTTACCCTGGTGGCGACGAGACTCCTGTAGGGGATCTCGGCCCAGTCCCGAGGATTGGTGCGAACCTCATAGCCGCCGGGGGTAACGAAGGGGTGCATCTTGAAATTGCCGTCGTCCTGAGACGGTCGGCATACGGCACCCTCAACCGGCTTGCGCATGTGGATATGGCGCACTGCCACGTAGTCGCCGCAAGTGGGGTGATGAGCATCGAAGAACTCGGGGTTCCGGGCGATGCCGTCGTCGAACTTGGCGCCGCCGGCCATGTCGGCGTCTGTGAAGATGTATTCACCGACGATCCGGCGAGAATCACGGTTCCTCGACCTCGACCACGAAGCGCCGAGGCGCCAACGGCTGAGGGAAGTGGCTCCTGAAGCTGAACGGCTCCGCTGAAGTCGCTTTGCGATCACCGCCGAGGTCCGCCTTGGCGACGTGCAGGAAGGCCAGACGATCGCGGTAGCCTCTTGTGGTAATGGCCCCAGTCTTCGGACCCGTATGCGTAGCCACGATGTTGGTAGCAAGGGTCGTGCCGAGCACGATCGTCGTTGTAAGGCTCAACAGCTCGCTGGGGGACACTCCGATCTGGTCTGCCAAGCGGGAGATACAGTCCATGGTGCCCAGCGATGGGTCCTGCGGAGTGCTGTCGGTCTTGGCGGTCCAGGATTCGCGGGACTCGCTCAAAAGGATGCCGTCAGTGAAGGTTCCTCCGCAATCTACGGAGATCCTGTAGGAGCGCGGCCTGCTCACCCCGGATATCCCAGAGGCTGCGAGAAGGTCACCAGTTGGGTGTCGCGCAACTGCATTGCCATAGAGAGGGCGGGACGGTCGAACAGGGCTCGAACCACCGTCGCTAGGCCCAACGACGCGCAGGCAAGATACACATTCTCAGCGATGACTGCGGTATCGGCCCAGGGAAAGACGCTCTTGTCCCAGTCACCGGCATCGTCCATGCGCTCCAAGTCCGCCACGTATATGAGAATCACGGGAGCATCCAATACGAACGGCTGCATCGGATTGCCGGGGAAGCGCCTGATGCCTTCCTGCAAAAGTCCCCGCAACTCATTGTCCGCCGGGTCATACAGGTAGAGACCGCCGGCCATGGCCGCAAAAATATCGATCTCCTGCCAATTATGGGCGGTGGGCGCCGTATGGCTTCCGGGCGAATTGATACCGGTGCCGAGATGCGGGCGGCTGAGGCCGAAGCCGGCCCAGAATATGTCTGCCAAGTCCTGCAACTCGAGGCTTCGGGTGCTGAACTTCCTGCTGGACTTGCGTTGCCCGAAGGCTTCCATCAGAGGCAAGCCGCCTGTGCTACGGGGTGGAGGAAGTTTGATGGTCGGACCAGTCGCAAGCTCAGCATGCATCGCGCTCATATGCGCTCCTTTAGGTTAATTCCAATTAACCTTAGGAGCAATAGCGCACAAAGTCAAGGGGGCCAGACGGGGCGAAGTGTAACCCCCGTGGGCGGAAGACCGGGCTGCGAATTCCGACGCTGTATCATTGACCACATGGCGAAGCCACGGGGAGACAGGCGGCAGCAGATCGCAGACGCCACGCTGAAGATTGTGGGCGAGTATGGCGTCCAGGGCACCACGATGGCACGAGTCGCCCAAAAGGTCGGGATCTCCGGTCCCGCTCTCTACAAGCATTTTGCCAACCGGGCCGAGATGCTGGAGGCCGCCATGGACCTGCTCCTAGAGCGCGTCGTCTCCTGGCTCGATTCGTCCACCAACCCAAACGCCCTGGAGCGGCTGCGCGAATTGGGCTACCGGCATGCGTCCAGCATGGCTGCCAACTATGAGGGCGTCGTAGCCCCGCTTTTCGAGTTCGCGGCCTCCGGACCTCGCTCACACCTCACCGAGCAAATGGCTCGCCGTCAAAGGGCGGCGTTGCAGAAGTTCATCGACATCATTGCGGAAGGGCAACGTCAGGGCACGATCCGCGGGGACATAGACATCGAAGTTGCTGCGTGGAGTCTGATCGGTCTTACTTGGGTCGAGAACTTCGCGATGCTCGAAGGGCTGAACGAGTTCATCGCCGATGGGACCTCAACCAGAATGCTCGAAGGCATCCTGGCCACGATAGCTACACCGGCGGCAGCTCCCTAGAGCCGGCGGTCGGTTCCCAGTCTTCGGTTCCCACCCGGACGACCAACTTGCCTTTTTGCCGCCCTGCCGCAAAGCAGCGCATAGCTTTCGGTAATTCAGCGAAGTCGTAGGATTTATCGATCACCGGCTCTATCTCGCCAGACGCGACCAGCTCTCCCAGATAGGCCAAGTCCTTGTTCGGCTTCAAGAAGACCGGCACTATCCTCTTGCGCGCAAGCCGCGCGATCCAGGAGCCCAGCAGCAGGGCCTGCAAGATGGAACCGGTAGCGCCGCCGACCGTCACGTAGGTGCCGCCTGGGCGCAGCGCCCGCAGATAAGCGAACACGGAGCGATTCGTCTTCACGTCAAGGATGAGGTCGTAACGCTGCCTCAACCTGGTGAAGTCCTCACGACTGTAGTCTACGACCTTGTCGAAGCCCAGGGAGCGCAACAGGTCCAGCTTCTCGGGGGCATCAACACCCGTTACCTCACCCACCTCATGCAGCCTCGCGATTTGCCGGCCGAACGTTCCCACTCCCCCGCCGGCGCCGTTGATGAGGAGCCTCTGCCCCGGACGTATCCCTCCCGTGTCGACCAAGCCCTGCAAAGCGAGAGTGGCCGCCTGTGGAATTGCGGCCGCCTGCTCGAAACTGACGCCGGCGGGTTTCCGAACCACGGCCTTCTCCCCCGCGCACACATACTCAGCAAATCCGCCCCATCGGCCGCTGAGGTCCCCGAAGACTTCGTCTCCGGGGCGGAGGTGGCGCACGTCTTTGCCTGCAGCCTCGACTCGTCCTGCCACATCTGACCCGAGGATCTGCTTCTTAGGCTTCAGCAGGCCAAAGGTAATCCGGTTGGAAAACGGGATGCCCTGCAAAGCCTGCCAGTCCCAGTCGTTGATCGAGACAGCCCGCACGCGGATCAGGACTTCGTCGTCTTTCGGGACGGGCTTAGCTACCTCCGCGGATTCGAGTACATCCGCGTTGCCGTAGCTTCGAAAGACGAAGGCTTTCACGGCTACCCCTGGGTGGTTCCGTCGTTCGGCGTCAGCTGGATGACAACAATGCCGGTCTTCTTGCCCGTCTCCACATATCGATAGGCCTCCACGATCCCCTCCAGGGGATACTTTCGATCTATGACCGCGCGGAACTCTCCTGCCTCGAGACGCTCCCTCAGGAATTCAACGAATCCTTTCCTGGCCTTGGGCAGGGGAAAAATGATCCTCTTGCTTCTGGTTACCGCGGCCCACAAGAGAAGCAAGACGTTCTGGTTGTGCGGTCCGAGATCCGCTGCCGCAAATACCCCTTCCGGTTTCATTACTTTGCGACACCGGAAGAACGTGGTCTTTCCAACAGCATCCATGACGAAATCGAACTTGTCACCGATCTTCGTGAAGTCCTCGGCCGTGAAGTCGATGACCCGGTCGGCCCCGAGAGACCGGGCGAGTCCGACGTGCGGCGCTGCAACGACCGCGGTAACCTCGGCGCCGTAGTATTTCGCCAGTTGCACCGCCGCTGCGCCGATGGCGCCAGATGCTCCGTAGATCAAGATGTTGTGGCCGGGCCCAAGGCCGAAGGCCTGCAGATAGGTGTCTGCATACCAGGCGCCCTCGCCGACCACTACGTCGTCGAAGCCGAGACCCGAGGGCATAGCCGCGATCGGCCCGTCCTCAGGAAGAGACAAGTACTCCGCGTGGCCGCCGTAACCGCCGGGTGTTAGCCCGAAGACGCGATCGCCGGGTGTGAATGACACCACTCCCTCACCGACGGCCTCGATCTCGCCCGAGAAGTCCGTACCCAGAATGGTGCGCCGTGGCCGAACGAGCCCGGTTATGAGCCTGATGAAGAAAGGATGCGCCCGCAGTTGGCCGCAGTCGGTACGGCTGACCGTGGTGGCGTGAACCTTGATGAGGACCTCGCCCCGTCTGAGTGTGGGCTTCGGCACCTCACGAATCTGGATGACATCTGGGGAACCATACCGGGTGTTGACTGCAGCTTTCATGGTTTGAGTCTTTCCTGTGTCCTTTCGTCCAGCAGCTCCCGCAGTGCATCCGCCGCTATCCATCGCGCTGCTTTGGAGTCGAGTTGCTGAATCTCCCCGGCCACCTGGATGGCGGCCCTATTGAGATTCCGGTTTCGCTTCCCAATGGTTCGTAGCGCCCAGTTGACGGCCTTCTTGACAAAGTTGCGCTCATCGGTGGCGCCGCGCTTGATCACGGACAGGAATTGGATGAACTCTTCGTCCGAAGCCCGACGATCGTGCCATGCGAGACAAGCCAGCAGAGCGAAGGCCGCCCGCTTGACAAATTCCTCATCCCGTTCGGACCATTCGACGATCTTCTGCCGGGCGAGCGGCGACTTCTCAAACAAGTTCATGCAGACCTGGTCGCAGACATCCCAGGAATTGAAGTCCTCGACCCAATCCTCCATCTGTTGCGCTGTCAGCTCATTCGGCATGGCTATCATGGACGCCACGATCCGCGCCTCAGCTATCCCTGTCTCCCAGAGCTCCAAAGCGAGGGCGTGGTCTTTGCCGGTTGTCTTGGCGATGGCCCGCATCTCCGGGACTGAGACGCCCAACCGTCTTTCGACAGCCATGCCATAGCGCGCCATGCCGGAAAGATTACCGGCATTGGCCTTCGCGCTCAGTCGATCGAGGATGTCGGCGGTTGTTGCCATCTTCTTCGTCTAGGATACGGCAACTCCCGGCCGTCCGGGTCGCCACGTGCGCGCCCTTGTGAGACCATAGCGGTCCAGTCAACCGCGACCAAAGGGACCAGCGGCAGTGTCGGAACAGATCGAGAGCCTGCAGAAGGAATACCTCTTTCCCTGCGTTGCGACCTACTACGACAGGCCCCTAACCTTGGTTCGCGGCAAAGGGATGTACTTGACCGACTCCCAGGGCACTGAGTACCTCGACTTCTTCGGGGGAATCCTCACGGTGAGCGTGGGACACTGCAACGACGCGGTGAACCAAGCGGTCATCGAGCAGAATCACACGCTACAGCATGCTTCCACGCTCTATATCAACGAGCCTCAGGCAAGGCTGGCCATGAAGATGGCGGAGGTCACCCCTGGCGATCTCAGCAAGAGTTTTTTCACCTCATCCGGTACCGAAGCCAATGAGACGGCGATACTTTTCGCCCGGATCGCCACCGGGCGGTCGGACATCATTGCCCTTCGTCATGCCTATTCGGGCCGTAGCGAGTTGGCCCTCGGCATCACTGCGCATGCTTCGTGGAGGCCGATGCCGAGCAGCATCCCTTACGTCAAACATGCCCACAACCCGTACTGTTACCGGTGCAGCCTCGGGCTGACCTACCCGGGATGCGATCTCCGTTGTGCCCGAGACATAGAGGAGCTCATTCAAACCACCACCAGCGGGCAGATCGCGGCCTTCATGGCAGAGCCCATTCAGGGCGTGGGCGGCTTCATCACCCCGCCTAAGGAATACTTCCAAGAGGTCCTGTCTATCGCGAAGAATTACGGCGGGCTCTTCATCTGTGATGAGGTACAAACCGGCTGCGGCCGCACGGGCAAGATGTTCTGCGGCATTGAGCACTGGGATGTGCAGCCAGACATCATGACGTTTGCGAAGGGCCTCGCAAACGGACTGCCCATAGGGGCAACAGTGGCCACACCTGCCGTCGCCGACAGCTATACAGGGCTTTCCATCTCCACCTTTGGCGGCAACCCGGTGAGCACGCGAGGCGCGCTCGCGACCATCGAGTTCATCGAGAGCAACCGGCTGGCCGACAACGCTGATGTGCTGGGCGCGCGGCTTCGCCAGGGCCTCGAGGCTCTGAAAGCCACGTATCCGAGTATCGGGGATGTACGCGGCATGGGACTGATGCAGGCAATCGAGGTCATTGACCCAAGCTCTCCTGACGGCAAGGCGCCCGACCCCAAGAGAGTCCTCCGCGTATTCGAAGAGACGCGCCGGATGGGGCTACTCATTGGCAAGGGAGGTCTCTACGGCAATGTCATCCGCCTCACCCCGCCGATGATTGTCTCGGCCGACGAGATCGACGAGGCACTCGGGGTGTTGGACAAGGCATTTGCGGCCGGGTAGGAACCACACCTGGTCTGAGGTCTCACGGCTGATAAGGTCTCGATCGTGTCTCAGCCCGCGATTGCCGAGAGTAGTGATAGGCCGAATTCACAGCACCACGACGACACTTGCCACGCCGAGCACGATCACAGCCGTGAAGAACACCAGCCAGATTCGCTGGCCCCGTTGAGCGAAGTACCCCGGGCTGACAATGGATGTGTAGAAGAGCATGCCCATCCCGACCAGGTATGCGTGGCGCGACCACCCCTGGTCTGTCAGCAGTGCGATGGCAGAGACGATGAGCAGGATAGCGGTGACCATCTCCGCCGTGATGTGGAACCAGATCCTGGTGGGCTCCGTGGCCAGCTCAGGAATGTTGTGAGAGAAGAACGAGAGGGACCACTGGGCAATTATCCCCACGCCCAGCATGATGCCAAAAACGGCGGCAAGAACCGCTGATTCTCCAGTCTTCCGTGGTCAGCTCCCAAACATTAGATTCCGCTCCCCGAGGGCGCAGATTCCGCTCCCCATGGGCGTCAAGCAGTTGTCGAATGGCCCCGAGGCACTAGCCGCGTCGGGGCCTCATTTCACCTCCGCGAGCCTGAACGGCTTGCCGTGACCCGGGTAGACCACCTTGACGTTGAGGTCGCGAAGTCGCGCGAGGCTCGCCTGAGCCGCAGCCATGTCGTCGATGAAGAACTCGAGACCGGGCCTTCCCATCATGCTATCCATTAGATCCCCGCAGAACAGATCCCCGCCGGCCGTCAGGACTCCGACGGAGCCTCGCGTATGGCCGGGTAGATGGAGGACGACGGCGTCGAGGCCGAAGCCCCGTAGCGTTTGCCCGTCATCCAAGTAGACATCGGGCACAAACGTATCGAATGGACCGGGCCGGATGAAGAGCGACACGATCCGATAGAACTGTGCAAACTTGTCGGGTTTGGGCTTCATGCCCAGGCTCCAGTCGCCCTGCTCGACCCTTCCTGAGTCGTTGCGGTGCATCGCGACCGCGGCCCCGTGCTTCCTGTGAAGGTGCGCCGCGTTGCCCGCATGGTCGTAGTCGCCGTGCGTGAGAAGAATCAGCTTGAGATCTCCCGTCCGACAGCCGGCGGACTCAAGTCTCGCGTCTAGGTCGCGCCGCTTCTCGGGCTTCCCCGTGTCAATCAGTACGAAGACGTCCTGGGTGGTGAGCAGATAGCAGTTCACGCTCGCCAAGCAGATGGTCTCGATGTTGTACGGCGCATCAAACCCGTGGATGGTGTCGATCATGTTCACCCCGCCTCTACGGTTCGGGCTTCCGTTGCAGCACGTAGCCTTTGCCCCGGCACGCACCGCAGGTCCGCACGCGCATGCACCGTAGGTCTGGGTTGTATAAGTTCGGTCCCAGAAGCTTGTCGAGCCAGCTCATGTGGCAACCCTCTCCGTTTCCGGTTGCGTGCCCGCACAAGCGCCAAACGCCGGCTAGACGCCTTGGTCGCGGGAGGCATGCGTTGCCCCTGGCATCACTCTACCGCGCAGCGATGATGCGTCAAGCGGGTGCTGACACTTGGCGACTCCTGGGACGTCTGGCGGCTCCGACCGCACGTCCCAACAATCGCGCCTCACGCAATCCGGTGGCGTACCCGCCAGAAGCAGAGTCCGGCCCAAGAGAAGCGCCAGAGCGAGGAAGACCGCCGTCTCTATCCCTTGGAAGGCTCGGAAGCGGCTCGCAGGCTGGTACATCACGACGGCGTGATAGGTCGTCGCAAGCTTGTCAATGATGCCGTTGGGGCCGTTCGCCAGTTACCACATTCAGAGGAAACTCTGTGGTCGGAGGCTTTCCGGCTTTGTCGACGATATTCGCGGAGTAGACCCAGGAACCCGTAATATGGGCGAAGGGCTCCAGACTCACCGTCCCATTCATGGCCTTCTTCAGGCCGACAGCGACCGTGCGATGTAAGCGGCAGGTCCGTCTTGGATGGATTCATGAAGTAGGGACGCACCCAGTAGGTTATGAGAAACCGGGCAACACCAAATGCGGCTAGGCTGACACCCATCGCGGAGAGGGTGCGACGAAGCAAGAGACCTGCTGTGACACCCAGCCTGGAACTCAGTCGCGAAGCATCCAGTACTCGATGAACTCGCGCGCCTTGCCGGAGTCGTCGAGGGTCACGAGCCAGATGTTGTCGTAGATCTGAGGGCTATCGCCGGCCTCGAATCCCTCGGGGTAAGTGGTCACTCCCTTGACTACGTAGAGATCGCCCTCACGAGCGATGATCTCGTAGTCAAATGTCCACGGAATCGACGATTGCTCCTGACCAATCCACCATTCGACGATGGCCACAGGCCCGACGTGCGGGATGCGAAAGGGCGCAGTGTAGTAGCGAGCCTCAGTCTCAAACAGCGCGGCGATGTCCTCCGGCGCGTTGCTCGTCCAAGCCTTCTGATATGCCGAGAGCCACGTATCGATGTATGCGGTGTCGCTCATAGATGCACCACTTCAAGCATACCGTGACCGCTCCAGGGAAGCCCGGTAGCCGAACGCGAAGAAGTAGCGCTGCCAACAAGCTGGAGTTGAGCCATACTCATTGTTCCCCACGAAGTAGTCGGCCAGCGCCTCGTGGAGGCGAGTGAGCTCCTTGAGCCGTCCCCTGTTCTTAGGATCGTCGATGGTAAGGAACAGGAGTTCGAGCCCGCGCTCGAAAGCTCGCGAGCTGTAGTCCTCTCGACCCTTGTCTTTCCAGGTCAAGCTCCGCTCGATCTCACTACCGACGTTTGCGAGCTGTTCGATCAACGACAGATCCCTCCACCGGCCGCTCGCCAAATTCGGGTGCCGCACGTTCAACGGATCACCAAGGATTCGACGATAGACCTTATCTTTTCGCGGCTGGCCGCGTCATCGATGCCGCGAGAGCGGTTGCCATGATAGGGCCGGATATTGATCATCGAGTCGAACTCGATCCATTCCTCCATGGGAAGTCCCGGATACAGGTTGATGCCCCAGAGGTCTTGCTGCCTGGAGCCCTCAAAGAGGAGGAGAGCTTCTTCGTCCGCGTGCAGTTCAGCGTCCACGACCATGACCCGCCTTTCCACATCCACGACGGCCTTCACCAGGTCGCCGAAGCCGGCGGCTGCCATCTGCTGCAGGTCGCTGAGCGGGACGGGATTATCAATGATCACCATAGGCCGAATGTAACACAAGGGGCGCTTCGCGGCGCCCCAAAGGAAAGATTCAAGAATTGGCCAAGACTCCTCAGGCCGGCCTCACGGCCGGCGCCACATATGCGCATCAGGCCCCGATCAGGAACGCCGGATGGAAGGCGATCTCGCCTGCCGGATCCTCGTCGCTGAAGGGAAGGCACAGAACATACTCGTCCGGCACACCGGGCCAGGTCACGCGCGAGCATCGCCTGAAGCCGAAGCGGCGATAGAAGACCGGGTCGCCCACAAGGACACACCCGCGGGCCTTACGGGAGCGAATGACATAGAGACCGGCCTCGATCAATTCCGATCCAACACCTCTCCGCTGGTAATCGGGATGGACCGCTACAGGCCCGACTAGAAACCAGCCGGACGACGAGTCGCCTACAGCGGCCGTCGAGAACGCAACGTGCGCCACCACCTTGGCGTCAACCTCGGCCACCATCGACAACTCCAAAGCCCCGTCCTCCCTGAGGGCATCGATGATCAGGGGCTCGGTCCCGCTGCTGTGCTGATGCCCGGTGAAAGCTAGGCCCACCAGCTCCCGGATGGTGTCGATGTCGGCTGATTGTTCGAGACGGATCTCAATCATGATTTCAGGCCCTAGCAAGCATCACGAGCTCCAAATTGGAGCGCCCGAAGACAACAGTCGAACTCCGGCTCGAAGTGCTCCCCGGCCAGGTCCGACGTTGCCCGCTCGAAGAATGCCTGCGCATTAGCCACACGAACAACAGTAGTCTGCCATGGATGATTCTACCCCGTGGAGCGTCGCAAGGCTGAAGTGAAGACCGCCTGCCGCCGCCCGCAAATGAGGATCACTGCTCACCTTCAGCACTTTTAGAGGACGCGTTCGGTTTGGCCACCACCATTGGCGGGCACCGTCCACGAAGTCGTGGCGCACCGCGTTATGAATCGGGAGCTCCGCACAGGAACCGGACTTGGAGGAATCATGGACAAGGGCTTGAGCGCACTGGTGTTACCGACGTCGGACCTAGATAGAGCTGACCGTAATGACAGGCCAGTTGGACACCGACCATGCCTAGGTCTTTCAGGCACCGCTCGAGCTCGTAGAGGTTGTCTTTGCCACCCCACGGCGATAGAACGGCATTCGCGTAGAGTCGGCCGTTGGAACGCTTGCACATTTCCGTTGCCTCGTCATTGACGAGCTTGCAGGTCTCGAGCAGCGGGAGCGAGCCCCAGCTTGCCGGCGTTCTGCACAATGTCGTCTCGGTGGAGCTCAACGTACTGATTACTCGGTGTCCTCCCACATGCGCGACATGCGATGTCGTACGCCGAGTTCAGAGTCTGACAGTCCGGGCATGAGTAATGCCCCAGCATCTCCTCGTACCAAGTTTCCCACCCGACTTCTCTAATCCGCTCCTGGGATTGCCACAGTTCAATTCGATGAGGCATCTGAGCCTGAAAAGCCCTTAACTCCTGGCACGGGTATTCCCGACAATCCACGCAGAAGCCAATCCCTCTTTCCGCGGCACACTTAGTCATCTTGCAGTACTTCTCACAGTAAACGCCTCGCTTCTCAGACCGACACCCATGACATTCCAGTTGTTCGGCTGAGAGTTCGAAGCTCCTTGAGAGGGTTTGTAGACGAGAAGGGTCATCTGTCGATGCGATGAACAAGCTGCAGGCTGGGCAGAAGAGGCCGCACACGGCCGCCAGTCGTCTGTCCGGGATACCGGGATTGGGGTTGCCGCTGTCCACGTTAGGCTCCCTTCACCTCTGGACGTCTGCTCGACCCGCTTGTTACGTGAGCGGCGAGCGCGACGATTCTCGAGCTCGGATGACCGAGATCAGATGTCCGACCGCGCCGATGAGTGCAGCAAGTCCGAAGAAAAGGGCCGCTAAGACGGCAGCCATCGCGAAGAGATTGGCTGCGGCCTCCCTTGTGGGTGAAGCCGGTTGTATTTCGTCGGCGGCTAGTCTCATCGAATTCCTGCTGTGCCGTATCTTCTAGCGTTCTTGCGTTTGACCTGCGTGTTGTCACTGCATCGGTTCGTTGAACGAGAGCGGCCCCATGGGGATTGCGCGGACCACGGCCATTTTCTCAAAATCGATCTCGTGGTGCGTCAGGTTTGGCCGGCGTGGGTCGATGAACGTTTCGACGTCGATGAACAGCGTGTGGCCACGCCACGCGGGGTCGAAGCTCACCGCACCCATCACTGCCATCGACGGCTGCCCAGGCGCCGATGCAGTTCATAGAACGAACAACAGCAGCCCCGCCACCCCAGTCATGACCATGACGAAGACGCGGTACGCCCTTTCCGGTATCTTGCCGGCCGCCAGGATGCCGATCGCGGCCCCGACCGCTATTGCGGGGATCATGATTGCGTCAAAGGTCAGCGCGCCCGCACTGATGTTGTGCCAGAAGAAGATCTGGAGGGGGATCTTCAACAGGTTGATGATGAAGAAGAACCAAGCCGCCGTCCCGATAAACGAATTCTTTGGCAGACGCATCGAGAGAAGGTAGATGGACGTTATCGCTCCCGCCGCGTTGCCGATCATGGTGGTGAAGCCCGCCGCCAACCCTGCCACGACCGCGAACCACAGGGCTTGGGGGTAGCTGGGCTCCTTCTTGCGTACGTCCTGCCAGACCATGAGTGCCAGCAGCGCCAGAATGATGCCGCCCAGAAGATACCGGAACGAGTTGTCGGACAGCTTTCCGCCCACTGCTACCCCTACTCCCAGTCCGACAAGTGCGCTGGGCAGGAGCTTGAGCAGGTATTTCCATTCTGCATTCCTGCGATACCACGCCACCGCAAAAAGATCGCCTACACACAGCATGGGGAGAAGCAGGCCGGTCGACGCCCTCCCTCCGAACGAGATGGCCATCAACGGGATGAACATCAGCGTCAAGCCGGTGATCCCGGACTTGGACATGCCGATCACCATGGCACTGACGATGGCGAGCGCCCACTGATAGGCCTGCACCTGAGAGATGTCAAAGTGCATGTCTGCACGCTCGCTGCATCAAGGACCTCCAGGACGGTCGGGCATCCCAAAGGCCGACTGCAGGCTGTAGGTCGAGCCGGAACTCCGGCGAGTTACCCACGATCGCCCGGCTCGTCGTGCTTACCAGTCCGCGTCTTCGCCTTCGATTTCCGTGAGCAGCCGAGCGCGCTCGTCGCGTAGTAGGGGAGCCTCGCGAACCGCGTACCCCCAAACCAGCCGATCATTGACTGTCATGTAGCCATGTGCGAGCTGGTTGCGAAAATCGACGATGGTCCGCCCCTGCGTGATGCGGACGAAAAGATCGGGCGCGACGTCACCGAGATAGTTGATGGCCTCACCTATGATCATGAACTCGCGCTCGACCGCCGAGCGGATTATCCGAGTCGCGAGGTAGGACTCCACGTCCACGCCGGCAACATCAGCGGCGATCGCGTCGCAGGAGATTAAGATGTCCTCAACGAACGCGCGCGGTTCACGCTGCATACAGCATCTGCTTCGTCCGCTCGACTTCCGCCAGGATGTAGCGATTCTTGATGGCATCGATCATCACGAGATCAACATTCGCGCCGAGGAGTGCGCGCAAGTCGCCGAGCAACCCGAAGTAGGCGTCGATCAACTGAAAGGGATCCTGCTCGCCGAAGTCTGCAAGCAGATCGACGTCACTCTCACCGATCCGGTAGTCATCGCGGATCGCCGACCCAAAGACATCCATGCGAACCACCCCGTACTTGCGGCACAGAGCGGCGCGAATGTTGATCT
>JAMDEO010000045.1:0-2135 GCA_023483915.1 Actinomycetota bacterium
GAGCCGTCGATAGACCTTTCTCATGTCTTCTTCATCGCGACAGCGAACTATGAGGAGGACATCCCCGAGACGCTACACGACCGTCTGGAGATAATCCGCCTGCCTGGCTACACGGACCGGGAGAAATGCGAGATCGCACACCGCCATCTTGTGCCGAAAATCGCCGGCGAGAGCGGGCTTGGCGAACTTGGGAATGTCTTCACCCCTAGGGCTTTGCGCACTCTCATCCGAGACTACACCCGCGAAGCAGGGGTGAGGGAGATGGCCAGGTTGATCGGAAAGGTCTATCGACGGCTCGCGAGGATGAGGGTGGAAGGCAAGGCCTTGCCACGAAGACTCGGACCGAAGGGGATGGTTTCTCTCGTAGGGCCTGCTCCTTTCCTGGCGGCCCGGCTGGGCACTGAACCTCAGGTGGGAATCAGCCTTGGCTTGGCCTACACGGGTGCCGGCGGCGACGTCCTGCGCATCGAATGCGTCGTGACCCCGGGAAAGGGGGACTTCCACCTTACCGGGCAGTTGGGCGAGATCATGCAGGAAAGCGTCACTGCTGCCTGGGGTTACCTGAAGACCTCGCTGGTCCGCGACCCCGTCTTGTCGCTGCTTTGGGCAGATTCTCCGGGTAGAGCGGGCACACAAGGGGAGACCGGGCTGCGTGAAGCTGCCTTCCGACCCGAAGAAACCGGCACCGAAGCCGGCCGAGGTCCCGAGCCTGCCTGCACGCTGCCATCCGACCACGAGCTGCTCTCAGCCTTGGAAGTACGCATGCACTTCCCCGAGGGAGCGGTTCCCAAGGAAGGGCCGTCCGCGGGGATCGCCGTGGCCACGGCGCTTCTGTCGGCGCTGCTGCAGGCCCCGACGATGCCGAAGGTGGCGTTGTCCGGGGAGATCACTCTTACCGGGCAAGTCCTGCCCGTCGGCGGGCTTAAGGAGAAGCTGCTCGCCGCTCTGCGCGAAGGTGTGCAGACCGTGGTGCTGCCATCTGCGGTGGGGCCGCAGGTGCAGGAATTACCGGCAGAGCTCAAGAAGGGCGTGAATATCATTTACGTTGACAACTTTGTCGACGTGCTTCCGTACGCCTTCCTCGCGAACGGACAGGAGGAGGGAGGGGAGTCGTCTTGACAGAGCTGACGATGGCCGCGCGCTACTCGCCCCATGAGGTCGAGGCCCGCTTGATGCAGCGATGGTTGGACCGCTCAGCCTTCCACGCAGAGGCCGTCGATGGCCGCACTGCGTACGTGATAGCCATTCCCCCGCCGAACATCACCGGCTCGCTGCATATGGGCCACGCGCTCAACGACACCATCCAGGACGTCCTCATCCGCTACCACCATCTCCGCGGGCACAACACCCTGTGGATCGTCGGTACGGACCATGCAGGCATCGCCACGCAGAACAAGGTGGAGGGGCAACTTGCCGCTGAAGGGCTACGCAAGGAAGACATCGGCCGAGAGGCCTTCGAGAAACGTGTGTGGGAGTGGCGAGAGGAATACGGCTCTACCATCATCCATCAACTGAAGCGGCTCGGCTGCGCCTGCGACTACGAATCCGAGCGCTTTACGATGGACGAGCCCTACCAGAAGGCCGTGGCAAAAGTGTTCGTCTCCCTTTACGAGAAGGGCGACATCTATCGCGACGTATATCTGGTCAACTGGTGCGTGCGCTGCGGGTCGGCCATCTCCGACCTCGAAGTGGAGCATGAGGACCGCCAAGCCAAGCTGTACTACGTCAGGTACCGAATGGTCGGGTCCAACGAGACCCTGACCGTCGCCACTACGCGGCCGGAGACCATCCTGGGTGACACGGCAGTGGCCGTCAACCCGAGGGACCCCCGCTACGGCCGTTTCGTCGGGTGCTACGCGGTAGTGCCACTGGTGGGCCGGGAGGTCCCCGTGATCGCCGACGAGCACGTCGACGTGGATTTCGGGACAGGGGCTCTGAAGATCACTCCCGGGCACGACCCCGATGACTGGGAGATAGGACTGCGCCACGATCTACCGAGTGTGTCGGTGATCGGCATTAACGGCCGCATGACGGAGGAGGCCGGCGAATTCGAGGGCCTGACCGCCGCCAAGGCAAGAGTTGCGGTGATAGACCGCCTCAAGGAGAAGGGGCTTTTCGAGAAGGATGAAGACTAC
>JAMDEO010000045.1:2145-13219 GCA_023483915.1 Actinomycetota bacterium
GGCCGGGTGCGCTTCGTCCCCGCACGCTGGGGCGAGGTCTATCTGGACTGGATGTCGAAGATCCGGCCCTGGTGCGTCAGCCGACAGTTGTGGTGGGGCCACCGGATCCCGGCCTATTTCTGCGAGGACTGTGATCATGTGATGGTCGCGGAAACAGCCCCGCCTGCCTGTGACAAGTGCGGAGGGCCTGTCCGCCATGAGGAAGACGTCCTCGATACGTGGTTCAGTTCGCAGTTGTGGCCGTTTGCCACTCTCGGATGGCCTGAAGACACGGAGGGGTTGCGGGCTTTCTACCCCACGACAGTGCTGTCGACTGCCAGGGACATCATCTACCTCTGGGTTGCTCGGATGATCATGATGGGGCTCGAGTTCATGGGAGACGTTCCCTTCTCGGATGTCATCATCCATCCCACGGTTCTTGCGGCCGACGGAAGGCGGATGAGCAAGAGTTTGGGCACCGGCGTCGACCCGCTCGAGTTGATCGCAGAGTACGGGGCCGACGCTACGCGTTTCGGCCTTGCCTACATGAGCTCGGTCCAGGACGTCAGGTTCAGCGCCGAGCGTATCGAGATGGGGCGCAACTTCGCCAACAAGATTTGGAATGCCTCGCGCCTGGTTCTGCAGGGGGCCGATCCGGAGGCGGACCCGAAGGTCGAACTCGCAACCGTGGCCGACCAGTGGATCTTCAGCAGGGTTGCCGCGGTCATCGACGAAGTGAGCGACCTCTACGAGGGCTACGAGTTTGACGACGTGGCTCGGGTGCTCTACCGCTTCGTTTGGAACGAATTGTGTGACTGGTACCTGGAGATAGCAAAGGCCCGGCTATACAGCGAGGACAGACAAGAACGGCTCGAGGTCAGCGGCAACCTTCTGGTACTTCTGGAACGGGTCATGACGCTGCTTCATCCATTGATGCCCTTCGTTACCGAAGAGGTCTATGGCCAGCTTCCCCAGATCGCGGCCAAGGGCGGCTCGCGCAGCCTGTTCGACGCCAAGTTCCCCGAGGCGGATGCCTCCTGGCATGATGTGGCGGCCGAGGAAGCAATGGAAGTCTTCATGGCGGTCGTTGCCGGTGTGCGGTCCGCACGCGAAGAACTGGGCCTGGCAAGGGACGTTATGGGTGCGGTGACGTTGGTCGAACTGGCTCCGGGCTCCGCACAGGGGGTCGTGGGTCTTGCCGAGGCCTTTGGGCAATTGTGTGGCTGCCGGCTTGCCGGGGTGACAAGCGGAGGTGCGGCGCTCCCAGGGCGATATGCCACGGTCGAGGCGCCCGGCCTGAAAGCCCTCCTTGACTTGGAGGGCCTAGTTGATGTTGAACGGGAAAGAGAGCGGCTGCTATCAAAGGCGAGGAAGGCCCAAATCGAGGCCGGCAAAGCCAGAAACAAGCTGGGTAACCAGGGCTTCCTGGCGAAAGCGCCCGAAGCAGTCGTCCAAGACGAGCAGGAGAAACTGGCGAGCGCAGAGGCCATTCTCGATGAGGTACGCCGTCAATATCGGGAGAGGGTTGGCGAGGAAATGCCCGTTATGGAGGGAGCAGGGCGGTGACTGCTACTCCACAGAGCATCGGTGAAGTCTGGCAATACATAAACAGTCTGGAAAGGCTCGGCTGGAAGCTGGGTCTCGATCGGGTGGCCAAGCTCATTGAGGTCCTGGGCAATCCCCACAAAGCCTACCGCACGATCCACGTAGTGGGCACGAACGGTAAGACCTCGACTACAAGATTCATATCCGCCTTGCTCGAGAAGCGCGGCCTGCGGGTTGGGGCCTACGTGTCCCCGCATCTCGTCAGCCTGGCGGAACGGCAATTGGTCAATTCGGTGCCCTCAACTGAACAGGAGTTCTGCGCTCTGGTCGCCCGTGTGCGGGTGGCGGCCGACGAGGTGGAGAGGGAATTGCCGGAGGGGGAACGCCTCACTCAGTTTGAGGTCCTTACCGCCGCAGCACTTCTCCACTTCAAGGAGTCGGGCTGCGAGGTTGCGGTCATAGAGGCCGGACTTGGCGGGCGTCTGGACGCGACGGCGGTCATCTCTTCTGACGTGCAGGTCATCACCAGCATCGGACTTGAGCATACGGAGTTGTTGGGTGCGACTACGTCCGCCATTCTGAGGGAGAAGGCCGCGGTCATTCCCCTTGGAGGCCATGCTGTCGCAGGCGCTCTAGACGAGGGGCTCAAGGCGGAACTTCGGGACATATGCACCGATCGGGGCGCAGAATGCCGGTTTGTCGGCGACGACATTGTCGTGCTGTCCGATCCCAGGGCTGAATCGTTCGATGTTTTTGGGCTCTTCGCCTGCTACACGGAGATCAAGCTCGCCGTACTAGGCTCATACCAACGGGCCAACGCGGCCTTGGCGGTGGGGGCGGTAGAGATGTTCTGCGGGGAAGAACTGGATGCAGGGCAGGTGCGGGCAGCCTTGGCCGGGACCAAAGTACCGGGGAGGTTGGAGGTCATCGGCCACCAGCCTTTGTGCATCTTCGATGGCTCCCATAACCCTTGCGGAATGGAGGAGACCATGCGCTCGCTCGATCAACTTCTCGAGCGGCGAAGACTCATCGCGGTGGTCTCCATACTACGGGACAAGGAGTCGGAGAAGATGCTGGAAGCCTTGGCACCTCGCTGCGACATCGTGTTTGTTACTCAAAGCTCGAGTCCCAGGGCCCTAACAGCGGATGAGCTCGCCCAGATACTCTCCGGACTTGAGGATGGGCCGGAAGTGTTCGTAGACCCTGATCCGCGGTCGGCGATTCTGAGCGCCTATAGACTGGCTACGTCCAATCAGGTGGTCTTGGTTACGGGGTCTCTGACGCTCATCGCTGATCTTTCTCGGGAACTTACCTAGATGGCTTCTGGGCGCAGGGAAAGGCGGGGAACTGGGTCCACGGTGCTCATCACCCTGCTCGTTCTGATCATTATCGTCGTGGTATTCTTCACGGTTGGTTATGTCCTTGCTCGCGTGTTGATTTAGGAGCGGAAGTTGGACAACCTGTTTGGGACCATCAACAGCATCATCGGCTCCCCTTACTGGATGGTCGCGCTCTATATCTTTACCTTCTGTGTAGGCGTCCTGTGGCTGGCGCTTGTATTCTGGACGTTCAAGGACGCCCGCAAGCGCATCGACGACCCCATCATCATTGGTGTCTCGGTATTGACCTCTCTGGTTCTTCCCTTCATGGGAACGCTGGTCTACGCGATTCTTCGTCCGGCCGAGTATCTTGACGAGGTCCGGGAGCGTGACTTGGAGATGCGCTCGATGGAACAGGAGCTGCAGTCTCTGCGGGCGTGCCCGTCCTGCGGCGAGGTAGTGCGGCCCGATTTCGTCGCCTGCCCCACTTGCCGACGACAACTGCGAATGGCTTGCCCCAATTGTGACCGGGTACTTGAACCTAATTGGAAGCTGTGTCCCTATTGCGGGCAAGATGTCAAGGTCAAGAGGGTTCCGCCCCCGTTTGACGAGCCCACCGAGTTGCTGACAACAGGCAGGTGATCGGCCGGGCATCCCGCTCTCCGGCAGTCCTGAACTGAGGCCGGGCTTGCCCGGCCTCGCGGTCTTAGCTCCGAGGAGGAGGCGAAACGTGGAAGTAGAACGCACGCTGGTGCTGGTCAAGCCAAGCGGAGTGGCGCGAGGCCTGGTGGGTGAAGTGATCAGCCGCATGGAGCGCCGCGGGCTGACGATCAAAGTGGCTCGGATGCTGAGGGTAACCCGGGAGATGGCCGAGAGGCATTACGTTGAGCACAAAGGCAAGGACTTCTACGACGACTTGGTGGAGCACATCACGTCGGCCCCGATCTTTGCCATGGTTGTGGAGGGGCCTTCAGCGGTGAGAATCGTCCGAAGGATGATGGGTGCCACAAACCCCCTCGAAGCGGCTCCGGGTACCGTACGCGGGGACTTCGGCCTCGATGTGCGCCGCAACGTGGTCCATAGTGCGGACAGCGTCGCCAGTGCCGAGCGGGAGATTGAGATATTCTTCCCTGAGGGCGGAGAACCGACCTACTGAGCCGGACCGTGGATCTCCGCTCCCCGTTGCCCCCTGATTTCGAGCTGATCCTGGCCTCGCAGTCTCCTCGGCGGCACTCGCTGTTGCGGGACGTCGGGCTGCCGTTCAAGGTGGTCCTGTCCGAGGCTGAAGAAGAGTTGGAGGGTGGGACTCCGCAGTCCCTGGCCGAGGGCAACGCCCTGGCAAAGCTGCAAGGTGCAACACTACCGGCGGACGTTAAGAGCGGAGCCTTCGTGCTTGCCACCGACACGATCGTGGTCGTTGAAGACCGGGTCTTGGGGAAGGCATCCTCGGAGGAGGACGCAGTCTCCATGTTGGCCCTTCTCTCCGGACGGACGCACCAAGTCATCTCCGGCGTGGCTCTGGCCAGAGTGAGCAATAAGGAGACCGGACCCGGGTCGCCGCGAGCCGGTGGTGCCGGTGCGCCCGGCGAAGCCCGCTTCCGGGATGCGCGAGTGTCGAGCGCCTCAACCGACGTGACTTTTGTGGATCTTGAGAAGGCGGAGATCGAATCGTACATTGCCTCGGGCGAGTGGAAAGGCAAGGCAGGGGCCTATGCCATCCAAGGGCTGGCTGCTCTTTTTTGCCGTGGTATCCGCGGGGAGTACAGCAACGTGGTGGGACTGCCCTTGGGGCTGGTCGCACATATGTTCCGCGAATTCGGTTTCGACCTGGTTCGAAGGTCCTGGTTATAATACGCGGATGAGCTGGGAGCCCCATGAGTGTAGAATGATCGCCAGCCGACCGGAGGTCATGTCATAGCCTTTACTGAGTTCATCACCGGTTTCGCCGGCCGCGATATGGCAGTGGATCTGGGCACCGCCACCACGCTTGTCTACGTGCGAGGTCGCGGCATCGTTCTGTCTGAGCCCTCAGTTGTTGCAATTGATTCGCGGACCGGTGATGTGCTGGCCGTCGGGGCGGACGCCAAGCGCATGTTGGGACGGACCCCGGGCACCATCACGGCCATCAGGCCTCTCAAGGACGGAGTCATAGCCGATTTCGATGTGACGGAGCAGATGCTCCGTCACTTCATTCAACGCGTCCACCAGAATCGGTGGGCGCATCCTCGAGTCGTGGTATGCGTGCCATCGGGGGTGACCGGCGTGGAACGGCGGGCGGTTGAGGAGGCCACCATCAGCGCGGGGGCACGTTCCGCCTACCTCATAGAAGAACCAATGGCTGCAGCTATCGGGGCGGGACTTCCCGTTGCCGAGGCCACCGGAAGCATGATCGTAGATATCGGGGGCGGCACGAGCGAGGTCGCCGTCATCTCTCTGGCCGGCATCGTGGTTGCCCAATCGGTGCGCATTGGCGGTGACGAGCTGGACGAAGCCATAATTGCCTACATCAAGAAGGAATATAAGCTTATGATCGGCAGCCAGACCGCCGAGGAGCTCAAGCTGGAGATCGGGTCGGCTTTCCCGCTCGACCAGGAAGAGCAGGCTGAGATCAGAGGGCGCGACCTGGTTACCGGGCTCCCGAAAACACTTGTCATATCGTCTGAAGAGATTCGGGAAGCTATTGCGGAGCCTGTGGCGGCAATCATCGACGCGATCAAGTCGACTCTCGACAAGACTCCGCCTGAGCTTGCCTCGGACATCATGGATAGGGGAATCATGATGGCGGGCGGAGGATCGCTGCTGCGTGGCATGTGCGAACGGGTGCGTGAGGAAACTCAGATGCCGGTCAATCTGGCCGAATCCCCACTCACATGCGTCGCAGTGGGATCCGGCCGGTCGCTCGAGGAATTCGATGCGCTTCATCGGACATCACAAAGAACGAAGAGACGCCGCTACTAGCTAGTCCAACTGTATGGCCCATTTCGGTATAACATCTCGGCCGCCAAGTGCGCGCTCGGTAGCGCTATGCTTCGTCCTCGGTCGCGCTCGTAACTCCGCTACGAGCACTCCCTGCGTCCTTTCCTCCCCCGCACCCACCACACCCTGGCGACGAGACGTCATTCCGAAACGGGCCTGGCGGAGGTCTTAATGCCGCGGAACAAGGTAGCCTGGCGACGGCTTATCTTCGTCGTTTTGATAATCGCCTCGCTTGCTCTGCTTACGGTTTCGGTCAGGCAGGCAGATAGCGGCCCGGTCCATGCCATCCAGCAGGCGGGGGTGAGCATGCTCTCGCCTCTTCAGACCTGGGGTGCCCGCGCGGCCAAGCCCTTCCAAGACGGCTACACATGGATACGGACACTTTGGTCTGCGCATAAGCAGGCAGAGGACCTTGCCGCTCAGCTCCAGCAATTGCAGGGTGAGGCGGTCAAGCTCCGCGAAGAGGCCGAGGAGAATGCTCGGTTAAAAGGCCTGCTTGATTTCCAGGAAAAGGGCACTTTCCCAGAGGGCACTCAGTTCAAAGTGGCTCGGGTGATAGCCAAATCGCCGACACGGTGGGAATCTTGGATTGAGATCGACAAAGGGTCTGCTGACGGCATACGCGAGGACCAAGCCGTGGTCGGGGCGACTCCCAACGCCACGGATTCTCTTTCCGGCAAGGGCCTGGTGGGCAAGACAGTGTCCGTAACCGCACATTCTGCAAAAGTCCAGCTCATAACGGATGTTGGTTCGAGTGTCGCCGCAAAGATTCAGGGCTACCGGACAGAGGGCATCGTAGAGGGCTCCGTCTCGGGCCAGTTGACCATGAACTACGTCGACCGGGACGTGCGGGTGGACCCGAAGCTCATCGTCGTTACTTCGGGATATGGCGGGGTCTATCCACCTTCGATCCCGATTGGCATCGTCTCCAATGTGGGTGAGGAAGATGTCAGCGCCTACAAAGAGGTGGAGGTCCAGGGATTCGTCGATTTCCGAGTGCTCGAAGAAGTAATGGTCCTTATCGTGCCGACAACCGCGACCATTCCGAGCATGTCTACGACCACCACCACCCCTGGACTGAACACGGTGACGTCGGGGGGTAACGGCGTAACGACCCTGCCGGGACTCGGTCTGACCAGCACAACATCGACGACTTCTACGACCCTCAGCCCGACGGGCCGGTAACGATGTTACGCAAGGAACTGCGCTGGGTTGGCAAGGCGGCTCTGTTATTCGTAATAGCCGTGATACTTCAGTCGCTGATTCTTTCACGCGTCAGCATTCTGGGGGTGACCGCTGATCTCTTCCTTATTCTGACTGTGGTCGTTGGGTTGGGACGGGGCTCTCTGGAGGGCGCTGTTTTTGGATTCCTCGCCGGGCTCGTGCACGACACGATTTACTTCCAGATCTTGGGGGTTCACTCTCTCATCTTCGTGCTCGTCGGTTACTTCGTCGGAATGTTCGTTACGCGTTTTGGGACGGTTAACTTGTGGGCCATCTTCGTCCTCGCAGGCGTCTCATCATTTGCCGCGCAACTCGTCTTCGGAGTGGTCCAATTCGCGATGGGCCCGCGAGCGGCATTCTTCGCCATGGTCGGGACCCAGATGATCCCCGAAGCCGTGTTTGACGCTTTGATAGCCATCCCCATCTACGCCCTCCTGGTCCGCGTACGGATTCTGACCGCTCCAGGCCCAGAGAAGGTCCAAGCAGGAGCCGGCGCAGAATGATCCTCGAGCCTGCAAAGAAGCGGCGGCCGGCGGAGGACGATTCTTTCCTTGGAATCCGGGTGGGGGTGCTCATGTTGATCGCCCTCATGCTCTTTGGGGTGCTCGGGTTCCGGCTGTGGTTCCTTCAGATCCTCTCCGGCGATCAATACGTGGTCGAGGCAAAGAATAACCGGGTGCGGGAAGTGGTGGTCGAGGCCCCTCGCGGGGTGATCTACGACCGCAACGGCAGGGTACTGGTCGAGAACCGTGCCGGCCTCAGTGTTGGCCTTCTCCCCATGGACATGATCGATCCCGAGGAGGATCCCCAGGGATTCGACGCCGAGCTCTCCAAGCTGAGTGTCCTCCTGGGCATGCCTAAAGCCGATCTCCTCAGTGCCTACGACAAGGCCAAGAAAGACCCCTACGTGACCTACACCGTGAGAGATGACGTGCCAGAGAACCCGGTGGTCACGTATCTAAAGGAGCACAGCCAGGAATTCCCGGGAATTGAGGTGGACACATCTTTCCTCAGGCGATATCCGTTCAAGTCGCTTGCGACTCACCTGCTTGGATACGTCGGGGAGGTGAGGCCGGAGGATCTCGATCGGCCGGAATTCAGCAGCCTGGAGGGTGGGGCGCACATCGGTTTGGAGGGGGTCGAGCGCCAATACGATTCGCTATTGCGTGGCACAGACGGGAAGAAGACGGTCGAAGTAGATGCTGCCGGGCGTCCGAAGAGATTCCTGGAGAACAAGGCCCCCAAACCGGGAAACAACCTACGGCTGAGCATCGACGCGGACCTTCAACGGGCTGCCGAGGACGCGATCGTTGACGGGATCCGGCGCGCCCACGAAGCCGGCAAAACCAAAGCCGCAGGTGGGGCGGTAGTGGCACTCGACCCCAACAACGGCCAGGTTCTGGCGTTGGCTTCTTATCCCGAGTACGATCCGTCGCTGTGGGTTGGGGGCATGTCCGTAGACAAGTACGCCGAACTGACGAATCCTGCCGCTCACCAGCCCCTGTTCGACCGGGCCGTAAACGGCCTCTATCCGGCCGGCTCCACCTTCAAACCCTTTGTGGCTGCCGCTGCCCTTAACGCCGGGATTGTCACCAAGGACACTCTCTTCAACTGCAACGGTAAGTTTACGGTGAAGGGGCAGACCTGGAAGGATTGGAACCCCAATCCTCTCGGCGATGTGAACATGCTTCAAGCCTTGGAGCAGTCCGTCGACGTTTACTTCTACAACTTGGGCAACCTGTTCTACGAGCAGCCCAGCCCTGTGCTCCAAAACGGTGTCAAGTTGTTCGGTTTCGGCAAGCCTACCGGCATCGATCTTCCTGGGGAGACAACAGGGAGCCGTGTTCCCGACAAAACGTGGAAGGCGGAGTATTACCAGAACGCGAGTGCGGAAGACAGGGCCTGGAAGCCCGGAGACGATATCAACCTGGCCATCGGCCAAGGAGACCTTCTCGTCACTCCTCTGCAAATGGCCGTCGGGCTTTCCGCTATAGCTAACGGAGGGACTCTCTATGTTCCCAAGGCAGCGCTCAGTATCACGGATGCATCAGGGAACGTCGTTCATCCGTTCGATCCTGAGGTTGCAGGGACCCTGGGGATGGCTTCGGACGTTCTCAAGACTGTGCGCAAAGGCATGCGCCTGGTCACCGAGGACCCCACCGGAACAGCCTATAAGGCCTTCGAGGGCTTTCCCATATCCGTCGCCGGTAAGACGGGCACCGCTCAGAAGAAGCCGGATGACGACTACGCGCTCTTCATGGGCTATGCGCCGGCCGATGGAAACACCAACCCGCAGATCGTAGTGGTCGCAGTCATAGAGCAGGGCGGACACGGCAGCTCCGTGGCAGCGCCTGTGGTTCGCCAGGTCATGGCGGCCTTCTTCCACACGGGCGCCGGCACGATCAACGCTCCGCAGACGGAATAAGCAGGAACCGGCATGAATCAGCAACTGAAGGTGCTTACCACGGCCAAGGAGCGGAGGCAGCCTCTCGGTTTTTCCCTGGGTACCTACCTGCGAAGCATGGACTGGATTCTAGCCGGGGCGACCTTGGCGTTGGTCGCATATGGCCTCCTCATGCTCTATTCCGCCACCCATGCCGACACAAATATCTCCACGCCGTTCTACTATGTTCGCCAGCAGGCGGTCGGCTTGGTGATCGGCATTGTCGTCGCCGTCGTGCTCAGCGTGGCGAACTATAGGTGGCTCGCCCGGCGCCAGGTCTATATCTACGCAGTGACGCTCCTGCTCCTCCTCCTTACCCTGGTGATTGGCCACGGGAGTGAGACGGTGGGCGCCAACCGTTGGATTCAGTTGCCCTACTTCCGTCTGCAAACCTCTGAGTTGGCCAAGCTTCTCCTTATTGTGTCGTTGGGGGCGGTTCTCGCTGAGGGAGTGGAATTGCGGCACCGTTTTCGCTTCGTGATCTTGTGCGTGCTTTACTTGCTGATCCCGAGCGCGCTCGTGTTCCTGCAGCCGGACCTTGGCACCATGCTGGTCTTCTTCGCCATTCTCGTGGTCATGCTGGTTGTCTGGGGCATCCGGATGACTCATCTGGGCATACTCGCCGGAGCGGCCGCGCTGGTATCTGTGGTGGTCCTGCGGCTTGTGCCGGCAGTCTTTGGTGTCCATCTGCTGAAGGAGTATCAGCTCCAGAGGCTGACTCTCTTCCTCAACCCGGAAAAAGATCCCACCCGTTGGGGTTATCAACTGAGCCAGAGCAAGATCGCCATCGGCAGCGGCATGTTCACGGGTAAAGGCTACCTGAATGGCACCCAGACCCAACTCAATTTCTTGCCGGCGCATCACACTGACTTCATCTTCGCTGTGATCGGGGAAGAGTTGGGCTTCATGGGCGCGGTCTTGCTCCTGGGGCTATTCGCGGTGATCATTTGGAGAGCATTCCGCATCGTGCGCATGTCCGACGATATGTACGGCTCGCTGATTGCGGCCGGGATCGCGGGAGTTCTCGTCTTCCAGGTGTTCGTCAACGTCGGCATGACAATCGGGATCATGCCTGTGACGGGCATTCCCCTACCATTCGTGAGTTTTGGCAGTAGCTCCCTGGTAGTATTCTTGATGGCCATCGGACTGCTCGAGAGCGTGCATGTGCACTCGGTGGCCGGGCGGCCAAAAGGACCATGAGCTATCTGACATCCGGGAGGCGATAGGTGGCCAAGTTACCGGTGAGCCTTTCTAAGGCCATGAACGCCTGGAAGGAAGTCTCCTCCAATGCCGGCCAGCCTGCCAGTATCGTCCTTGCGGGCGATGCCGGTCTTGTGGGGATCGCCCAAGAGAAGTTCTCGAGTGGAGGCACGGTTCCAGCAACCTGGGTGGGGGCGGTATCGGAGCTTTCCGGTCTGTCTGGAGTGTCGGGGGAGATATTGCTGGTTCTCGTAGCCGCGGATAAGGAAGCCGAGACGATTTCCGCTCTTGAGCGGGCTCCCTCCAAGGGGAATGTAGTGCTTGCTGTAGACGGTGCCGCGGTCACCACCGACAGGTTCAGCCACCCGTGGAAGGGCTGCATCCGTGT
>JAMDEO010000219.1:0-8802 GCA_023483915.1 Actinomycetota bacterium
ACACGGCCTTCGAGGTGGTAGAACCTATATCGAGGCCCGCGATAAGCCCCTCGCCGGCACCGCCAGAACCGAGGCTACTCACTAGGCCGCTCCTGGTTCACAGGCCACTGCTTGCTCCCCAGCCACTCCCCGCTCTTTGGCCGCCTTTCTCATCTTGATCACCTGGCTGATGCTCTCTATGCGTGTGCGCAGGGCTTCCTGGCTGTAGTCACGGTCGTCGAAGAAATCGGCCTCGATGTAGAAGGTGGGTATGCCGGTGGCTTTCTCCACTTCGCGGGCGCCCATCTTGTGCATCTGGCCCAGCCACCGGTCATAGTCGAAGAAACCCATGAGAAGAGCGTCCGGCTTCGCCCGGTTGACCTTCTCGATCCAAGTGCTTATTTCGACATGGCAGCCCATCCCGAACACCATGCGTAACCACTGCTCGGCGACGTTCTGATAGAGGTCGGTGCCACTCGGAGGGATCAGCTGCTTGGCGGATGCGATCATGCTCAGGCTGGAGGAGGTGGCTACCCCGTTGTCCATGAAGACCTTGTCCACCCAGGGGATGGAATACGGTATGAAGTAGCCCCCCACCTTGGGGGCGCCCTTGGGGTAGATGCCCCTGCCGTTGGCGATCTCGACCTTGACTTCTTCAATCATCGTGTCGAGGGCATCCTCCATGTGCTCGATGCCGGTATTGAAGGGCATCGAGAACGGATGGCAGAAGTTGACCAGTTCGGACCCGCGCAATGGTTGGGGGTCGGCTTGCGCTGTCAACCGTATCAAGACGTCGGTCTTGCCCAGGTAGCGCTGGAAGTCGTCCAATGCGGCCGCGACGTGCTCGTCTTGAACCTTGACTCCCGTGATGCGCTGGACCTCTTCGTAGGCGTCCTTGAAAGCCGCCGCCAGGTACGCCACGCGCTCGGGTATCTCATCGTCCACTTCGGCCATGCAGGTGTCATGGGGGAGACGGGTGATGACGGCAAACCACTTGTCGTCGAAGATACAGTTGATGTACTCGTCGACCTTCGTCGCCTCGTCGCAGACCAGGCCGAAGGACCACTGGATGTCGGGAGCAGGGACAACATCCTTCAATCGCAGCCCGATGCGCAGCTTGTTGAGGGCGCAGTGGCGGCAGCCATAGGTGAGGCCGGATTGTTCCGCCAGCTCGAAGAGCGGAGCCCCCTTGTGGAAGAGGGGCTGCAGGAAATTCATCAGGCACATGTCGGGAAAGCTGACGAACACCTTGTCGCCGCCGGCCTTCTTGACAGCCTGATATGGCGTGAGAATGGCCGGGATGATCCCGTAGACAAGCTTGACGCCGCGCTTCCTCTGCTCTTTGAGCTGCGTGTGATCGATGGCTTCCCGCGTCATAGCCCCGATCATCTTGCGAACGCCGAGATACTGGAGGTCCCACATCTCGGGGATGAATTCTTTGACGGCGTACTCCATGTCCCGCTCGTTGAGCCCAATCCGGGTGGCAGCCTCGATCCATTGGGGAAGGACCTCTCGGCGCTCTCTGCCATGGTATTCCCCCAGCTCGAGGAACTCTTCATATGCGGTGCCGGCCATGGCTACTTACCTCCCCGCAGACTCTCGACGAAACTCTCTACCTTGGTATTCAGTGGACCTGTGGCCTCGCGGGAGTACTCGTACGAGGTTTCCAGTTTGAGAAGAGGCACCTTCAAATCGCGTAGCCACTTGGTGATGACGGTGCACTCCATGTCGTAGATCTCGTCGTACGCAAGCTGGTACCAAACCACGCCGTCGATTCGGTAGCCAGCAATGAGGGCCTTCATGTGCTCGAAACGGTGGCGCCAAGCGGGTTGGAAGATGTTGACCGGCACCTTGTCCAGGTATTTGGCCCGCCACAGGTTTCGCAAGGGGTCTCCATCCATCTCGGTGTCCCACCGGTACCAGCGGAGCCCCTCGTCCATCATCTCCGTGGCGATGAGGGCGCCGGCATCCTCCAGATTCTTCACAACCAAGTAGTCCCCGACGGCAACCGCGTGCCCTGCCAGCAGAATGCGCGGGCAGTCCGCGACGAACTTGCCTTGGCCGGCTTCCAGTCGCACGGCGATCGCCGTGAGTTTCTCGATGGCCACTCGTGGATCGACGAAGAACGAGTAGTGGTTCAGGTGGATAAAGTCATAACCTCCCAACGGCGGTGAGTCCGTCTTCCGCAGAGCATCGATTCTGCGGAGAAGAGCATTGATCTCGTTGTCGTAGCCAATGTACTCGCGCACGCTGTCATCACTGACGAGAGCGCAGGTGAGGTCCTCCAGCTTGGCCTTCAACTGCTCCAACTCGCGGAAGTAGTACTCGCCCGCGTAGGCTTTGTCCCAGTTCTGAGGCACTCCAACTTTGAACAGCGGCAGCCCCTGCAACTCCAAGTATTCCGCCATCCTTTGGACGTGGCACTCGGGCTGGCTGGCCACGATGAGATCGGCTAGTGGCATCACGGGATCCAGACCCATGAGGTAGAAACCGGCCATCGAGCGCGCCAGCGGGTTCAAGAACCTGAGCATGTCGTCCAGTACCGCCTCCGGAGGCTCCGGTTCCCCGCCGCGGCAAATGAGATACGGCTCGACTCCGGCGGCATGGAGTAACTCCTCCGGGACGAACTGACCGATGTAGGGGACGACTTTCTTGCCATCGGCTTTTCGTTTGCGAAGCTCAGCCGGCCGGTCTGTGGCCAACTGTGCGAATTCCCTCATGACGTCATCCATCCGGTTCACCTCCTCGTGCCGCCGTCTCCGGGGCGGGCGCGTGGCGTCAGAGCTACTTCCCTAGATCCTCGAGCACGCTTTCTCCGGCTATCCTTCCAGTGTTGACGGCGAAACTGAGGGAGCCGCCCGTGGTGGAAACTTCGTAGGTATCCCCAAGGATTCCGCCGGCGCAACACCCTATTGCGTACAGACCAGGAATCGGACTACGGTCTTCTTTGAGGACCTGGGTCTTGTGGTTGATCCTGATCCCACCGTTGGTCATGAAGGCAGCCAACCCGAGCTTAACCGCGTAGAATGGGGCCTTCTTGATGGGTTGCAGGTAAACCCGGTCTTTGGCAAAGATGGGATCGTAGTTCTTGTCACAACACCCGTTGTACTCCGCCACAGTCTCCGACAGGGTGGCTTGGTTGACGCCTATGGCCGCGGCCAATCCTTCGAGCGTCGCATTCCTGAATACCTTGCCCGCCTCTTCACCGCGCGCGAGCTCTTCATCCAGATCGGGGAGATTCTTGAGAATGTCGTAGAACTCCCCCAAAACGTAGGAGACCCCCTCCTTCTTCATCTGAAGCTTGGTGTCGTCGTCGAAGATGCACCAGGCAGTCGCTCCCGGCTGACGGGCCAAGGCATTGCCGGCCATGGGGAACTTCCAGCAGATGGCTTCGTTGCAGAATCTCTCCCCAAGCTTGTTTACCCATAGCCTGGGCTGGAAACCGGCTGTCAGAAGTTGAGAGGTGAGCTCCTCTTCAGGAACGAGCACGATGGTCTGCATTACGCCCATGTCGTAGGGCTCGGCGCCCACTTGCCAAGCCATACTGGCGCCCGAGCCGACTTGCCTCGCCGGGACGACCGGACGGGTGAACCCCGACTTACAGTACTTGTCGACCCACTCCTGGTTGTCCTGATACCCGCCGGATGCGATGATCACCACCTTCGCCTTGGCCTGGATGGCCTGGCCATTCTTCCCTTTGGCGACCACCCCGACCGCCCGCCCGTCTTCCATCAGCAAGCTCTTCACTTCGGTCTCAAAGAGAATCTCAATGTTCTTTTGCTTCTGAGCCTTGGCGAAAAGCGGTTCAATGAGGCCTTCTTTACCGAAGCCAACCATCTGGTGCCATACCCGTTGAGTGAGGGGAGAGATGGTGAAGAGGCCGCTGAACCTGGCCCCCTGTGCCTCCAGCCAGTCGATGGTGTCCGCGGTCTTATCCATGAATGTACGCACGAGTCGGGGATTGGCGAGCCAGTGAGTCTCTTCCATGTGGATATTGAAGGCTTCCTCAACAGTTAGCCCAACCTTGGCCTTCTTCTGCATCCGGCTCCCCACCGCGAACATGCCTTCCGCGTAATTCGTCATGCCCCCCGGCTCCGGCTCCTGCTCGACCATAAGGACCGACGCACCGCCGAAACTGAGGGTCAGGGCCGCGCATAGGCCCGAAGCCCCGCACCCGATGACTACGACGTCCGCCTGCATCTCTCTTTCCCCGTTCACTCCGATCTCCTATGACGTTGATGACCGAGCGCCAAGAGGACGGGCGCCGCGGCGCGTATTCATCCGCGCCGCGGCTGCCCGGCTTGGACCAGTCCGTCCGCACCGACAACTAATCCACGATACAACTAAAAGCCTGATCAGGAAGCCGCGATGGGCTCCAGCGGACCCTCGACCTTTAGGTCCGGCGCAGCCGAATTCGCGACAACCACAAGCTTGTACATCCACTTGCCCCCGGGATCGAGCTGCCACTGACCTGCCCAAAGCGGGGTGACATAGACGTTGGGAACCTGGCGCTTGGAGCCAAAACCGGGTGCAACTGGAACCGTGAAATCAACCGGGCCGCAGATGAAGTCGGCCTTGGTTTCTTGCACCCGCTTGAGAATCTCCTCTTTGTCGTCGATGTTGGTGGTCCGTTTCAGGACGTCGGCCACCCATTCGAAGGCGGCGTAATGCATGATCGGCTGGGTCCACTGCTGCTTGGTGCGGGTCTCGAAATCTTCACACAACTGAGCAGCAGTTTCGCCGGTCAACGAGGACTTGTACGGATAGGTGGGGTGGAACCAGCAGGGGCCGACGATGTCGTTGCCGGACTGACCCATGGCTTCGATTCCGGTGGGGAACAACGAAGCCTTGACCGCCTGGAAGATCTTAGGGTTGAAACCTTGCTGCAGGGATTGTTTGCGGAAGTTGGCCATCTCCGGCGGGAGGAACACCGCCGAAAGCACCTCGCACCCTTCCTTCTTGAACTGAGCTATCTGGGTGGTGAAGTCTTCAGTCATAGGCTGGAACGGCCCCGGATCGACGGTTGTGAAGCCGTTTGCCGCGCATTTTTCCGGAGTGAAATAGTCGCGGTATGCGTTCCCGTCCACGTCGTTGGGGAACATGATGGCGATCTTCTTGTTGGTGGGCGTCCCGTTCCAAGTATCCCAGTAGACCCTCTCCATCTCGGTTAGGCCCCAGAACAGATGCCAGGTCCACTTGAAGGGCTTGTCGGGTGTTCCGCCCCGGCCGAAATAGTAGGGCTCCATTGGAGCATCGACGCTCAAGCAGGGGCATCCGAGGGCCTCGCTCTGATCGGCCACAGGGTTGACGGTGTCCGGCGAAGCGCAGGCCATCATGAAATCGACATTCCCATTTGTGATGAGGTCACCGGCCACCTGGGCCGCGCGGTTGGTGTCGGACTGGCTATCCTGGAGCTGGATGCTTACCGGGTGGTTCTGGCCATCACCGCAAACCAGCCCATCCTTCACAGCCTCGGACCAGCGTTCGACACACCACTTGCCCGGAACCCCGAACAAGGCGATTGGGCCGGTGATGGGATCGACGAAGCCCACCTTTATCTCCCGGCCCGTTTCCACGCCGGCACTGGCCGATGTCGTCGTGCCTTGGGCAGCGGTAGTGGTCGTTGCCTGTGCGGCGCTCGTTGCCGTTGTGGAAGTCTCTTCGGTGCCGCCGCAGGCCGCGAGGGCGCCGCCCAGACCCCCGCTCAGACCAACAGCCGCGCCTGCTATCCCCGCGATCTTCAGGAATTCTCGACGGCTAACATCCTTGCTGAACGAAAGGCCTGAATCGTTCGAATGCTCGTTGTCTTCAGTTGGCATGTATCCCCCTCATGAATCCGATGACGATCTGGCAATGCTTCTCATCAGCGATGACTAACGGTCCAACCTCACCAACGTCCTCCAATCAGACCTCCCTTGTTCGATTGCCTCCAGTTTGCGTCAATCAAGGAGATCCAGCCCCTTCGCCGGCTCACTTGGGAAGGGCCTGCCCCGAGAGCCTGTAGGGCTCGTCGAATCCATAGTCCAGCCACCTCTCAAGCACGGTCTTGGTGGTCGTCTCGTCTAATTCGACCAACCGAGGCTTCTTTTCCCACTCGACCGGAGTCGTGGCATCGATGAGGATCTTGGAGCCCACGGCCTTGGCACCAGCCGGCAGAGCAGGGTCAAACGGGGTGGGCCGCATCTTGTTGATGATCTGGGTGTCGTTGCCTGGGTCATACCGGCAGGCCAGCGACCACCACACGCCGGCCATGTCATCGGCGGGAACGTCCGCATCTACGACGATGATGCCCTTCATGCCGAAATGGCCCGTGGGGCTGCAGGACACCGCCTCGGCAACCCGCTCGGCGCCGGCCGGGTGCGTGATCTTGGCCGAAACGATCGCCCAGAATCTGCCGGCGGCCTCCGGAGGGCAGTAGACGGACTGGATGCCGGGGACCTTCATCGTCTCCAGGTCTGCCCACAGATAGGCTGTGCGCCCGATCGAGTTGATCATGTGAGCGTCGCCGACCGGCCGACCGACCGTGCTGATCACAAAAATGGGATCTTTGCGCCGGTAGATCCTCTTTACGTTGAGCCAAGGCCTGGTACCCTCACCGCTCGCCCCGTAGTAGCCCACATACTCACCGAGAGGACCTTCCGGGCGGAAGCTGGCCGGATCGAGATCGATCTCGCCCTCGAGAATGAACTCCGCATGGGCCGGAAGTGGCAGCCCGGTAAGATCGCTGGTGAAGACCTCCACCGGCTCGCCTATCATCGCCCCAATGACCGAGTACTCGTCCTGCTGGGCCGGGACCATGGTGGAGCCCACCACCAAATGGGACATGTCGCAGCCGCAGTAGAGCGCCGCCGACATTTTCGTGCCTGTCTTCAAGGTCTTGTCGATGTGGATGCGTCCATGTTTGGCCTTACCCATCATGTTGGCGCCGACGGCTTTCTCGTCCATAACCATGCCGCGATATGTACCGAGGTTGACCCAGCCTGTCTCCGGGTCCCGAGTGATGAAGTTGCAGGCAAGAGCCAGGTAGCGGCCCCCATCCTGCGGGTACAGGCGGGGCGACGGGATGTCGTAGACGTTGACCTTGTCGCCCTCGATCACGTCGTACATGACCGGGATCTCCCCGCGAATCTCAACCGGCGGGACGAGTTTGTTCTGGCGGATGACATCCTTCCATTCTCGGGCCAGATCGCAGATGGTGTAGCTTGTTGGGCGGCCACAGGTGATGGCCAGTCTCTTAGCCGTGGAGAGGGTGCTCGCCAGGACAGGGATGTCGTAACCCTTGACCTTCTCGAAGAGCAAAGCCGGCCCTCCGGCCCTCTCATTCAAGGTCGCTATATGGCCTATTTCGAGCTCCCAGTCGACCTCGGGTTTGACGCGCTTTAGCTCACCCTCGCTCTCACAAGCTGCAATCCATTCCCTTAGATCCTTCATCTTGCCTCTCCCGCGAGCGTGGTCAACATGGCTTCCACAAAACCGTACACGTCTTCCTGGTGCCGGCTGGCGCGCAGGTTCAGACCTGCAGCCAGCGCCTTGTAGTCGGCCACCCGGCTGGCCTCGTCCCGCGCCAGGAGGGATTCGGCCGATATTCCCGTTTCCTGCAATTGCTTGTTGAGAGCATCAAGTATCAAACGCACCGCCGGAGAGCCGTCGCTCACCTTTTGGGGATACTTCTCGCTTGTCTTGTCGAACTTGACATGCTCGCGTTTGCCGCCGGCCTCGAAGATCCCCTCCCAACGGTCCACGGACTGATCCAGGGAGTACGACTTGGCCCCGTCTGAGCCGACGATGGTTATGTCGGTCAGATCGCGTGGAGTGCGCTCGATGATGAACAGCTGGGGGTACTCGTCGCCCGTTTCCAGCGACAGTCTCCCGCGGTCCTCGATCCTCTCGATAACGTAGTAGCGGAGCAGTTCGACCGATTCCTTGTCGATCGCGACCACCTCTTGCCAGCCGTCTCGCCACCTCATCACCAGGTAGTGGCTCGAAGTGGGCACATGCGCGGCTGCCGGAGTCAGACCGAGCTGTGCAAGGCGGAACCGCGTTTCGCCGTCCACGTCCGCATAGTCCACTTTCCGGGTCGAACCATCATCGTATTCAACGACCAGCCGCAATGGTTGGCTCATCTACTCACCTCGTCGGTTTGATGATGTTCTTGAGCTCGGACAGATGCCTGATCTCGCAGGTCGCGTTTGAAGGCGCGTGATAGATATAGCCGGAGTAATGAATCGCCTGGAAGCCGCGTTTCTGTGCGGGGGTGATGTCCGACCACTCCTTGTCCCCCACCATGATGGCGTCCTTGGACTCTATGCCCCGAGATTGCAGGTCATCGGCCAACACGTCGTATAGATCTCCCTCTTCTTTCGAAAATCCCTTGTAGCGCAGGTCGGCCTCGCCGGTGCGCAGATTGATCTTGCCCTGAGGACTGATCAATTCATCGAAGAACTCGATCACTCCCTGCTTCATCAGGAATCTACTGACCATGTCTGTGCCGATCGGTCCCAGGGTGCGCTTGAGCTCCGCTACTATCGAAACCTCGATGCCTTGTTCGCGAAGGGACTTGATGGCCTCGATCGCCCCGTCGGCGACCTTGAGGTACTTCTGCTCGATGCGCGAGAAGATCTCCGCCACGCCGGGGCGATCATCGAAGACGTAGCTCATCGTCTCGGGCCGCGCCTTCTCTTTGATGACCGGATACGAGCCGTACTTCTCTTTCATCCGGCGCCAACGCCGGCAGCGCTCCTCGACCAGTTCAGGCTCGCCCAACTCCTTGCTGGTGTCGCCGATCATCCAGTAGGTACGTTCCGGCGAGGAATCCATCAGGGT
>JAMDEO010000219.1:8812-13051 GCA_023483915.1 Actinomycetota bacterium
TCTGGCCGAAATCGATACCCACCCATTTGGCATACATCGTCACCATTCGCATCCCACCCGATCTCCCGCGCCCCCTTCGGCCAACCCCGGCTCTGCCTTGTAGACCCGACAGGGAACGCCTCGGAGAACCATCACCCCCACCGCAGGATCTATGGGCTCTTCGGCACTTGTCATCATGTTGATATTAGCGGTGTCCCAACCAAGAGAACCTGTGGGATCCTCGGGGAACCACCAGCCGAAGTCAACGAATACCACGCGGGGATCCATGTCCGGGTCGAAGACCAATCTCTGTTTGGCCCGCCCCGTCTTCGTCTCGATGTACACTTCGTCGCCATCCTTCAACCCCAAATCACGTGCCGTGGCCGGGTTCATCTGCACCATGGGCTCGGGGCGCATGGTCCGAAGAGCAGGAACGCCCTTGTAGCTCGTTCCGATGAAGATCTCCGACTTGGAGTTCGTGAACACGAGGGGGTAGTCTTCGGGAATCTCGGGGATGGCCTCGCCAAGCTCCTTCCACCGCGGCAAGATCTCGAGGCCGAGGTCCGCGAGCGGCTCGGCAACGATCTCTACCTTTCCGGAAGGCGTACGCAGGTTGGCGTTACCGTAATTCTTCTTGGGGAGCAGGGTACGCCTGTCTTTGAGGTCTTCGAAGGTGAGGCCGCTGGGCGCGATCCAAGCATCCAGGGCCTCGTGGTCTTCTTCCCAAAAGTCCGGCATTCCCAGCCGTTTGGCCAGTTCGTTGAAAACCCAAGTATCGGGACGGGCTTCACCCGGGGGATCGACCACCTTTGGATGCGCGCGCACCTCGTTGTACCAGCCCGGCCAATAGCCCACCTCGTCGTGCTCCATCCCGAATGCCGCCGGCAAGACTATGTCCGCAAGGGTGGCGGTCGGAGTCATGAATAGATCGAGGACGACCGAGAATTCCAGCTTCATGAGGGCCTCGCAGTGTTTCCTTGCTGTTGATGAAGCTGGTTGCGGGGTTGGTCAGCATGAAGATCGCCATCCGCGGCATGTAGGGCTTTTCGTCGAGGATGGCACGGGTGAGCAACCAAGACGGTACCGAAGTCGACTTGATGGTCATTGGGTACTCTTTGCCGATGGTCTTGCCGGCTACCGGCGCCCGCTTGCTGAGCATGTAGAACTTGCCGGGGCGCACATAGTTATGCTCCGCGTCGGGCAGGACGATGCCGCCCGGCGTGTTGAGATTGCCGCTGATCGCCGCCAGGATGGAGATGGCCCGGTGGGTCTGAAAAGGGTGCACACCCTGGTCGATGCCGTTGCCCCACTGCAGGCAGGTGGGCTTGTTCTTGCCGATCATCCGGGCGAGCTCGACGATCTGCTCCTCGGGCACCCACGTCGCCTCAGCTACGTCTGTCAGCGTGAAGGTAGCCAGCTCGGCCTTGAGGTCATCAAACCCGATCGTCCAGTCCCGCACGAAACCCTCGTCGTAGAGCTCTTCTTCGACCAGGACCTTGAGCAAACCCATGGCAAGCGCCCCATCCGTACCGGGCCGCGGCCTTATCCACAAGTCGGCAACCCCGGCCATATCGATCTTGCGCGGATCGATGACGACGATCTTGGTGCCGCTTTCCACGATGTTGCTAACGGTCTGCCGCCGAATCCCGCCAGACGTGTGGTTGGGATTGATTCCCCAGAGCACCAGGAGCTCGGGGATGTGCTCCTCGTCGGGCACGGCACCCTGGCCGAAGGTGAAGGCGTTGGCCGTCTGGAAGGGCACACCGCAGAACCAACCGGGTGTAGTCACGTTCGGACTGCCGTACACGGAAGCAAAGCGCTGGGCGAAGGCGAACTCGAGGCCATGCGGCTCCCCCAGACCGAAGACCACATACTCGGGCCCCAGCTCCTCTCTGATGGTCTTCAGTTTGTCCGCGATTGTGTCCAGCGCCTCATCCCAGGAGATCCGCTCCCATCTGCCCTCGCCCTTGGCCCCGGCTCGCTTGAGCGGGTAAAGGAGACGATCCGGATGAAGGTGGATCTCAGGGATAGAGAGCCTTCCTTTCTTGAATACGCATTGCTCGTTAGAAAGGCCACTCTCGAAATCGGGCGTCATGTCAACGATCACGTTGTCGGCGACGGTCACCTTGACCGCGCAGTGACCGCAGCAGAGATGGCAGAAGGTCAGGTATTCCTGGCGGGCGCTAAGCGTGGAGACGCCGACCCTGACCTGCATTGCCAGGTGATCGACGAAGACCTCCTGCATAGGCTGGAGCTCGGTATCGCTGCACATACCCTCGGTCGTCACGATCTCGGAGCCGTCGGTGTCGACCGCTAGGACAAGGCAGGAGGCCACAGCCCTCTTATCCATGATGACGGTGCAGGAGCCGCACTCGCCCACCCCGCAGCCTTCCTTTGTGCGCATGAGGCGGAGCCGCTCCCGCAGGAGCTGCACCAAAGTCTCCTGGGGTTCGACCTCGAACTGATATTCTGCGCCGTTGATCCTCAGCGAGATTGGCCGCAGGGTCATCGCGCCACCTCCAGCCACGGAGTCATCGCGCCACCCCCAGCCGCAGGGTCATCGCGTCACCTCCAGCCGCGCGGCTTTGAGCGCCCCGCGGATCGCCCGGCCGCTCAACTCCTCGACCTTCTTCACACGCATCTCCGCGCTCCCCCGGATGTCCGATATGGGCCGCGACTGCGCGGCAGCCTCCGCGGCCGCCTGCGCAAGCAGGGCTTCGGTAGGCACCTGTCCTCGGAGCACGCGCTCCGCGGCCGTTGCCCGAATAGGCGTAGGCGCAACGGCGCTCAACACCACTCTGATGTCGCCGCAGGTCTCGCCATCGGGAACGACTAAGGCCGCCGCTCCCGCCAGGGCGACGTCCATCCGTCTAAGACTGTACTTCTCATAGATCCCGCCGCTGCCCGCGGACGGCTCCGGCACCCGCAGTTCCGCGACGATCTCGTCGGGTCGCAGAATCGTGCACCCAGGTCCGACGAAGAAGTCCTCGACGAGCGCCGAGCGGGCGCCGTCGACCCCCACAATCTCGGCGGTGGCGCCTAAAGCGATAAGCGCAGGCGCCATCTCAGCGGAAGGAGAACCGTTGCAGATATTGCCAACCACGGTGGCCCGGTTGCGAATGGGCACCGTGGCCATGCAGGCGGCGGCCTGGTGCAGCATCGGATATCTCTTGCGGACATCCACGGACTGCTTGACCGACTCGATGGTCGCCAGCGGCCCGATGCGCAGTCCGTCCCCTGTGTCATGTCGGATGTGATCCAGCCCGGGGACGTCTTTGAGGTCGACGAGATACGGCGGCACCAGCCGGCGGTGCTTCATCTTCACCAGTAGATCCGTCCCTCCCGCGATCACCCGTGCGCCGGGCGCATGGGCCGCGAGGAGAGCGCAAGCTTCAGCAAGACTGGTCGCGGGTAGATACTCAAACGCGGGGACGTTCACCGCCACTCCTGCCCCACCCGTTGGCGCTCTTCAGCCCGCTTCGCTTCGAGCTCGCGAAGCTCTATCCGGCGAACCTTGCCCGTCTCTGTTCGGGGTAGCGAATCCACGAATTCCATCTCACTGGGAGCCATATACGGGGCCACCCTTCTCTTGACGAAGGCTCTGAGCTCCTCAACGAGCTCCGGAGAACCGGAAACGCCCGCATTCGGGATGATGAAGGCCTTCACACGCTGGCCCTGCTCCGGATCGGGGACGCCGATGACAGAGGCCTCGAAGACTGCCTCATGCTCCATGAGGGCATCTTCGACCTCTCCGGGGGACACCCGGTAGCCACGGCTTTTGATGATGTCGTCGATACGGGAGACGTGCCAGTAGAGCCCGTCCTCATCCTTATAGGCATAGTCTCCCGACAGGCTCCAACCGTCGATAACGGCCTTCTTCTGGCGCTCCGGGTCGCGCCAGTACATGGTCCCATAGCAGGCTTTGATAGCCAGGCGTCCGGTAACCTTGGGTGGGCATTCATTGCCCTCGTCGTCTATGATCTTCGCTTGCACACCGGGGACCGGCCAGCCGGTCGCCCCAGGCTCGTATCCGGACAGATACGCCGCCAGTTGCGTCCCGATGGACTCAGAAGAGCCGATGCCGTTCACGATCTCCAGTCCAGTCAGCTCTTTGAACTGGAGGAAGGTCGAGGCAAGAAGGGGGGCGCTGCCGGACATAACTACGCGCAAGCTGCTGAGGTCGAAGTCGCTCACATTCGGGAGATTCAGCAGCTGATTGAAGGCGGTGGGCACCGCGTTGAACATCGTGACCTTATACTA
>JAMDEO010000190.1:0-1881 GCA_023483915.1 Actinomycetota bacterium
GCATGACACGCCTTGAATCGGGTGCGGGTGGTCTCCACGCTCGCTGCTATCCAGCGGGCACTGATGGAGGTGGCCATCCTTCTCGAAACCCTAATGACCTTCGCCGAAGTGGGGCTCGGCCCGATACAGACCAACAGGGTCTCCGAGATCCGCCACGGGTCTTGCCGGGCGCCGGAGGTCAAGCGAGCGGTCTCGAGATGCACGTGGGTCCGGTCGGCCGTGCGGCGCAGGGTGATCTCGCGAAGCGCCCCCAAGTTGGGACCTTTGAAGAAGCTCTGCATTGCGCGCGCCGCCTGCGCAGGCATGTAGACCTTGCCCTGTTTCAGGCGCTCCAGAAGCTCACCCGGCGGAAGGTCGACCACTCCGACAGAGTCTGCCTCATCGAAGATGCTGTCCGGAACAGTCTCTCTTACCTGTATCCCAGTGACTTCCCGGACGACGTCGTTGAGACTCTCCAAATGTTGCACATTGAGCGTGCTGTAGACACCAATCCCTGCCGCAAGCAACTCCTCGACGTCCTGCCAACGCTTGGCGTGACGCAGCCCGGGCGCATTGGTATGGGCGAGCTCGTCCACGAGGACGATTGCTGGATGCCGAGCAAGAGCGGCATCAAGGTTGAACTCCCTCAGCTTGATCCCGCGGTAGTCGATCTCGAGGGCGGGCAGCTGTTCCAGGCCCTCTAGCAGGACGTCGGTTTCCGCTCGGCCGTGGGTCTCCACGTAGCCCACGACGATATCGACCCCCGCTGCCGCCTGGTGCTGAGCGGCCTCCAGCATAGCGTAGGTCTTGCCGACACCCGCGACATAGCCAAAAAAGATCTTGAGTCTACCCCGATTGGAGCGTCTTTGTTCCTCCCGGAGCTGTTCCAGGAGTTTCTCAGGATCGGGACGTTGCGGCTCTTCCATGCAGCCCCCGCTTCTGGGCTGAGCGCCCGGCCCCCGGATCCGCGCGTGAGCGGCGGATCTACTTTCTACTTGCCGAGTGCGTCCAAAGCCAAGTTCAGCTCGAGGACGTTTACTCGTGGTTCTCCCAGGAACCCCAATTGCCTACCTCTAGTGTACTTTGCTACCAAGCTCCTGACGGTGGCGGAGTCGAGCCCACGGGCCTTGGCGACCCGACTCACCTGGTATTCCGCGGCAGCGGGGCTAATGTCGGGATCAAGGCCGCTGGCAGAGGCGGTCACGAGATCGACGGGAATCGGACCCACCGCCTCAGGATCGGCCACGCGCAACGCGGAGATGCGGTCCCTTATTGCGTTTAGCAGATCCGGGTTTGTCGGACCCAAGTTTGATCCGCCCGAAGCTGCCCCGTTGTACGGGACACCGACCGTCGCAGAGGGCCGCGGCCAGAAATACTTGGGATCTGTGAACGGCTGCCCGATGAGCGAGGAACCCGCCAGTCGTCCGTTCTGAACGATGAGGCTCCCCTCCGCTTTGTGGTTGAACAAGGCTTGCCCGATCCCAAAGATAAACAAGGGATAGATGAATCCGCACACCACGAGAAACCCGATGAGTATCACCAGACTCTGCCTGACAGACCGTCCGATACGGCTGCTGGTGGATCCCCGCTCCTCGACGGGCATGTCTATCGGAGTTTCTGTTCGTGCTTCCATGCAGGTCTCGCTTCTACACAACGTGGATCGCGGCAAGGAACAGGTCGATCACTTTAATGCCTCCAAACGGCACCACGAGGCCGCCCAGGCCGTAGATGAGCAGGTTGTTTCGGAGAAGCTGGCTGGCGGGAAGGGGCCGGTATCGCACTCCGCGGAGCGCCAACGGGATCAATAGGATGATGATGATCGCATTGAAGATTACTGCCGAGAGGATCGCGCTGCTGGGTGAGTGCAACGCCATGACGTTGCGTGTGGTGAGCTGTGGGTAG
>JAMDEO010000190.1:1891-47555 GCA_023483915.1 Actinomycetota bacterium
CGGGAGTTGGCGAAGTACTTGGCGATATCGTTCGCAATGCTGAACGTGGTCAGCGAGCCGCGGGTCATGAGGGTCTGCTTGCCGATATGGACGATCTCTAGAAGCTTGGTCGGGTTCGAGTCGAGGTCTACCATGTTGCCGGCCTCCTTAGCGGCCTGCGTGCCTGTGTTCATGGCAACTGCGACATCGGCTTGAGCGAGGGCAGGGGCATCGTTGGTGCCGTCACCGGTCATTGCCACCAGGCGGCCTTCTCCCTGGTAGCTGCGGATGAGGCTTAGTTTGGCTTCCGGCGTTGCCTCTGCCAGGAAGTCATCTACGCCAGCCTCGGCGGCAATTGAGGCAGCAGTGACGGGGTTGTCGCCGGTAATCATGACAGTGCGGATGCCCATTCTTCGCAGGTCTTGGAACCGCTCACGTATCCCGCCCTTGATGATGTCCTTGAGGAAGATCACACCCAGGGTGCGGCCTCCATCCGCGACAACCAGCGGAGTCCCGCCCTGCTTGGCTATATTCCGGACCGTCGCTTGCACGTCGGGGGGAAGAGTGCCGCCCCGTTCTTTCACGAAGGCTTCCACTGCATCGGCTGCGCCTTTGCGGATTTTCCGCCCGTCCATATCGGCGCCGCTCATGCGGGTCTGCGCCGCAAATGGTACAAACGTGGCTTTGAGCTCGTGTATCTCGCGGCCGCGAAGCCCATACTGCTTCTTCGCCAGCACCACGATGCTGCGGCCCTCGGGCGTCTCGTCCGCGAGCGAAGCGAGCTGGGCCGCATCGGCTAGCTCGGCGACATCCACGCCCAGAGCAGGAATGAACTCCGAAGCCTGCCGGTTGCCAAGGGTAATGGTCCCGGTTTTGTCGAGCAGAAGTACGTCCACATCGCCTGCCGCTTCCACCGCTCGTCCCGACATGGCGACGACGTTGGCCTGGCTCAGCCTGTTCATCCCCTGCAATGCCGATGGCTGACAGAAGCGCCCCGATAGTTGTCGGCGCTAGGCAGACGAGCAAAGCCGCGAGGACGGCGATGGACACCACCTCTCCCTTCCCGGCAATCTGCACACTGAACGTCGACATGGGTTGCAGGGCGATGACGACAACAAGGAAGATGATGGTGAGGCTGGCGAGCAAAATGTTCAGGGCTATCTCGTTTGGGGTCTTCTGACGTTTGGCACCCTCAACCATTGCGATCATCCTGTCGAGGAAGGTGTCGCCCGGGTCGGTGCTCACCCGAACGATCAGCCAATCCGAGAGAACTCGAGTGCCCCCGGTGACGGCACTGCGGTCGCCACCGCTCTCACGGATAACCGGGGCGCTCTCACCGGTGATGGCACTCTCATCGACCGAGGCTGCCCCAGCGATCACGTCCCCGTCGGCCGGGATCAGTTCGCCGGCTTCGACCAAGACCACGTCCCCGCGCCGCAGAAGCACAGAGGCTGTCTCCTCGCTGGGAGCTTCCCGTTTCGGCGCCGACAGTTTGTGGGCGATCACCTCTTGCCGGGCCTTGCGAAGTGATTCCGCCTGCGCCCGCCCTCGTCCCTCCGCCAGGGCTTCTGCGAAGTTCGCGAACACCACCGTGAACCATAGGAGCAGCGAGATGGCAAGGGTGAAACCCGTCGGGCCTTCCTTGAGACCGGCGACTGACTCGAAGAAAAGCACCAGAGTGAGAAGCGCGCCGACCCACACCACAAACATGACCGGGTTTCTTATCTGCGTCCGGGGATTCAGTTTCGTGAACGAATTGACGACAGCCTCGAGTATCAGACGCCTGTCGGTGGACACGCGCTTCCCGCCGCGCGGATGCTGGTGCGCGGCTTCGCTGAGAATCGGCGTCGTCTCGTCGTACGGCTGGTCCACACCCGGTCTGATGTCTCTATCTTGGCTCATTCGTCATCACATCATGAGTTGCTCAACGATGGGACCCAGGGCGAGGGCCGGGAAGAAGCTCAACGCGGCCACAATGATGATCACGGCTATCAGAACCCCCACGAATAGGGGGCCATCAGTGTGAAGTGTTCCGGCGGTTACCGGAACGAGCTTTTTCTTGGCAAGCGATCCGGCAATGGCCAGAGTCGGCAGCATCATCCAATAGCGCCCGATCAGCATGATCAGGCCGAGTCCGATGTTGTAGAAGGTGGTGTTGGCGTTGAGCCCGGCGAAGGCACTGCCGTTGTTGCCACTACCTGAACTAAAGGCGTACAGCACTTCGGTCAGGCCGTGCGGCCCCGGATTTGGGATCGACGAGGTTCCCGTCTTGGTGGAGAGAGCGACAGCCGTGCCGAACAAGATCTCCACCACCGGGATGAGGATGATCAGCGAAGCCATCTTCATCTCGTACATCTCGATCTTCTTGCCCAAGTACTCGGGCGTTCGCCCAACCATTAGACCGGCAATGAAGACGGCAATGACCGCAAAGACAAGGATCCCGTAAAGACCGGATCCCACGCCGCCGAACACCACCTCCCCCAAGTGGATCATGGTTAGCGGGATCATGCCTCCCAGCGGGGTGTAGGAGTCGTGCATAGAGTTGACGGCGCCGCAGGAGGTTCCGGTGGTGACGACCGCCCACTCTGCGGACAGCCCAATGCCGAACCGAGTTTCCTTGCCCTCCATGTTGCCACCGGGTTGAGCGGTCACCCCCGACGTGACCGCTTGAATGTTGGCTCCCGCGGCAGCTTCCTGAGGCACACCTCGGGCCTCGAAGGCGTACGCGGCCACGATCATCCCTACGAGAATAATCATCATGACTACGAAGATGGTCCACCCTTGGCGGGTGCTCCGCACCATGCGCCCGAAGGTGTAGGTGAGGCCTGCCGGGATTATCAGGATGGCGAATATCTCAATGAAGTTGGAGAACGGTGTGGGGTTCTCGAAGGGGTGCGAAGAGTTCGCATTGAAGAAGCCGCCACCATTTGTTCCGACTTGTTTGATTGCGATCTGTGATGCCGCGGGACCAACCGAAAGACTTTGACTTGTCACGGTCGCCCCGTTCGCGTTGGTCGTCGCTTGGACGAGATTCGCGCTCTGCGTGTCGTGAAAAGTCTGCACGACTCCCTGAGAGAGAAGCAGGATGGCAACCACGATGGATATAGGCAGAAGGATATAAAGAGTGGCCCGAGTCATGTCCACCCAGAAGTTGCCCAGCTTGCCGGTTGTCTTGCGGCCGAAGCCCCGGATGAGCGCGATGGCTACGGCTATGCCCGTGGCCGCGGAAAGGAAGTTCTGCACTCCCATGCCGATCATCTGAGTGACGTACTTCATGGTGGTCTCGCCGCCGTACGCCTGCCAGTTCGTGTTGGTCACGAAGCTGACCGCTGTGTTGAAGGCGAGGTCAGGACGCACCGCGCTCAGGCCCGAAGGGCCGGAAGGGAAAACCCCCTGGATCCGTTGGATGAGGTAGAGAAGCAGGAACCCAGCGAAATTAAAGGCAAGCATGCAAAGCGCATATTTCTTCCAGCCCATTTCCCGATCCGGATCGATGCCGGAAACGCGGTAGAGAAAGCGCTCAACGGGCCCGAGGGCCCGGTCGATCCAAACGGGCTTCCCTTCGAACACCCTGGCCATATACGCGCCCATCGGTTTCGTGAGCAGCGCCACCGCCAAGAGCAGGACCAGGATCTGCAGCCATCCTTGAGGGGTCATGGTCTCTTGCCGTCCCGGCGGAGACCCGCCGGCCCAGATGTCGGTGCGCCAAGAAGCACGTCAGCCCAGCCTGTCCGGCTTGAGCAGTGCGTAGAAGAGATAGCAGAGTAGAAGACCGGCGATGATGGCCGCAATAACCAGCATGGCGCTCTCCGCTCTCTACAAGCGATCCAAGAGATGAACAAAAACCCACGACAAGGCGAAGAACGCTACGGCAATCGCAATGACCACAAAGTCCATGGACTCTCCTTGATTGACACCGGAGCAAGATACCCCTCCGCAGAATCCGTCAATCTTTCTGCAAACGCTTTGCTTACTGCAATCGCGCCGGTTTCTACAAAGCTTTTACACGGGTAGTGCTTTCATAGAAGATGACAGTCGCAGGCGGACGGGAAGGAGCAACTCGTGGTCCTGTCAGCGAAACTCGAGCGAGAGGGCGAGGATGCCGAAACCGTGCTCTATGGCGCTCGCCCTGATGATCAGCCGACCTTCATAACGGAGCCGGTGCGCCTCCTCAAGACACTCTTGCCGGACCCTCCGCCGGCAGCCATCCGAGTCAGCTTCGAATGGTCACCGCCCACTCTTGTTCAGCCCGTCGTGCCGGCTGTCTCTCAGACCTCATCACCGGCGGTAGCAGCTACGCCCGGGAGAGCTACGCTCCGTCAAGGCGACAAGGCCAAGGTGGTAGTCAATAGGCGCTCTACGGTCAAAGGTCCACCCGAAAAGGTTGAGCAGTACCTTGGGAGAACCGGGAAAGTCGTGTGGACAACCAGAGACGGCGCCCTTGTCGAATTCGAGAAAGGAACCACCTGGTTCTCCTACGACGAGTTGGAGCCGGTCGGCTAACGCCGACTCGCCAGCGGTCGCTACCCGCTTGTGACGGCTCTCTGCCTTGCGGAGCTCCGGAGCTTCAGGAGGTACATGGCAACGGGCACCAGGATAACGCCGGCGAGCGCGATGAGCTGGGCTTCACGCAAGCCCATGAAGATGATGTTGTTAATCCGGTAGAAGGAAATGAAGAACCGGCCTGCCGAGTACAGCCCTATGTATGACAGGATGGCCATCCCGTCGGTCTTCAGGCGTGGAATGACCACCAGCAAGATGCCAACCATAATGAGAAGCCAGAGCTGTTCATACATCGGCGTGGGGTGAGTGGGCACTCCCAGCAGATCAGCCGGGAGAAGGGCGTGAGGATTCGTGTAGGTGATGCCCCAAGGGAGATTCGTGGGGGGTCCCCAGGTATCTCCATTTATTATGTTGGCGAACCGTCCGATGATCTGAGCGACAGGAAACGCCAGTGCCGTCGCATCGAGAACCCTTAAGATCGAAAGCTTCTTCCAGCGGCAGTAGATAACGAGACCGAGGAAGCCTCCGGCTATCACCCCGTAAATGGCCAAGCCGACAAGTGGCCCGCGGAAGATATCTCCCGGATGGGCGGCGTACCAGTCCAGATTGTCGAGAACATGGACCAGCCGCGCACCGATGACCCCGAGAGGGACCGCGATGAGGGCTATGCCCCAGGTGCGATCTCCCGGAATCCCTCTCTGTTGTAGCCCCCGCCGGAAGATGAGAAGTCCGACAAACAAGGCCACAGCCATTATCAGGCCATACCAATGAATCGAGAGGGGTCCTATCTTGGCGAGGACCGGATCTATGTTAATCGTCATCTAGGTTGATCCGGATGCGACTTACTTTTCCCTGCAAAGTGCTCTAATTTACCGCTCGCGCGATGCCGGGAGAGTATACAGGACGGCGCCGAAAAGGGTTGGGTCGCCTGGGTGGCCTACTAGGTGACGTACGCCGCCTGCGGCCGAAAGCGCCAGACGGCTGCCGCAAGGATGACGACGATCCAGATCCACACCATAGCTAAGGGGAACAGCACCTTGCCCACTCCCCACCCTTGCAGGATGATTCCGTGGAATGCGTCGATCACCCAGGATGTCGGAAGAAAATGGGCTACCCGAGAGAACCCGGCGCTTGCCACATCAAGCGGGAACCAGGCCCCGCCAAGCGCGGCAAGGAGCATGGCGCAGATCACGGTTGTCGCCACGACTGCCTGCTCTGTCCTGAAGAGAGCAGCGATGAGCAGCCCGATGGAGCCGGCCAGAATCGAGAGCGAGATCATCGTCAGTACGAGAGCAGCCGGGCTGCGGAAGTAATCCACGCCGAAGGCGAAACGGCCCAGAAGGATGAGGAATACCTGCTGCACCATGGTCATGATTACCATGGCCAGCAGCTTGCCGCCGATCACCTGGCTAGGGCCGGCGCGGGTGATGCTCAGCCGGCGAAGTGTTCCACTCCGCCTCTCTGTCACCACGCCGATGGCGATAGACAGCAGGCTGAAGAGGATCCAGTTGACCAGTTCTCCAGGAGAAGACTGCTCGAAACCGGCCGCGTGCTGTTTGTCCGAGGCCGCAAGATCCTGCGTGACTAGAGATATGACCGGGGTGTTGAGACTCTGGCCGACCGAGGACTGGGCGGCATTTTTGGCTGAGATTTGTGACGCTGAGTCACTTCCGACAATCCCCATGCTTGTCGCAACCGTGACTGCAGTGTCGGTCGCAAGTTGCTCCACGCCTAGCCTCTCCACAGCGCTCTCCACCGCCCGGGCTGCGGATTGACCGCCGGACGATGTTTGTATCATCACGAGACTCAGTTTCGCAGCCTTTCCATCCTGAACCAGTGTGCTGAAGTCCGGCGGGATGATAAGGCCAACTGCGTACTTCTCCTGCTGCACTCCGGCGTCGATGGAAGCTTGGTCTACGTCGACGACCGTGACCACCGACGATTCTCCGAGAAGGGCGACCAGTCTGCCGGCTACGGGCCCCCCGTCGGCGTCCGCTACGGCGAGTGGAAACGCGCCGCCTTCACCCGACCCAATGACCAGCCCCAGCACGACTGTGAAGATCACCGGCAGGACGATAGTGAAAAGCGCGGCAAGACGGTCGCGTCGGGTCTGAAGCAGGTCCTTGACCGCTATGTACCAGGCGCTTCTCATGCGAAGCGCCTTCCGAAGGCCACTGTGGCAACCGCGAAGAAGACGGCGGAAGACGCCAAGACCACAAGCACAGGAAGGCCGATGCTGCCCCAAGATCCCCCGTAGAGGGCCTTGCTCCATCCCTCCAGCAGCCAACCATTGGGAGTTATTCTCCGGACGATCGCAAAGGGTCCGGTGAAGTTCACTGAGCCGACGAAGTTTCCGCCCACCAAGCCCAGGAACACGAACACCGCGCTGCTGAAAGCCCCCGCCTGCGCGGGAGTCTTGGCCAAGGAGATCATCAGGAGGGCAAGGGAGGCCGCAACGAGAGCCCCACAAATGGTGAGAACGGCGACCGGCCCAAAGAAGCCCCAATGGGCTCCGAAAACCAGCCGTCCAACGACCAGCAAGATGATCGACTGGATGAGCACCACCATGAAGACGGCGACGTATTTCCCGCCGAGAATCAACCTTCGCGACGTCGGAGTGGTGAAGAGCCTGGCCAGGGTTGCGTTTCGCTGCTCGTCTATGATGCTCCGGGCCGGCTGCGAGGCCCCGAAGAACATGAAGAACACCATCATGCCGAGAAGAACCTGGCTGGCCACATTGGGCGCCGCCCGCTCTGATGCGGAGATCGAGGGGGCACGCGAGTCTATGGAGATCGGCGGCTGGCCCTGGAACCCCTGGCCGAAGGCCTGTGCGGTCTTGGTGGCTGCATCTGTGAGTACCCCTGGGTCATGGTTTCCGGACTGGGTGACTATGGCGACGGCGCCCGCGGCTGCCGCCCGGGCGCCATTCAGGCTGAGGATCGCAGACTGCACGATGCTGCTAACGATCCCGGGCGAGATGGTCAGGGACGGATCGCGGTAGATCGTGATGCTTGCGGACTTCCCTGAAGGCGACGACACTGCTTCAGTAAGCCCTGCGGGGATGATGACGGCGACGCTGGCATCTCCGTTGTCGACCGCTGCCCGGGCCTCGCCTTCTGTGGCGAACTTCTTCAACACGACGAGGTCTTTGACATCAGGGCTGGCCAGGATCTGCTCGATGGTGGCCCCGGCGTTCTGTCCCCCGATAGCCGCACCCGACCCCCCGGTTGCCGCACCCTGGTCGAGGTTAACGATCGCCGTATCCACCGGCTTGATGCTGAAGCTCGAGCCACTCCCGAAGGCTGCGCCGAGCGCGAGGGACAAGACCAGCGGTGCCGCCAGCATCATGGCAAGCGCCGGAATGTTCCGGTAGACATGACGGAAGTCTTTCCAGGCGATGGAAAGCGATCTCATCCGAAAGTCTCTGAGAAGGCTCATGATCGCGTTGAGCTCACGGCATCCTAGTCGCGGAGCGCGCGGCCAGTCAGATGGAGGAAGACCGCCTCCAGGTTCGGCTCGGCCAGAGCGATCTCGGTGATCCGCGCCTCCATCGCGCGGGCGCTCTCGAAAAGACGAGGCATCAAGGAGTTGGCATCATCGGTGAGAAGCCTCAGGTTGCGATCCTCTAACTCCGAGACCGCCGACACTCCTGGGATCTGGCGCCATTCCTCGGCCAAAGCCGTTGCCTGGCGGTCGACACTAAGGTCGATTCGCGTCTGCTCCCCGACGATTCTGACGAGCTCAGGCTGACTCCCCACGGCTATCAACTTGCCGTGGTCCATGATCGCTATCCGATCGGAAAGCTCTTGGGCCTCTTCCATGTAATGCGTGGTGTAGAGAATGGTCATGCCGGCCGCGTTGAAGTCCTTGATGCCATCCAGGATCGAACGGCGGCTCTGTGGATCGATCCCAACCGTGGGCTCATCGAGGTAGAGGATGCGAGGTTTGTGGAGCAGGGCCGCGCCAATATTCACCCGGCGCTTCATGCCCCCAGAGTACTTGTCCACCCGGTCGTTTTGGCGATCGGTCAGGCCGATCAACTCGATCACCTGGTCCACCCGGTTGGTCAGCTCGGCGCCGGACATCCCATACATCCGTCCCCAGAAGAACAGGTTTTCTCGCGCGCTCAGGTCGCCGTAAAGGGCTATGTCCTGGGGAACGACCCCAATCTGTTTCTTCACATTGTCGGCGTCGGAAAGAACCGAAGATCCGCCAACGGAGGCATCGCCCGAAGTGGGCCGCAGCAGGCAGGACAGGATGGAAATCGTGGTCGTCTTGCCGGCGCCATTCGGTCCGAGAAGGCTGAAGATCTCTCCCTCCTCTATCTCAAAGGAGACGTGATCAACAGCAACGGCACCTTTCGGCGGGTCGAACTGCTTGTAAAGCCCCCGGACTTCGATCGCGCTCACCACCTGCCTCCAGTCTCGGCGACGGCCTCGTTCGCGGCGAGCGACTCGCGCCGCTCGCCGCCACCTGTATCAACTAGAAGGTGATCTCCCGGCCAACGGCCACTTCCCGATACCGGTCACCAAAAGCCTCGCGAAAGCGTCCCAGGCTCCAGTCACAGCTATCATGCGCGGAAATCCCGACGACACTCGGGTTGGCCGCCTTGAGCTCAGCAACCGCGGCATCCACTTCCGCCCGCTTGATGCGCTGGTAGGGAAGCTTCCCGGTGCCGATCCACTTTTGCATGCCAAACTTCACGCGCGACTTCGTGACCGGGAAGTGAAGGCCGCCCACCAGGGCGTAAATTGGCCCCGGGAACAGCTGCCGGGTACGCTCCAGAATCCTCGACATCCCTTGATGGCCGCACCCGATGATGACCACCGGTCCCTCGTCCCGGACATTGACCGCGATGGCCTGCTCAGGTGTAAGCCCGAACGGCCAAAGCGCCCGGAGAATAACCCCTATGGTCGTGACGCCGGGAAAGATGACGTTGGGTCTCACGGTCAACTCGGTAGTAGCGGTCGGGTGCGTCAGGGGTGCGGGGACGTATGCCGTGATCCCGGTGAGGTCCGCATCGGTGAGCGAAAACATGAAGGTGTCGACGCGCTGGGCCGCCATTCCCCCCAGGTGGTCGCAGTGCGGATGCGAGATGACAATGGCATCGAGCGAATCCGCGGTCACCCCCAGGGTCTTCATATTGCGAACGAGCGGGGAAGGATCTTCCTTTTTCCAGTTTGCCCCGACATCGAACAGGATCCGCTTACCGTCTGCTTGAATCAGATAGGACACGCCCGCCTCGCCAAGGAGGTCGCTATTCTCCGTGTACCACTCGCTCCGCGGGAGGATGGATAGCTTGTCCACCGAGCCGATGTCGCCAAAGGGCTCGGGCCTATAGCTGGCCCAGGCTTCATCGGCTTTCTTCTGAGCATCCTTGAACTTGGCGAACATTCGACCCTCCCCTCATTAGAATCGCGTTCCCATGTTTTGTATGTATCAGTTGTGAGTCAGCGAGTGCAAGTTTCTTGAAGGGAAGCAATGCGAAGCAGCGGCACCGGGGCTACGAATCAGCCCAGACTGTCACAGATGGCGCCGAGGCGACGGCGGCAGACTGGGGGTCCCAGACTGCTCTTGGCGTCAATCGTACCGGTCCGCCGAGACGCCGAGACGCCACACCCCCTAGATATCACTCCAACGACGTCGATCTCGACCAGGTATTCGGGCTTTCCTAGTCCGACCACCATGAAGGTGCTCGCAGGCGGGTCCTCAACCAGCATAGGAGCATATTTCTGGTAGTACTCGAGTTCAGTCCTACGCATGGTCGGGTAGTCTTCGATCCTCTTGAGCAGAATCAACGTCTTGATCACGTTGTTCATGGAGCTGCCCGCATCCTCCATGTACCGGCGCACCTTATCCAGGGCGATGATCATCTGCTCTTCGAAGACATCGGTCTCGACGCGACCTGTCTCCTCGTTCTGTCCTTGGCAACCCGAGACGAAAATGAGATTGCCCGCCTCAACCGCGGCGGCATACTTGCCCGCTTCGGGCGGGAAGTTCGGGTAAGCCAGTTTCTTGCCCTCCCGAAACGCAGGATAGAACTTAACCGTCTCGCTCATCGAAGCCTCCAGAATACAGTGATCCGCGCCCAAGGACGCGCTCACTGTACGCCTCGGCAGATCACTCTGCCGCGGCGGGCCGAAACCTCTGCAAGGTGACCTGCCCGGGTCCGTCTTCAGCGTCCATCAGCGCGAGCGTGCAATCAAGTACTTCTTCGCGGTTCTTGGCAAGACCAATGACTTCCCCACTATCCAGCGATTGAAGCTCCCAGGTGCCGTCTTCCATCTCGATGAAGAGAGCTCCAGACTCGTGCATGTTGATCATAGTGACTCCCTTCTTCCCCATCGGCGGTATTCGGGTGCTCTACCACCGCAACTGTGCAAATACGCCGTATTTGTTACAGTCGAGGGAAAAGGAAGCCGGCGCGGAGAATCTACCGCGCGGGCATCACACCAGAGGATTCGGCCACGGAGCTAGGGAGTGAGAGCCCAGGTGTCGTTGAGAGGGGACCCTGCTAATAGGCCCCACCAAACACAATTACCCGCTTGGTGATCGGATCGTAGGCCATGCTTGCGACGGCGCGTGGAGGGGGGACATCCGCGGAGTCTTTGAGCTCGGTCCAGGCGTTCGCAGGCGAGTCGTAGGCCCAGGGGCGGCAGCTAGAGCCCTGTCCCAACTCCGGGAGGGAAAGAGAGCGGTTCTGGGTCCAACGGACCTGCCGAATGGGTGCTTACGCATATCCAGGAGAGGGGAAAATCCACGTCCGTGTGATAGAGTGAGTTTTTAGACGGCATGTCCTGCTTGCCCGCCTACTTTGGCGCTGTCGCAAATCCAATCCCGGATCGCCAGGAACCCGAAGGAGTTGCTGCCATCCGCGGTTCCATCGTTTTGCGCTAGGAAAGAGGGGCCCCAAACGTGAGCAGCCACAAGGAGATACGTTACGTCGTTTCTCGCTTGGAGAACCCTGAAGATCTCGAAAGCGCTAGGGAACCGATCGGTTGGCATCCTTACCTGGATCTTGCCAAGAAACATGCCGATCGCATAGGTGTCGGCACCTGTGTCGATGCGGAGGGCGGAACTTTCCGTCTAGACGGGCCATATAGACGGCGGGGCAAGTGGCGAGCAGAATGGACCCGCCGCAACCTCTATCAGGGTGGTAAGAAGCGAGGCCCGGCGCCGGAGGTCTAGGGCTGGCGGAACAACCAAGCCACCCGCAGTTTGAGAGCCACGGCCACTTGACGGAATCGCTGTGCCCAGGTTTCCCACACGTCGGCCAGATTCAGGCCGCTCGTCTGCGACAATTCAAGCCCATCCGCAGTCGCTCCCGAGTGCCATAACCCCTCGTAGACCGCGGCGAACAGAGTCGAGTTCCTGCGCGACGTGAGATTGCTAACCATGGTGAACAGGGGATTGCGCCCGATCAGCAGGTTGTGGCCCAGCCGAGCCAAGATACTCGCAGTCGAGTAGAAGGTGCTGTTGCATTCATTCATTTCCCGGATGATCTGGCCCCGCGTCAGGTACTTGTAGCGGGCGACCGGATAAGTGAGCGTGTAGTACTTCCAGTCTTCCGGAAAGGCGTCCATGGCGATCCTTCCCTGCTCCCTCAATTGTCCCCAAAGCCGCGTTCCAGGAAGCGGGGTGAGGAACAGCACGTTCATGTTGTCTACCCCGTACCGGCCGGCGGCATCAGCGATCAGTCTGCCTACCCCTGGCCGATCGGAGTCGAGCCCCATGATGAACGAACCGACCACCAGTATATTGCGGCGACGGATCCGCTCTACCGAGGCCGGGATGTTGCGCCCCGATAGCATTGCCGATTTAATCCCCAGTTCGGGGAGGCCCTCCGGCGTCACCGACTCAAAACCTATGAACAGGCCTATACAGCCGGCTTTTTCGGCCAAATCGAGCAGTTCTTCGTCATCTGCGATATTGATGGTGGTCTGGCCAATCCACGATTTGCCGGTGTGGGCCTCGGCCAGGGCTCGGCACAGTTCTTTGGCCCGCTCCAGGTGTTGCGGCTTGCGACCGATGAGATTGTCGTCGACGATAAGTACCCGCGATTCGGGGATCGATTTGAACTCCTCCACCACCTGGGGAATCGGCCGCTGGCGATACTGTGCGCCATTGAACTTGGTGACGCTGCAGAAGCTGCAGTTGAGAGAGCAGCCCCGGGTGGTCTGGATGGAGCCGAAGGCATATCCCAGGGGTAGGAGGTCGTGACGGGCGGGGACGATCTCTTGCATTGTCGCCCGGCCTCCGTCGTAGTGCCGTTTCAGGGCGCCGGCGCGGACATCTTGGAGCACTGTCGCCCATACCGACTCGGCCTCGCCCGTGACCACGGCGTCTACATGAAGGCTTGCTTCCGCAAGGCACATGGTCGAATGGATGCCCCCCATGACCACCGGGACGCCCCCAGCTCTAAACCGCGAGGCAATCTCGTAGGCTCTGGGCGCCTGCGAGGTAAAGGCGGTGATGCCCACAAGGTTAGGGCGCGGCAGGGCGCCGTAGTCTATGGCACCAAGGTTCTCGTCAAGGATGGAGACTTCCCAATCATCGGGGGTGAGACCAGCAACTGTCAGAAGGCTGAGTGGTTTCCAGAGACGAAAGCGATTCCAGTAGCTGCTGCGATTGAGCGAGATGCTCACGAGCGGGTTGGAAGGGTTGACCAAGTAGAGAAGCATTCTGTCTCCAAACCAAAATGTCGAGTATGGCGTCGACCGGGAAACCATGCAGCCTTGGGATGACCGGCCAGGAAAGCTGGCGACCAAACTCGTCCCCTGGAATCTGGGCCCCTATGCCTGGCGGCCAGTATGGGAAGAATAGCACCTGGCCTCGGAGTTGGCCGGACGGAGTCGATCGAGCCGGGAGTTTGCCTGCCGCATTGAGCCGGGAAGATCTAAGAGCGTTGAGCACCTCCGGAGAACGAGGAGAAGATCATGGCAAGCGGCCCGAAACAAATTGCCAAGCGGAGTTTCGACACTCCCGACGAGCACCGGTCCTTTTCGGCGGGTACCACCGATGTGGTTACAGTCGGCGGCATGACTCTCGGCCTGGCCAGATACGAGCCGGGCTGGAGATGGTCCAAAGACATAAAGCCCATCGTCGGCACCGAGAGCTGCGAGGTAGAACACCTAGGCTATCTGGTTTCCGGCCGGATGGGGGCCAAGATGAACGACGGCAGCGAACTGGAGTTTGCTGCCGGTGACCTCGTCTACATCCCACCTGGCCACGATGGCTGGATCGTTGGCGACGAGCCGGCTGTATTTCTCCAGATCATGGGAGCGGGCGCGTACGCACAGCAGAAGTAGCGCGGATCTCATCTGAGCAGACTTCCCTAGCAGCCAAACAGAAACGCCGGCCCGAAGACCGGCGTTTCACTATGCGCTTGTGGCGCGGATCCTACCAGCGGTTACCGCCCCGGTAGCCACCGCGACCGCCGCCACCGCCACCGCCGAAGCCGCCGCCGAAGCCACCACCAGAGCGAGGGGCACGAGCCACCTGTTCCTTGGCGACGTCCACTTTGAGCGCGCGGCCGTCGAGCTGGGTGCCGTCGAGAGCGCCCTTCGCTTTCTGGGCTTCCTCAGGCGTTCCCATCTCCACGAAGCCGAAGCCCTTAGGACGTCCGGTGTCGCGGTCGGTGATCAGGTTGACCGAAGTTACTTCGCCATGGGCTTCGAAAGCGGTCCTGATGCTCGCCTCGGTCGTCTCATAACTGAGGTTGCCCACGTACAGTTTTGCTGAACTCACTACAGCCTCCATCAATGGAGTTACATTGCGACAAACGAGAGGGAAAGACTGGAGACTGAGCGAAGAGTTTGAGAAGCTCGGCGCTGCGCCTGAAGCAGATTCCTAACGAATGCTTGCATGCAGTATACCACGCCACCCAAGACCCCGTCCGGGCACGCGTCTCGAGGCTCTCTCATATAAGCGTATACTGCGGGTGGGATTCAAGGCTTCAGCGCATCACACGAACTACCGACGAATAGCCGCATTCTTTTGCGTCTCCGGCCTTTTGTGCGCGGATGTCGATGCCTGACGAGCGAGAGGATAACCATCGCCATGAGAATCGAAGTCAAAGAGGCGAATACCTCGACACCCGAGCGCCCGCTGTGGATCTGGAATGTCTTTTGGGGTAGTCGGGTGATCGGCAGGGGATTCAGCCCCAGTGAGAAGGAAGCGAGCCAGCAGGCCAAACTGGCAGCATCGCAGGCGCCGCGGTACCACTAGCACCGCAAATGCCCGGCTTCCAGCGAACGGGTCTGGACGCGTGGCAGCAGGCGAACAGGGAAGAAGCCCATTTCTGGCCTTAGAATGGGGCTGCTTGCCCTGAAGAGACGAAGCCGGCGCGGGGAATCGAACCCCGGACCTGCTCATTACGAGTGAGCCGCTCTGCCATCTGAGCTACGCCGGCGCAACGAGCGGTAAGTTTAGAAGGTCGGCCGACCCCTGACAAGCGGCCAGGGTGGTGGCTTCGTTCCTCCCGCCGCGCCGAGCCGCGTCCGCCCTATGTCCCTAGCAGGGCACCCTTTGCGAAAGAGTCTTCGCGAAGCGGTGGGCTGCGGCGGGAAGTTCCAGGGCGCCGGCGGGAAATGAGTGGCAGGCCGCAAGCTCGCAGCCCAGCGGCAGTCAGCCTCTAGCCCTCGCCTCCGCCATTGCCGCCGCTGCCATTGTCGGTGGAACTGGGCCCGCGCCGGCGCGTCCGGCGGCGGCGCCGCGGCCCCTTCGGACGGCTAGAATTCTCGCCGTTCCCGCCATCACCCACAGCCTCGCCAGAATGATCGGCGCCTGAATGGCTCCCAGGCTTGTGGGCCGCCTTCCGCCTCACCGTACGTCCGCCCGATCGCCCTCCGGCCGCAGCCGCCCCGGCTTGACCCGAAGGCTCATCACCCTCCGCACCCGAGGCCGCCCCGATAGAGCCTCGAGTCCCTTTGCCGCGGCGCCCGCGCCGCGAACGGCCTCTCCGCTCGCTCTTTCCCTCCTGCTCGCCGCCGCCGGCCTCTCCAGTAGGTTGGGCGGTCTCCGCCACTTCGCTCGCCACAGCCTGTTCAAGCTCCTCGGCCACCTCTTCTACCGCCGCGACAGATCCCAGGCCGCTGTAACCGGTCCCCGGCATGATCGCCACGGCATTTGCCTGCGGAGCCTCCCAAACGCAGACCAGGCAGCCATCATCACCGCGCTCGCAGGTGCTGAGTCGCACATCTGTCACCGAGCCGTCCTCGTAGCGCACCACTACCGCATCCTTGAGGACGTTGTAGCCGACGATAGCGCCCTCGGAGTCACCCGTTTTCACCCGGGTTCCCTTTGGGGGCGCTTCCTTCCGGAACGTGACGTACTGCTCCTGCTCGTATTTGAGACAACACATGAGTCGCCCGCACAAGCCGGAGATCTTCATCGGATTGAGCGGTAGGTTCTGCTCCTTAGCCATGCGGATGGAGACCGGATCCTCGTCCCCTTGAAACAGGCAACAGCACAACCGCCGCCCACAGGGCCCCAGACCGCCTACCATCCTAGCCTCCTCACGAGCACCGATCTGGCGTAGCTCGATGCGCGTTTTCAGAGTTCTGGCAAGGTCGGCCACAAGGGCACGGAAATCGACCCTTTCTTCGGAATAAAAACTAAAAATGATCTTTTCCCCGCCGAAGGATACCTCTGCGTCCACCAGCTTCATGTCCAAGCCGTGGGACGCGATCAGCTCGCGGCAGGTCGCCAGGGCTTCTTTGCGGATAGAATCGCCGCTGGCTTGAGCCTGAAGATCTTCCCCTGTGGCAACTCGAAGTACTTTCTTCAAGGGCGCGGGGAGTTCGGAATCATCGACAACATGAGGCGGATCGACCACTTGGCCGATCTCGATCCCCTTCATGGTTTGGACAACAACGCGATCGCCCCGGGAGAGCTCCAGCCCGGCGGGATCGAAATGGTAGGTCTTGCTCCCGTTCGGGAACACGACCCCTACGACATCGGCCACTGAGTCAGGGCCTCCTTAATGGTGCGAAACATATCGGTAATAGCGCATTTTGCGTCAACATTATACCGGAGGCGTTCCTGCGTCTGGCGCACAGCCAGCACGGCCTGCATGTAGCCTACCAGCCCACCTGGAAGCGCCCGGTCATTCAGTTCGCGGACGCGGTCCTGGTTCAGAACGGCTCCTTCCGCGCCGACGGACACGGCCGCGAGATCCCGATACCAGCCCGCATAGATCCGGGTCACCGCGTTCAAACCCTGGGTGGTGAGGCGCCGTTGCTGCCGCCTGAGCTTCTCCTCGTGTCTCTTCGTGAGCCAACTGCGAGTGCGGGCGTCGCCTGCCCACTCCAGGGCCTGCTGCAACTCTGCTCCAAGGCTTTCCACCCTTTCATCGGCGAGCCGCGCCACTGTCGCCATCACTTCGTCCACCGCCGACTGAGTGGCCATGAGACTGGCAGCGGGAAGATCCCTGGCCAGGTCGAGGAGCAGCTCTCTTTGCCTGCGCGCGCTCTCCGAAGTGGCCAGCTCTCGGGCGTAACTGAGGTTGCCTCCGGCTGCGCGGGCCGTGAGATCGGCTTCCTCGGCGGCGAGACCAAACCGGTTCCGTAGATCCTTTGCCATGGCTTTCAGAGATACGGAAGAAAAGGCCACCACCTGACAACGTGACACGATCGTCGGCAGAAGCCGTTCCGGGTGGTCGGTCACAAGGATGAAGTAGACGTGGGCGGGTGGCTCCTCCAAGGTCTTGAGGAAGGCGTTGGCCGACTCGATGTTGAAGTTGTCCGCTTCGAGGAATATGTATACCTTCGCCCGGGCTTCGAACGGCCGGTAAGCGGCATGCATGTTGATATCCGTGATCTCTTCTTTGCGGATGAAGTTGCCCTCAGGCGCAATGACTTCCACATCCGGATGGAGTCCCTGCTGTACCCGTCGGCAGGTGGAGCACGTACCGCACCCCTTGTCCTCGCAAGCGAGCCCTGCCGCAAACGCAAGGGCAGCACTCGTCTTTCCCACTCCAGGCGGTCCCGCGAAGAGGTAGGCGTGCACCGCCCCCTGCTCAAGCGCGCGGGTGAGAATGGAGACGGCCATCTCCTGCCCCACGATATCGGCGAAAAGACCCCTCATTTAGTGGCTGAACAACTGCAATTCATCTTCGACAACAGCCCTGACCCTTGCCTGCACCTCGGATTCAGCACCGCGGGCGTCAACCCTGCGGATGCGATGGGGATGCTCGAGCAAGAGCTTGTGATAACCCTCGCCAACGCGCTGGTGGAACTCCTCATCCTCCGCCTCCAGCCGGTCGGGAACTGCGGCCATCCTGGCTGAGCGGATGCCGTCTTCCAGGTCGAGGAAGAGAGTCAAATCGGGAAACAAGCACTCCGTCGCCCACACATTCAAGGTGATGATGTCATCAGTGCCGAGACCCCGGCCGTACCCTTGGTAGGCCAAAGAGGAGTCGAGATACCGATCGCAAAGCACCACTTGGCCGTCGTCAAGGGCGGGCCTGATGAGCTTCTCGACAAGATGGGCCCGTGCGGCCGCGTAGAGCAGTGCCTCCGCCCGAAACGACATCCCATGATGCTGCGGATCCAGCAGGAGCCGGCGGATGTCTTCTCCCAGGGCCGTCCCTCCCGGTTCACGTGTGATCGTGACCACGTAGCCCCGCTCGCGTAGCCCCGCGGCGAGCAGCTCCATTTGCGTCGATTTGCCGGAACCGTCCAGCCCCTCAAAGGTGATGAAGACTCCCTTGGTCCCGCTCCCCATACCTGCGAGGGCGGATTGATCCAGGGACGCGTCCTCGGGAAGGGGCGGCAGATCTCTCACGGCTGCTCTGGCGTGGGCTTGGGGGTTTTTCCCGTGGTCTTCTTTGCGGCGGTTCTTCCGGCGCGTTTCGTCACGGGCTTCGTCGCCCGCCCAGAGGAGGACTCGGCGGTAGATTTTGCTGCCGGGCGCTTGGCCGTCGTTTTCGCGGCCGGTCCGCGGGCAGTCGCGGGCTTAGCGTTGGGCTTCTTCGCGGCATCCGCCGGGGGCTTAGCCGGTCGAGTCCCTCTCGCCAACCGGGCAGCCTTCTTCTCCCGGTATTCCGCCTTAGTGGGACAGTTCGGATCCAGGCAAAGAATCCAGGGCCGCCTTCCTCCGAGCACCTTGACCTTGGGAGTTCCGCATTCTGGGCAGATTTCCCCGGTGCCGATGATGTCGCCGCGTTGTGGTATCGGATAAGTCTGGTCGCATTCGGGATAGCCCTCGCAGCCGACAAAGCGCTTCTTGGTCGCCTTCGAGCGGATTATCCTAATCCGGTTCTTGCCGCATTTCGGGCACTCCCCCAGGATGCGGTCATCTGTGATCCCCTCGTAGATCTTTGCGGCCACCTGCTCCTTGTTCTTGTCGAGGGACCCGTAGGCTTGGCGAAGCAGATCGCGGGAAATGCCGACCACTTCGTCCTTGGTGAGGTCGCGCTCGGAGATGAGGTCCATATCCTTCTCCAGCTCGGCCGTCATCTCAGGAGAGGCGATCCGCGGCGCGTACTCCTGCAGGGCCTCCGCCATCTTGATGCCCATCTCAGTGGGTTCGACGGGGTTGCCGTGCACATATCCGCGGTCATAGAGGTTTTGGATGATCGCGTGGCGCGTTGCCTTAGTGCCCAGGTTATTCTTCTCCATCAGCTCGATGAGGGTCCCCTGCCCGTACCGAGACGGAGGCTGAGTCTCTTTGGCCTCGAGCTGTTTGTCCACAAGCTGCACCGAGTCACCCGCCTTGAGGAGGGGCAACTCGAGGTCTTTCTGGCGCCCATAGGGGTAATACTCCATCCACCCGGCGTGGACCACCCGGTTGCCGCGTGCGAAGAAAGGCTCGCCGCTCAAGACTAGGTCAATGCGGTTGGTCTCCATCTGGGCCTCATCGGCAAGAGTGGCCATGAAACGCCTGACCACCAACTCGTAGAGCCGAAACTCCCGATCTCCCAGCTCACCACGACGTGGCGCGCCGGTAGGATAGATGGGCGGATGATCGGTGGTGCGCTTGTCTCCCCGACTGGGGTGGAGAGCGCCTTGGGCAAGAAGTTGGCCCGCCTCTCTGGCGAACTCCCCAGAGGCGATAGTCTGTAGAGCCTCACTCAAGTCCAGAGAGGACGGGTAAACCGTGTTATCCGTGCGGGGATAGCTGATATGCCCCGCCATATAGAGATCCTCGGCAATACGCATAGCGGCGGCTGCGCCGTAGCCGAGAGATGTTGCAGCGCTCGTGAAGCTGGTGGTGTTGAACGGCGCCGGCCGCGGCACCTTGCGCTTCGTCTGTTTGACAGCTTCCACACGGCCCGGACCGGCGATCTTCTCGAAAATAGCGGTAGCCCGCGCCTCGTCGAGAAACCGCTCCTCCCTGTGGACCGCGCCGAAGATTTGCCCGCCGGCCTCCACATCCACCTTCACCACCCAGTACGCCTCGGATACGAATGCTCGTCGCTCCTTTTCGCGTTCGACGATGAGGACCAACGTGGGCGTCTGCACTCGCCCGACACTGAGGAACTGGCTACCCAGCCGCGATGTTGCCAACGAGACGAACCGGGTGAGAGTGGCGCCCCAGATTAGGTCGATGTCTTGCCGGGCCTCTCCCGCCAAAGCAAGAGGTTCAGATAGGTGGTCCAAATGCGAGAAAGCCCGAGTGATCTCGCCTGGCGTCAAAGCCGAGAAACGAGCCCTGCGGGCAGGGCGCACCAGCTTAGGGTTTTCTTCTGCTGCCAGACGGAGGGCTTCCAGGCCGATGAGTTCCCCCTCGCGGTCGAAGTCCGTGGCGATTATCAGCCCCGTAGCATCGGAAGCCAGTCTTTTCACAACTCGAACGACAGACTTGGCAGTTTCGGTCTTGATGAGGGGTGCATCTATGAGGGCTCGCGGCTCGACCTTACGCCACTCCGAGTATTCGGGCGGGAAGTCAACCTGAACAACGTGCCCTTTCAACCCGACGGTGGTGCTGGCCTCACCGGAGGCATCCGTGAAGTTGTAGAAAGGTATCTTGTAGAAGGACCCCTCCTTGACGCCGTCTGCAGCCAGAATCCCTGCGATCTTTTTCGCGGCGTCATTCTTCTCTGTGATGATCAGTCGCACCAAGCAAGCTCCTTGTCGGCAGGCGTGTCAGGCGCGAAAGATAGCATGCCGGAGAACTCGTTTCAGGCGAATGCGTTGCAGCGGACCGGCGACCGGGCCTAAGAGAGGGCCCCGCAAGGCGCTTCTAATTCCCCGAGACGGCGTCGGTAAGTTCAGGAAAGATTGGAAAAAGGCCGTCAAAGCCCGTAATGCGAAATATCTTGAGCAGGTAGGGGTCGTCGACGACCAGACGAAAATCCCCCGACTCCGGGCCGGAACGCCTGAGTGCACCCGCAAGTACGCCCAACGCAGTCGAATCGATGAAATGTACTTCAGAGAGATCGAGAACGAGCTTGGGCCCCTTGTCCATAGCCGCTTCGAGGGCTTCCTTCAGTCGTGGAGCGGTGTAGACATCGAGATCACCGCCGACATGGACAACGGAAACCCCGTCCACAAGGTCTGTGCTGATAGAGAGGTTCACGCGTCTCCCCCGGTCGCTAGATTCATCCAGCCAGTGCGGTCTACCGTGAACCGCCGCCAGTTAAACCAAGTATACGCCAGTCGGCAGACACACAAGCCGATGGGCTATGACGGAAACTACGGCGCCGTGGACGCCGTGGTCGAAGTGGATCCGGTCGTCGTCGCACCACCTGCGGTGGTCGAAGTCGCCGCCCCCGCCGACGTCGTCGTGGTGGCCTTCGCACTCAGTTTGGTTATCTCATCTTTGACAACGGAGGCCATGTCACCGTTGGGGGCAAGCTCCAGGTACTTTTGCCAAGCCAGAATGGCGGCTTGAGTGTTGCCGAGGCTGTTCTGTGCTGACCCCAGCTTCAGATAGACATCGGGATTGTTGGGATCTACCGAAGTTGCCTTGTTGAGAACAGTCGCGGCCGCCTTGTAGTCAGACAGCTCCTGACTCAGGTAGAGGTTGGCCAGTCTGAGATAGACGTCCTTCTGATTCGGATCGACGGCTATGACCTTCTCCAGGTAGACAACGGCTGCCGAATAGTTGTTGGCCTGTTGGAGCAGGGTGGCCGCGCCCAGAAGGGCATTGACATCATTTGGATTCTGTTTGAGTGTTTCGTTATAAGCCGCAAGCTTCTGGTCTGGGGTCTGATTGGTCGCATCGGTCGACTTCTTCCCTGTGAAGAGCGACGAGAGGTTGAAGCCCGCCCCACCGTAACCAACCCCCATGAACAAGAAACCTACGACGAATACCACTGCCAAGGCCAATGCAACCCACTTGGCCCACTTCCTGATACGCCTTCGATCGAGCAGCAAAATAATCTCCTAATCACGCTGCGGTCTGCACGGGAGATTATGCCGTATTCCGCGTGCACCGACCACTTACGAAGACGGCCCGGCAACCCTTGCTAGTTCCGCAGCATATCGAGTCTGAAGGGGGTTCACGGGCGTCGCCGAGCTACTACAAGAACCTGTTTCAGAATGGATTTTTGTCGGGTGCCATCCGGGCGAGCGACGTGACAAGCGCGCAGGGTGCCCCCTACGCGGACCCAATCTCATTTTGAAACGGGTTCTAAGCCCAGCTTTGTTCGGACGGCTGCCAAGGCTCCGTCTAGATCGTCCTGCCCCAGTGACGCGGCTTCGCCATCGAATACGACCCGTCCTGCCACAATTGCCAAACGTACATCGCTCGCCGACGCTTCGGCGACGAGCGCGGAGGGCAGACCTTCCGCATCAACCTCCGAATCCGGGAGACGTACGGCGATGATGTCGGCGTCTTTGCCGGTCTCCAAACTGCCCACAGCATGATCCAGGCCCAAGGCGGCGGCACCCTCGATCGTCGCCATCCTCAGTGCTGCGGCTTCATCGAGAACTGGAACGGTGAGGGCCCAAGGAGCGCCGGTGCGCAGGGCCGACAACGCAGTTGCGCCCTGGACCGGCTGGGCATCAGGGGAGCGGGCCTGCATGACAGAGGGGGCGCGGGCGGCCAGCGCCGCCCGCGCCCGGCTCAATTCCACTGCGGCCCGCATCTCCGCGAACAGGTCCAGGCTTTCGTTGGAGGCCAGACTGTCTGTGCCGAGCCCGGTGAGGACTCCGGCTCGGCGCAGTTCGGCCACCGGCGCCGTGCCGCACTGCAGGCGCTGGTTCGACCGGGGGCAGTGCGCCACCGGCGCCCGTCGCCAAGCCAAGCGGGCAATGTCTTCCTCGTCAACTTGCACACAGTGGACGGCCAGCAACTCCGGCCCAAGAACTTCCGACCGGTCGAGAAACGATACCGGGCTGACACCTGGAGGTTGCCACCGGTGTCCCCTCCACAGTCGAGCCGCCTTGTAAGCTTGGGCGATGGCTCCGGTTCCCTGTTCGAGCAGCTCGACTTCGGCTTTCGATTCCGCGACATGGGTTACAAGTCTGAGGCCCTCGCGGCGGGCGAAGCGCGCCAGTTCTCGATAGAGCCTCTGGGAGACGGTATAGGGAGCATGGGGCGAGAGGCCGGGCTCGATGAAAGGGCCGCACGATCCGCGAAGGCCCGCCAGCCGTTCCTCCATCCGCCTCATCGTGTCCGGCAGGTCTTCATCGTTCAGCCCTATCACCTCGAGGTGAACGCGGGCGCGCAGCCCGGCTTCGCCGGCCGCGCGCGCCGAAGTCCAGCCCTCGAAAGAAGTGTCAGCAGTGCAGGTAATCCCAGCCCGGACACATTCTCGCGCGCCCCAGCGAGCCGAGACCGCATAGTCCTCCGGAGCCAGCTTCCTCCGGGCCAAGAGCAGCCGCAGCATCCACTCCCCGAAGCCGCAGGGGTGGCTGAATCCACGAAAGGCGGAATACTCGAGGTGGCTATGAGCATTGACCAGCCCGGGCATGAGGACACAGCCGGGGAAGGACCGGACGTCGGCCTCCTGAACAGAGCCGCCCTCCTGAACAGAGCCGCCTGCATAGGCAGAGCCCTCCGCGCACACAACCCCGTCCGCGTGCCCCCTCTCGGCACCCGTGGCCCCGACCCACCGGGCCCGCAGTTGCACGGCGGGACCCACTTCCGCAATCTTTCCATTCAGGACGGCAATTGCACCATCGGCAATGGGATCGCCGTTAATCGGAATGACCCAATCCGCCGTCAGCAGCACTGCAGGAAGCCTCCTCCACCCTCAAGTGGGGAGAGAACAACTCAAGAGAAAAGTGTCCCGAACGCCCTCACAATAGAGTCCCACAACCAGCCCGGAAAAAATGCCGATCGCAGAGTAGCGAACGCAGTGATTCCCAGCCCGGCAGCCATCCCCCCGGACATCGGACCGCTTATGCTCAGCTCTTCTTCCGGCTCCTTGAAGAACATTACGATGACTACTCGCAAATAGTAGTAGGCGGAGACGGCGCTGAGGAGAACTCCGATGACCGCCAGCCAAACCAGGTTCGCCCATACGACGGAGCCGAACAGGTAGAACTTGGCGATGAAGCCGGCTGTTCCAGGGATGCCGGTCAAGGAGATCATAAACAGCGATAAAAGCACGCCGGCCCAGGGGGATCTCCTGCCAAGTCCAGCCATCTGCTTAAGTGAGTAGTCGAACTTTGCGCCCACTTGGGACTTCAAGAAGGCAAGCACTCCGAAGGCGCCCAGGTTGATGAAGGTATACGCGGCCAGATATATCAGCACGGTCTCACCCGGATACGAGTTCTTGCTCCAGCCCATCGCTCCGACACCGGCGAGGAGATAACCGGCATGGGCGATGGATGAGTAAGCAAGCATTCGCTTAACATTGGTCTGGACGAGGGCGAAAAGATTCCCCACCAACATGGTAAGGATCGAGAGAACAATGAACAGAATGCCCCACTGTTCGGCCGCCCCGGGGAATCCCACTATGAAGGCCGCCAATATCACTGAGAATGCTGCCGCTTTAGGCCCAACAGAGAAGAACCCGGCGATGGGGGTTGGGGCTCCTTCGTAGACATCGGGTACCCACATGTGGAAAGGTGCCGATGAGACTTTGAACGCGAGCCCGATCGCGACCAAGAACACCGCGAGGATGGTTCCGGAGCCGGTCGCTTGGCCCCGCAGGGCGTTCTCGATGGCCGCGTAGTTCGTGGCCCCAGCCTGACCGTACACCAGCGAGATGCCGTAGAGCATGATGGCGGAGGTGAAGGAGCCCGTGAGCAAGTACTTGAGCGATGATTCATTCGAACGTACCCGGTAACGGAAGAACGCGGCGAGCAAGTAGCTGCTGATGGCCATTAGTTCCAGAGAAACGTAGAAAAGCATCAGGTCGCGAGCTGCGGCCATCAGGTCCATCCCGATGATGGCGAACAATAGCAGTGCGTAGTACTCGCCGATGTGCCGGCGTTGAGATTCCAGATAGTCAGAAGACATCATGAGCGTCAGCGCGCCACCGGCGGCAAAGAGAACCTTGAAGAAGATCGCCCAGTCGCTCAGAACCAGCATGCCGGCAAAGGCCACCCGGTTCTGCCCCAGCAGCCCGAGGGACACAGCGATCGAGCCAAACAGTCCGGTGAGAGCAACGGCCATGACGGCGGTCCTGTCCGCCTTCAGGAATGGCTCGATCAGAAGGATGGCAGAGGCAGCCACCAGTATGATGAGCTCAGGTACGATGGCTAACACGTCACCGCCGGGCATATCAGGCTCGATTCGGAATGATGTCTCGCCGCCAAGGCGCGCTTGGCGCGTGCGAGACGAGGACGCAGGGAACGTTCGTAGCCGGAGTGCTACGGACGTGACAGAGGACAAAGTATGGCACCGCTAAGCGCGAGCTAGGCGGCCGGGATGTCATTCCGAAACGAGCCATCAGTTTCCTCCGAACAAGGTAGCAGCTAGATGCGCGATGCCACCGCCGTGCTCGGCGAGGTAGGGCTGCACCTGTGACAGGATGTTCTGGGCCGGCGCATGCAAGAAGTTCAAGAAGGTGTGTGGATACAGGCCGATCCAGACGGCCATCCCCACCAGCGGAACCAAAGTGACGATCTCCCTGGCACTCAGGTCCTTGAGCGTGAGCCACTTTTCGTTGGCCTGTTGGAACATCGTCCTTTGGTACATCCAGAGCAGATAAGCCGCGCCCAGGATGATCCCGATCGAAGCGATCACCGCGAAGACCTTCGCATATTGGAAGGTCCCGATCAGAATCAGGAACTCACCAACGAAGCCATTCAAGCCGGGTAGGCCCAGACTGCCTAGAACAAAAAGGCTGAAGAAAGCGGCGGCGACAGGCATGGGTTTGGCCATGCCTCCGTAGTCGCTGATCATCCGGGTGTGGGTCCGGTCGTAGAAGAAGCCGACCATCATAAAGAGAGCACCCGTTAGCACCCCGTGGTTGACCATTTGCAGTACCGACCCTTCGATGCCCTGCTGATTGAACACGAACAGACCGGCGGTCACGAACCCCATGTGACTCACGGACGAATAGGCCACAAGCCGCTTCATATCGGGCTGAACGAGTGACATGGCAGCCCCATAGACGATGGCGATCACCGACAGGATTAGTACCGGCAGTATCGCGCGCACCGCGATTTGTGGGAAGAACCCAATGCAGAACCGGATCATGCCGTAGACGCCCATCTTCAGCAGAACCCCGGCCAGTATCACCGACCCGGCAGTAGGCGCTTCGGTATGCGCGTCGGGCAGCCATGTGTGCACCGGGAACATCGGCACCTTGATGGCGAAGGCGATAAAGAACGCTGCAAATGACCAGGCTGCTATCGAAACCGGGAAGCCGGCTTTCTGCAGAGTCAGGATATCGAAAGTGAGGCCGCCGCCGTTCTTGGCGTACCACCAGACTATCGCCAGGATGGCGACCAGCATGAGCACCGATCCCACGAATGTGTAGAGGAAGAACTTGATGGCGGCATAAACACGGCGCGGTCCGCCCCATATTCCAATGATGAAGTACATCGGGATCAATTGGATCTCCCAGAACACATAGAAGAGGAAGAGATCCATGGAGACGAATACGCCCAGCATCCCGGTCTCTAGAACGAGCAGGCTGATGAAGAAGGCAAGTCCGCGATCCTTGATGGAGTTCCAGGAGCCCAGGATCGCAAGCACAGATAACAGAGTGGTGAGCAGAATCAACAAGAGCGAGATGCCGTCGATGCCAAGGTGATAAGAAATACCGAGCCCTGCGATCCAGCTCGAGTTCTCCTGGAATTGGAAGCCGGAGGTGCCGGTTTGGAACTTGGCCGCAAGATAGATCGCTAAGGCCAGGGTGAATATGCTCGTAATCAGCGCCGTCGCCTTGTACGCACTAGGCCGCTTGCGCATGAAGATGAGCATGACCACGGCTCCCGCTATGGGCAGGAAGGTAAGCAGGGTCAGCCCTCTGAACCCGAGTTGAGTGGCAAAGTCGGTCACAGGAACACCACCACCGTCACGATGACGAACACCCCGATAAGTATGCCGAGCAGGTAGTTCTGCACGCGCCCTGTTTGGAGCGGTCGCACGACCCGCCCCCAGTTCTGCCAAAGCCACGCCGATCCGTGAACAGCTCCATCGATGACCTTCTCATCGAAGTTGTGCCAAACCGAGCGAGAACCGTCGACAGCCACACGAACGAAAGTGGCGGCGTAGAACTCGTCGACGTAGAACTTGTTGTAGACCACGCGGTATACAGGTCCGAAAAGGGCCCCGAAGAACTGCGGCAGGTCCTGGGCCCGGCGCACATAGATGAGCCAAGCTAGGCCCATCCCCATAAGCGCTACGACAAGCGATACCACCATGAGAACGATGTCGAGCGTCCCCACGCTGGGCTCTGCTACCCCGAGGATATCGCTGGCGCGCGAGAAGACGGGCTCCAAAAACCGCTGGATCACGCCAAAACTCCCAGGGAGCCCGATGAATCCCCCCACAGTGGACGCCACGGCCAGAAGAATCAAGGGCCAGGTCATGGACTTGGGACTCTCGTGGATGAGGGCGCAGGTTTTCTCGTCGGATCTGGTCTCCTTGCCCCAGAAGGTCACAAAGACCATGCGGAACGTGTAGAACGCAGTGATGAACGCTGCGACGAGACCAACAAACCAAACAACATACACACCGGCCTGGAAGTTCTTGCCGAGGATCTCATCCTTCGACCAGAATCCTGCGAAGGGAAAGACCCCGGACAGGGCCAGAGCCCCGGTCATGAAGGTGATCCACGTCACCGGGATGCGCCGGGCCAAGCCGCCCATGCAGCGCATGTCCTGCTCGCCGCCCATGGAGTGGATCACGGAGCCGGCGCCGAGGAACAAAAGGGCTTTGAAGAACGCGTGGGCCACAAGGTGGAAGATGGCGCCCGACCACGCTCCCACGCCCAGAGCCATGAACATATAGCCCAGCTGAGACACGGTCGAGTAAGCGAGCACCTTCTTGATATCGTTCTGGGCCATGCCGATGACAGCCGCGAATATCGCCGTGAAGGTCCCCACAATGCCGACCACGAGAAGCGCTGCGGGGGCGCTGGCAAAGATCACTGAGCTCCGCGCCACCAGATAAACCCCGGCGGTGACCATGGTCGCCGCATGGATCAGGGCCGACACGGGCGTAGGGCCTTCCATGGCGTCGGGAAGCCAGACATGCAACGGGAACTGGGCCGACTTGCCCATTGCCCCCATGAACAGGAGCAGGGCGATTGCGACAAGGACGTTATGTCCCACAGCCCCGCCGGCGACCTTCGCGAACACTCCCGTGTAATCGAGAGTGCCGAAGGTGACGAAGATAAGCATGACACCGAGGCCGAAGCCAAAGTCGCCCACCCGGTTGACAATGAAGGCTTTCTTACCCGCGGCAGCCGCTTCGGGCTTGTGGTAGAAAAACCCGATGAGGTAGTAGGAGCAGAGACCCACGGCCTCCCAGCCGAAATACAGCAAGAGGTAATTGTTGGCCAAGACCAGCAGCAGCATGCTGAATGCGAAAAGGCTCATGTAGGCGAAGAAACGATAGTAGCCCGGGTCGCCGTGCATGTAGCCTTTGGAATAGATGAAGATCAGAAGCCCGACGCCCGTGACAACAAGCAGCATGACCGCCGTCAACTGGTCGATCTGGAAGGCGAGAGGTACCTGGAAGCTGCCCACTGAGAACCACTGCCACATCCGGACGATGACCGGCTCCTCGGCGCCGCGGATCTGGATGAAGGCGGCGATGGAGAGCCCGAATGACCCCGCCATCGCGAGAATAGGAATCCAGTGGGACTCCGCCTTGATCCACCACCTGCCCAGCAGAAGAGTCACCACAAAGGCCGCGAAGGGCAGTGCCGGTATGAGCCAAACGTAGTTCTGCACCTGACTCCTAGGCTCCTTTCCGGATAGCGTTTCGACGGGTGCCCACCGTGGGCGGAGGCGCGATCGGCGCGCGCCAGACCAGGATGCAGGGAGCGTTCGTAGCCGAAGAGCTACGGGCGCGAGCGAAGACGAAGTATGGCGCCGCCCAACGCGGGCTCGACGGCCGGAATGCTGTCCGGAAAGGAGCCATTAGCCTTTCATCCTGTCGAAGAGGTCGACCATGAGGGTCTGGCGGTTGCGGAAGAGCGCGGTCGCGATTGCCAGGCCGACCGCCGCTTCAGCGGCGGCTACCACCATGGTGAAGAGCACGAAGTTCTGCCCGGTGAGGTTCTCATGGAACCGGCTGAAGCCGACCAGGTTGAGGTTGACGGCATTCATCATCAGCTCGATTGAGAAGAGGATGATGAAGAGATTGCGGCGCGTCAGCACTCCCACCACTCCAGTCATGAATAGCGCCGCCGAGAGGTAGAGATACCAGTCGACCGGGATGGGCATGTCTGCGGGCGTCGGTGCCACGAGACTACACCTCCTCCTCAGCAGCCTCGGCCGGCGATTCGGCATCGGGCTCCCACTCGCGGGTGGCTACGTTTGCAGCCTTCTCCTTCTTGACCAGGATGATCGCCCCGACCATCGCCACGAGAAGGATCACCGAGGCCACTTCAAAGGGCAGCAACGTCTGGTTGAAGAGGGCATTGCTGAACACCCTTGTGCTCCCACCTGCCGCCGTGATGGCTTCTGGGGTGAACCCGCCCTTCGCAGATACGAATGTGATTCCGGCGAGAACAATGATGAATTCTGCAAGCACCAGTACCGACAGGACCAAGGCCACCCAGCGTTGGCCTCGGTGCGTCTGCTCCTGCTCTTGGAAGGTCCGTAGATTGAGGAACATGATCACAAAGACAAACAGGACCAGGATGGCCCCGGCGTACACCAGGATCTGGATCACAGCCAAGAAATAGGCCTGCGTGAGGAAGAAGATCGCGGCGACATTGAGGAAGGTAAACACCAGCAGCAGCAACGCATGGATCACGTTGCGCCGAGTGATGGTGCCTACCCCACCTGCGACAGTCATTACGGCGAAGATAATGAAGAGGATCTTCTCGACCATCGCCGTCAGCCCTCTTCCTCGCCGGACGCCTGGTTGCCGCCCGAGGCTGCGTCGCCCGCCTCCGGGCCAATCGCCTCGTTATCCGAGGCCGCTTCGACCGACCGGGCAAACACTTCCTTGTGGGCCCATTCTTGATTGGCAATGAGCTTCTCCTTGGTGAGGAGAAAGTCGCCCTTGTCGAAGGTGGCAAGCTCGTAACGGCGGGTCATGACGATGGCCGCGACAGGGCAGACTTCTTCGCACATGCCGCAGAAGACACACCGGGAGAGATCGAGCTCGAAAGATGCGGGGTGGCTCCGGCCTTCAGGCGTCTGCTCGCCCACCACCGTGATGCACCGTGACGGGCATATGGTGGCGCACAGCATGCAGGCGACACACTTGGTGTCTCCAGTCTCGGGGTCGAGAAGCAACGCCTGGGCCCCCCGGAAGCGCGGATATGTGTGGAGTTTCTCCTTGGGATACTCGACGGTGACCTTGTCGACTACGAAGTAGGTCCCCGTCACAGACATGCCGCGCAGGATGTCGACGAAAGCGCCCTTTTTGACAGCGTCTTTCAGGCCCATGTCAGTCCACCCGCCTCACGACGTCACACTCACGATGATCGCAGTGACAACGAGGTTTACGATCGAAAGAGGCAGCAGGATCTTCCATCCAACGGACATCAGTTGATTGTAGCGATAGCGGAAGATGGTCCATCTCACCCACATATAGAGGAAGACAAAGACGCATATCTTCAAGAAGAGCCATATGGGCCCGGGGATGAAGTCGAGAACGGTGAGCGGCGCCCGCCAGCCTCCGAAATAGAGGGTGGAGACGATGGCAGAAACCACGACCATATTGACGTACTCGGCAAACATGAAGAGGCCCCAGCGCATGCCGGAGTACTCGGTCAGATAGCCAGCAACCAGCTCCTGCTCCGCCTCGGCGAGGTCGAAGGGGGTGCGGTTGAGCTCGGCCAGGGTCGCCACGAAGAAGATCAGCCCGCCAACTACTTGCGGTATGAAGTACCAATTCCAGAAGTTGCCTGCCTGCCCGTTGACGATGTCCACCAGGCTCAGCGAACCTGCCATAAGCATGACTCCCACGACCGAGAAGCCCATGGCAAGCTCGTAGGAGATCATCTGGGCCCCGGCCCGTAGGCCCCCGAGCAAAGAGAAGTTGCTGTTGGAAGACCAGCCTGCCAAGACGATGCCGTACACAGCGATGGCCCCCATGGCCAGGAAGAGGACCAAGCCGGCATCGAAGTTCGCAATCACGTAGTCGAAGCGATAGCCAAAAAGATTCGGCGCGCCCCCCACCGGCCCAAAGGGCAGCACGGCCATCACAACAAACGCCGGGATGAAGATGATGTACGGCGCAAGCCTGAAGACCGGCTTGTCCGCACGGGAGGGAATTAGGTCCTCCTTTGAAAGCAACTTGAAAGATGTCGCCGAAGGACTGGAACGAGCCCCACGGACCCAAATAGGTGGGCCCCACGCGGCCCTGGAAGAAGCCGGCGAACTTGCGCTCGAAATAGATGATGAAGGCCACCATGGTCACGATGAGGACCGGCACCAGGATCGCCTTGATGATCAGGAAGATGAACTGGGCGATTGGGTCGCTCATCGGTCGCAATCTCCCAGCACGACATCGATGCTCGCGAAAATGGCGACCACATCGGCCAGCATCTCGCCCCTTGCCATGGCCGGGAGCACCTGCCCGTGGTAGAAGCTCGGGGTGGTGAAGTGGATGCGCGCGGGCTTAGTACCCCCATCCGACCGGATGTAGACTCCAAACTCACCCTTGGGGACCTCGGTCGCCCGATAGACCTCGCCCTTGGGCGCATCGGGACCGTGGAACACCTGGTAGAAATCATGGATCATGGCACCGGCGTCGCGCATGACGTTCTTCTTGAGCTGCATTGTGTGGACAGAGTCCTTAGCCAAGAAGGGGCCATCCGGCAGATTGTCCAGGCACTGCTCGATGATCTTGCAGGATTCCCGGATCTCTTTCATGCGCACGAGGAACCGATCGTAGACGTCGGCGTTGTACTCAACCGCCACGTCGAAGTTGACCTCGTCGTAGGCCGCATAGGGCTCGTCCTTGCGCAGGTCGCGGACCACCCCGGCCGCCCGCAGAGGCGGACCGGTAACCCGCCAGGCAAAACAGTCCTCCGAAGTGAAGATGCCCACATTCTTGGCCCGCCTGTAGTAGATGCGGTTCTGCTTGACGATCCGCTCGTACTCTGCCACACGCTTGGGCAAGAACTCCACGACCTTGCGGCATTTATGAGCGAATCCGTCGGGCAGGTCTTTCGCGACGCCGCCGATGCGGCAGAAGGAGTGGGTTAGGCGAGCCCCCGTGAGCATTTCCAGAAGATCGAGGATATATTCTCGATCCCGGAAGCAGATGCAGAAGAAGGTCTGCGTCCCGAGGTCCATGATGTGGACACCAAGCCACATGATGTGGTTGCTGAGCCTGCAGAGCTCGCTGGTGATGGTCCGTATGTAGCGCGCCCGCGCCGGCACCTCCACTCCCATGAGTTTCTCAACTGCCTCGCAGTAGCCGTGATTCATGGCGAACGATGAGAGGTAGTCGAGCCGGTCGGTGATGGGAATGATCTGGTGGTAAGTCCTCTCCTCGGAGAGCTTTTCCACCCCACGGTGGAGGTTGCCGATCTCTGGACGGATGTCGACGACCACCTCACCATCCAGGTCGAGCACTGCTCGGTACACCCCGTGTGTCGACGGGTGCTGGGGACCCATGCTCACAGTGAGGATCTCGCCAGTGGTCTCCACGTTCTGTCGGGTGCGGGCCTTGCGCTCCTTCAGCTCGTCGAGGGTGGGCCGATGCTCAAGCGGAGGTACTTCGACCGAGTAGCCATGCGGCTCCGGCTCGCCGGTGGAGCTGATGTACCCGCTCGTCGCGGGGCCGCTGGTCGCGGGCTCGCTCACCTAGATCTTCCCTTTCAGCTCGGTGCGGATACGCCCCCCAATGGTGCCGCGCAGAGGAAAGTCTTTGCGGAGCGGGTACCCCTCGAAATCCTCGGTGGTAAGGAGACGGCGAAGATCGGGATGGCCCTCGAATGCGATGCCGAGCATCTCCCAGGCTTCACGCTCGTCAAATCCGGCAGAGGGCCACAGGTTGGTGACCGTTGGCAAAGTGGGGTCTTCGGCAAGCGCGGTCTTGATACGCAACCTTTGCCCGTGAGTGTGCGAGACCAGGTGGGCAACTACCTGGAAAGGCGCAGCCGCCCGCTCAGGCAGGTGGTCGCCCACAAGACAGTCCAGTTGGTCAAAAGCCATCTGGGGATCGTCTCGGCAAAAGGACAACACTTCCATCCAATCGCCTGGAGCTACCGCGTATGTGACTTCATCTCGGAAATCGGCGCGATCCAGGAGCCGCGATCCAAATTGCCCTTCGAGCCGCTCCTTGATAGCCTCCAGAGAAATCATGCCTCTCCCGTCCCGCCGGTGAGAGCGTCCCTGGCGGGGATGCGCCGCAGTCCATCGTAAGCATGCCTGCTTTGCTTTATTCGATCGCGGATCATCTCCAACCCCTGCCAAAGTGCCTCAGGCCTGGGAGGACAACCCGGGACGTAGACGTCAACCGGAATTAGGCTATCGACGCCTTGGACAACCCCGTAGGTATCCCAGATATTCCCCGAGATGGCGCACGAACCCATCGCCAGCACCCATTTGGGATCGGGGATCTGCTCGTAGAGCCGGACGACCCGAGGGGCCATCTTTGTGGAACACCATCCAGCCACGATCATGCCGTCGGCCTGGCGGGGCGATGCCCGCATGGCTTCCATCCCAAAACGAGACATATCGAAGCGCGAGCCTCCAAGGGCCATCATCTCGATGGCACAACACGCCAATCCGAAAAGCAGGGGCCAGAAGGAGAAGCTGCGCCCAAAGCCTAGAATCCGCTCGATCTGCACCGGCATAGCGAAGCCGCCCGGTAAGCGAACTGGCCCCCCCAGTGAGTCCTCGCCTGTGGCCTGTATCCCCCTGTCAAAAGGGTTTACCAGCGCGCTACCAGTTATTCCCACTCAAACACACCCTTCTTCCAAGCATAGAAGTATCCAACCAGCAAGATGGCGATAAACACGAACATTTCGGCAAGCCCTGCCGTTCCCAGCTCGCGTAGAGAAATGGCCCAAGGATAGAGAAACACCGCCTCGAGATCGAACAAGACGAAGAGCACCGCCACCAGATAGAAGTGCACGTTGAATGGTGCCCGGGCATCCCCGACAGGAACAACTCCGCACTCGTAGGGCTCGCTCTTGTTCGGGTTCCTGCTGGAAGGGGAAAGGAAGTGGGAAATAGTGACGAATGTGACCGCCATAGCCGCGCCGATGGCAAACATGATTGCCAGCTGTATGACTAAGTCAATCGTCTGGTTAACCATGCATATACCCCATCCCGCTCTATCCCCATATAGTTAGGAAAGGCCGACTCCCCCCGGGCGCCCTCTGGGCGGGCATCCGGCCAGCAACACGGAACGATAACAAAAGGTTGACACGATTTCAACTTACCATTCTATGATATTTAGAAACCATTTTGTTCACTAGACGAAACTGGCGGTCGGACTCTCCGGCTTGGGCTATACTGTGCCAATACAGCGGGTGGCCCTGCCCGGGCAGCCCAAGTGTCTGGCGCAGAAGATCACTCGTCCATCGAGTTGCTGGGCAAGAAGGCGGTACGTTAGGCTGAGGATTCGATGAGCAAGGATCCAACCAGGACGATGTCCCTGATGGGACATCTCGGAGAGTTACGTAAGCGCTTTACGTATATCGCCATCGTTGTCGTGGTGTGTGTGATCGCGGCTTTCGTGCTGAAGGACTACGTGTTAGCCATCCTCTTGCACCCCCTGCGGCTGGCCGGTTTCAAAGGCAACCTTGCTGTCATGGGGGTTACTGAGGGCTTCATGCAGATCCTCAAGGTGTCCATCTACTCCGGCCTGCTCATTGCCCTTCCGTTCATCCTTTACCAGTTTTGGGCCTTCGTCATTCCCGCTCTCTATGAGAACGAGAAACGCAGCACTATTCCCTATGTCGCCTTCACCACTATCCTTTTCCTCGCTGGAGTCACATTCGGGTATTTCGTGGTGTTGCCGGTGGGCCTGAAATTCATGGTCGGCTACGGTGGACAGTACTTCAACCAGCTCTTCCAAGCTGACAAGTACTTCAATTTTATTTCGATGTTCCTGCTCGCATTTGGGTGCGTGTTCGAGCTACCGCTTGTCATGATGCTGCTGGCGTGGGCCGGGCTGGTCAATCACAAGCAGATGCGCAAGGTGCGCAAGTACGCCATTTTGGTCGAGGCAGTGATCGCGATGGTGTTCACCCCCAGCCAAGACCCGCTGAGCATGACCCTCATGCTCGTTCCGCTGATCATCCTTTATGAGTTCGGCATCTGGCTGGCCAAGATCGCGGTAAGGCGGAGGGAACGACGACGAGAGCTCGCGGTTCTCTCAGAGGGCTAGCATATCTCTCTCTGACATCACCCTGCGTTTCTCTAACGTAGCCGCGCTTTTCTGAGCCCCCAAGCGGCCACCCTCCCTGAGTCCCCCATTTGGCCACGCCTCTCCGGGCGAATTGAATGTCAAGGGCGGTTCTCTTGATCAGGCCTGTTTATGGTGTTACCATCCTACCTATGGTCGATGTTATGCGTCCAAGGGGCAACGGGCAGGAAGAAGCCGCTGTCGAGAGCCGGCTCAAGCCAGTCGTGCCTCGCACCATAGCCGACCAAGTAGCCGATCAACTGCGGCGACTCATCAACTCTGGAGAATTCAAGCCCGGGGACAAGATCCCCGGGGAGCGCGAATTGGCCTTGCGTATGGGCGTGGGACGCCCGGCCGTACGGGAGGCTCTGCGCGAGCTGAAGGCCCAGGGATTGCTGGTCTCCGGACGCGGGGCCCGAGGGACGGTGGTAGCGGGGATGCCCGGTCCGCAGTTCACAGGTCCTCTTGCCGGAGTGCTGGGAATCGGAGCCGAGCGTATTGTGGAGCTCATGGAGGTGCGAAGCGCCGTCGAGATAGAGGCGGCCGGCCTTGCAGCCCGCCGGGCTACCATCGAGGACCTGCACCGCCTTACCGATATCCTTGCCGGCCCTGGGGACGTGATCACGCCCGAGAAGGACGTGTCATTTCACGCTGCAATTGCCGAAGCCACTCATAATCCTCTCTTTGAGTCGGTGATTCGCGAGCCGGTGGATCTTCTCCACGACCATATGGCCTCGATCCTGTCGGCCTATTATGCAGAGCCGGGCGGCGCGACGGCGCTGCAACAGCAGCACGATGCCATTCGTAAGGCCATCCGTGCCGGCAACGAACAGAAGGCCCGCCAGGCCATGCGCCATCATCTGGACTACGTGGCGCGTGGGCTCGCTCAACTCGTCGGCGCCGGCCGTGTGATCCGTTTGATCTTCATCAATCTGGACGGGACTCTGCTGTCGGGGCCACGGCGCATGTCCGAAAGGACCAAGAGGACCATCGCTGCCGTCAGAGAAGCCGGGGTTGAGATAGTGCTCTTTTCCTCGAGGCCGCCACGAGTGATAAGACCATTTCACCAGCAGCTCGGGCTGCAGACCCCGGTGATTGCCTGCAACGGGGCTTTGCTCTGGAACATGCAGGCCGCAGCCGGTCTAGTCCATGTTTCCCTTGAACCCGAATTAGCGGCCGAGATAGTCAACTTGGGGCGGAGACTCGGGGCCGCGATGAACATCGAAAGCGACGACGAGTGGTTCGCAGATCGCATGAGCGACGTGCTGCGCCAGGCGATCGAGAACGGCGACATCCCCGAGCCGGACACGGTAGGACAGCTGGACGCGGTCCTCACCGGCGACGACCCGATAGACAAGCTTTATTTCGATCTCCGGGACATGGATGCGGAGGCAGCCGGGGAAGCTCTCGACGCCGTCCGGCGGGCATACGGCGACAAAGCCAGTATCTACGAGACCCAGCCCGGCTTCGTCGACATTACCGCGGCGGACGCTTCCAAAGCGGCAATGGCTCAGTTCCTCGCCCGCCAGATGTCCATTCCGGCCGAGCAGACGATGGCCATCGGAGACCACGACAGCGATGCCACGCTTCTTCAATGGGCGGGCATTGGGGCGGCGATGGGCAACGCCACGCCTCCTGCGAAGGCGGCGGCGGATGTGATCACTTCCTCCAACCTGAGAGACGGCGTGGCCGAAGCATTGGAGCAATGGGTGTTGGGACGGAAGTCCATGGGGGCGACACTTTCGGTGCCCAACCCCGGACTGGTAGCGAAGTAGCTAGAGACCCGCCAGTCCCAGTATCCCGCTTAGGGCTAGCAGTGCCAGTACGACCAGGCTGATCGAGGCGAAGAGCCACTCCCGGTCGCGGGTAAAGGCCACAAGCAGAGCGGCCACCCTGGCCGCCGGCGTGATGAGCAGTATCAGCAGTCCCAAAGAGAAGAACCCCCCGGCCTCGAAATGCCTCAGCGCCCTCGGGATGTCCCCGATGGAAGTCAGCCGAGGGACGGGAGGGCCCACTCGCGCTGCGGCCAGCGCGGTACCGATCAGCAGTAGAAACACAGCCATTAATAACCCGCCGTACAGAAGTCGGGCGATGACCGGATTGAGATCGTGACCAACCTTTTTCATCGCAAGCTTATCCCCGTGGCGGACAAGATCATCTGTACTGACAATATGAACAAGATCGCCGCGAGCACGGTGACCAGGATCGAGCTACGCACTCTTAGTGTGAGCTTGGAGCCGATATACGCGCCTGCCGTCACACCCAAAACGACCGGCACCGTAACCACAGGGTCCACCAATCCCTTGGCGAGGTAGACGATGCTTCCCGCGCATGCGGTAACGCCAATCATGAAGCTGCTAGTAGCAACGGCGGCACGTGCCGGAACCTTCATCCCGAGGATCATGACCGGGACCTTCAGAAAGCCACCGCCTACCCCGAGCAGGCCCGAGATGTTTCCCGCCACAAAGGACACAATCATGCCCGTCCACAGTCGGTGAGGCCGGTAACGCACCTCCCGTTGCAGACTGCGATCGAAGTAGCTGGCCCCCAGCCGGCCGAGCTCGCCCGTCATGGCCTGTGGGGGACCGGCTGTGCGCTGCCGCAGCCCCATATATACCGACACCACGATCATCACCGCGCCGAAGATTCCGCTCAGGACGGCTTTGCCCAGCGCTGCGCCCGCCAGTCCCCCTATCAACGCGCCGGTGACCGTCATGGTTTCCAGAGTCATTCCCAGGCGAATGTTGGCCAAATCCTCGCGCACGTACGCCGCTGCGGCTGTTGTGGAGGTGGCTACGACGGCAACCAGGCTGGCAGCCACGGCGCTGTGGATTGGCACCCCAAGGAATAGAGTAAGGACCGGAACGATGAAGACGCCGCCGCCCAAGCCGACCATTGCCCCGAAGGTGCCTGCAAAGAAGCCCACCAGCGCGAGTAGCGTTACATGGGTCATGGTCAGATGATATCAGTCAACACATCCTCCACTAGCGCAATCCTGACTGTAGAATGGGGTAAGCTGGACACGGTTGGGGAGGGAACTATGGAAGACTGGAGAGTCGAGACCATAGTCCTGGGTTATGATGGCTCGCAAGGCGGGGACCATGCCGCCCGTTTGGCTGCCGCCATCGCCACCCGGGAACGGGCGCGTCTAGTTGTCACGACGGCATTCCCGCATGGCTACGACCCCACCAAGCCCGGAGAGACAGGCGAGAAAGCCATGGCCCTCATCGACCAACTCGCAAGCCAGGGTCTCGATGTCGAGCAGGAGATCCTGTTCGCCCCGCCGGGCGAAGCCTTGCTTGCGGCCGCCGAGAGGCATAGGGCGGACCTCATCGTCGTAGGATGCCGTGCCCATCCTCACACCGCCGGAGTACTCCCAGGTTCGACGTGCGAACACGTGGTCAGACGGGCTCGGGTTCCCGTGCTGGTTGCTCACTAGGTGCGCATAAGGAGGTGTCCTGATGTTCTGCAGCGCTTGCGGCAAGCAAATCTCAGACGACGCCAGGTTCTGCGGCGAGTGCGGCGCACCCGTGGGTCCACCCGCAGTCCCACCTGACGGTGCAGCCATTCCGCCACCGGCAGACACTGTGGTCCGAACCCCGGCCGAGACGACGGTTCGGCTGCCGGCATCACCGCTGCCGCCCGCATCCCCGTTGCCGCCGGCATCCCCTCCGCCGCCTCCATCATCGCCGCCGGGGCGCCCCGGCGGGGGACCGAGAAGGGGCATGTGGATCGCCATAGCGGTTGCAGCCGTGGTTGTGATAGCTGTAGCCGTCACCGTCCCATTGGTACTGGCCAAAGGCGATGATAAGCAGGTGACCGAGAGCACCGAGAGCACGGCGATTTCGGCCACTGCTACCACCGCGACGAGCCTTGCCCAGCAGACCACCTCCACCTCAACGGCTCAGACGTCGTCCACCAGCACGTCCACCAGTACCACGGTTGTGGTCGGGCCTCCTGGAGACTCTTCCGGTGAGTGGGTGGAAATGAGCATCCCTGGAGCCCCGAGCAAGGTTATGGCGGTGGGAGTCTCCAATGACGGTCTTGTGATGCAGGCGCCTTCGGGTTCTGGTTACAAGCTCTTCGCCTATTCATTCATCTCGGGAAACACTGTCGAACTCCCTGTCGGTGGCAACGACGTGGGTGGGATAGATGTGGACAAGAACGTTGCTGTGTGGTGGGAAGGCAAGTACGACGAAGCGACGGGCAGTTACACCGATCAGCACATCTACTCTTACGCTTTCCCTCAGGGGCCGCGACTCGAGGTGGCTGGGGGCGACCAGAACGTGGGCTATCCGCAGGTCGCGGGGATCTGGGTAACCTGGGTCATAGGAAGCCCTTGGGAGACGAATCCCGAAGAATACTGGAGAATGCCCATATACGGCGCCTTTGTCTCGGTCGGTTCTGGTTCCGCGAACGAACCCCAGGAGCTGGCGCCCTCAGCCGTCGCGCCAATAATGGGCGACGCGACATGGACTTACAGCTTGGGCGAAACCTATCTTGTCTGGGAGCAGGGGGCCCCTGATGGGGGTCTCGAGACTGGAAGTTACGTTCTCGACCTAATGAACCCCGGGGCTCAGCCCAAACTTCTCGGGAGCAACGCGTGGAGACCATCGATCTCATTGGACAACGTCGTCTACTGGGACGATGGCGTGAAGCTCCTCAACCTAACCTCCGAGGAGACGAAGTCCATTGACGCCAAGGGTGACTTCCCCACGGCGGGGCCTGCTTTTGCCGCTTACTTTCGGCCGGTGCCCGTCGGAGACACAACCGAATACGATATCGTGGCGCGCGGGTTCACGGGAGGGCATGACCAGGTGCTTGGACGGCAGAGTGATCCGCCTTGGCTCTCGCCTGCGATCGCGGTCTCAGGCAACTACGTCGCCTTTGTTGCGGGCGATGCCTTGCATGTCTTCGAATGGAAGGGCCTCTGATTGTCAAGGCCTTCCACACCGTGCCCTGCGGCAGGAAGCCATGGCAGGAGATCGTATCCCCTAAGTGGGAGCGGGCGAAAAATCGCCCGCAAAAACTCCCTTCTCCTAAAGGCGGATCCACGGGCACGGTTGCCTTTAGTCGACAGGCCGCACGGCGTGTGGTGATGCCACCCATTGCGGAAGGGGCGCTCGCAAGAGCGCCCCTTCTGTCTTACCGGCGTCTGCTGTAGGAGCCCCAGGTCCAGTCCCTGACCAGGGGCATGTCGTCGCCGTATTCGCGGATGTACTGCTCGTGATCGACGTGGATGTCGCGCACCATTTGGCGCACATACCCCGCTCGTTGAGAGAGCCCGGGAACGCGGTCGATGACATCCCGAACGAGACTGAAGCGGTCCATCTCGTTCCGGACCGTCATGTCGAACGGCGTGGTGGTAGTGCCTTCTTCCTTGTAGCCGCGAACATGCAGGTTCGGGTGATTGGTCCTTCGGTATGTGAGCCGGTGGACCAGCCAGGGATAGCCGTGGTAGGCGAATATGATGGGCCTGTCGGCGGTGAACAGACTGTCGAACTCCTGGTTGGAGAGCCCGTGGGGATGCTCCTCGTGAGGCTGCAGAGTCATGAGGTCGACAACATTGATCACCCTAATCTTCAGATCAGGTATATGGCCGCGAAGGAAGTCCACCGCAGCCAACGTTTCCATCGTGGGGACGTCGCCGGCGCAGGCCATCACAACATCAGGCGCGGATCCGTTGTCGTTGCCGGCCCACTCCCAGATACCCAGGCCGGTTGCACAGTGGCGGATGGCCGAGGTCATGTCGAGCCATTGGAGCTCTGGCTGTTTTCCCGACACGATGACATTGATGAGATCGCGGCTACGCAGGCAGTGGTCGGCTACAGACAGGAGACAATTCGCATCAGGAGGCAAATAGACTCGCACGACGGCCGGCTTCTTGGTGAGCACGTGGTCGATGAAGCCTGGATCCTGATGGGAGAAACCGTTGTGGTCCTGCCTCCACACATGGGATGTCAGAAGGTAGTTGAGGGAGGCCACGGGGCGCCTCCATGGAATGTCGCGGCAGACATCCAGCCATTTGGCGTGCTGATTGAACATGGAATCCACGATGTGAATGAAAGCCTCATAGCAGGAGAAGAGCCCATGCCGTCCGGTGAGAAGGTAGCCTTCCAACCAACCTTGGATAGTGTGCTCGCTAAGGATCTCCATCACGCGTCCGTAGGGAGACAGCCGGTCGTCACCGGGGAGGATCACGGCGTCCCAGGCCCGCGGAGTGACTTCCAGGATGGCGTCCAGCCGGTTGGAACGCGTCTCATCAGGCCCGAACACTCGGAAGTCGCGCATTTCCATGTTGAGACGCATGATCTCGGCCAGGAAATCACCGAGCACCTTCGTTGACTGCGCGGTCACCACACCGGGACCTGGCACCTCGACTTCGTAGTCCCTGAAATCGGGCACCTCGAGATCCCTGAGATGCAGGCCACCGTTGGCATGCGGGTTTGCCCCCATACGTCTGTCTCCCTCGGGAGCCAGTTCTGCAAATTCCGGCCGAAGGGCCCCGCGAGAGTCGAACAGATCCTCGGGCCCATAGCTGAGCATCCAGCTCTCGAGGAGCCTGATGTGCTCCTCGGTCATGTCCGCGAAGGGTACCTGGTGCGAACGGAAAGACCCCTCGGTCTGGAGTCCATCGACTGTCTTGGGGCCCGTCCATCCCTTCGGGGAAACAAGCGCGATCATCGGCCAACGGGGACGCGTAGATACTCCGTCGATGCGGGCCGCATTTTGGATCTTTCTGATCTCGTCCACGACTTGGTCCAGGGTGGCGGCCATCAACTGATGCATCTTCTCGGGATCGTCTCCCTCGACGAAATAGGGCTGGTAGCCGCAACCGGTGAGATAGTTCTCCAACTCGTCCCGTCCGATGCGCGCAAAGACGGTCGGATTGGCAATCTTGTAGCCGTTCAGATGAAGGATGGGCAAGACCGCCCCGTCTGTGGCGGGATTGAGGAACTTGTTCGACTGCCACGACGCGGCGAGGGCGCCGGTTTCAGCCTCTCCATCGCCAATGACACATACTGCGATCAGGTCAGGGTTGTCAAAAACCGCACCGTGAGCGTGGGCGAGCGAGTAGCCTAGCTCGCCCCCCTCATTGATCGACCCGGGCGTCTCGGCAGCCACGTGACTGGGGATCCCGCCGGGAAACGAGAACTGCTTGAAGAGCCTCTGCAGCCCTTTCTCGTCGCGGGAGACGTTCGCGTAGAACTCGCTGTAGGTTCCTTCCAGGTAAACGTTCGCCACCATGGCGGGTCCGCCATGCCCCGGGCCGCAGACATAGATCATGTTCAGATCTCGGGCCTTGATGACCCGGTTGAGGTGCACGTACACGAAACTCAGCCCGGGGCATGTCCCCCAGTGGCCGAGAAGGCGCGTCTTGATGTCGTCCCGACTCAGTGGACGCCGAAGAAGCGGGTTGTCCCGGAGATAGATCTGACCTACGGAAAGATAGTTGGCCGCCCGCCAGTAAGCGTTCATGCGTTCGAGTTCGTCCGGTTCCAGGGGCGCCTGCATTTCCAGTGTCGGTTGGCCGGCCACCTCAGTCCTCCTTGTCAACCGCCCGGCTGCAAGTCTTGGGTACTCGCGCGCGGACGTTTTTAGTCAGGCAGCTGAATAAAGACGCCGGTAACCGGGACGTTGCCGATCACCCGAGTGACATGGCCCTTTCCATCCACGTCCTCGATGAGCGTCAACTCTCCGGGGCCGGTTACGACCCGGCGTCCGCCAGCCACCTCTACCTCGATGGTCCCGCTCATCTGTACGAAGAATTGCCTTCGTGGCGCGCTATGCCGTTCACCCATCCATCCGACCGGGATGCTGGCCAATACCGCACGTTCGGCCGGTTGCGGTTCGGACAACTCCATCGGCGGAGTCGGTGACGAGAAGACTGCCTGGTGTAGAGGGATGTCTACTTCCTCAAACTGGGAGTTCCCCGCTTCATCGCTAAACAGCCGGATACACTTCACGTGGTTCTGTCCCCCATGTCCCCTAGTTCGGACCAGCGAAAACAGTCCGTAGTATGATCGTTGACCATTCCCGTAGCCTGCAAACGCGCGTAGATGATTGTCGGGCCGGCAAAGCGAAAGCCGCGGCGCCTCATGTCTTTGCTCATTTGCTCCGCCTCAGGTGTCGTCGCCGGGATTTCTGCCAGAGTCCGCCAGGCGTTCTGGATGGTGTGCCCGCCCACGAAGCTCCATTGGTAGGCAGCAAAGCTTCCGAATTCCTCCTGGATACCGAGCACTGCTTGTGCGTTGACGATCGCGGATTCCACCTTGAGACGGTTCCTCACGATGCCGGCATCGGCAAGAAGGCGCTCGACGTCGTGCGAACCAAACGCGGCTACCTTGACTGGGTCAAAACCCGCGAAGCCTTCCCTGTAGGCTTCCCGTTTCTTGAGGATGGTAAGCCAGCTGAGACCGGCCTGAGCGCCCTCGAGGATGAGGAATTCAAACAGGAGCCGGTCATTGTGGACTGGGACGCCCCATTCTTGGTCGTGATACGCGACGTACAACGGATCGGTCTCAGCCCACGCGCATCGGTTCACTGCCACCGCTTCTTCAACACCTCGGCGGCGCCGCCAATGATCGGAGCGCCGTGAGCAAAACAGGCCGTTTCGAAGTGGTAGTTACCCAGCTCACGGAGACTTTCCAGGCCACGGGAGAGGTCCTCATAAATAGGCGAAGGAACCAGACCATGGACATTTTTCGCCACATCTCCAAGAAACAGGACTCCACCATCACCCGGCCAGAAGAACACGAGATGCCCCAAAGTGTGCCCCGGCGTCCAAATGGCTTGAATCCCACCCGCGACTGGGATCACCTCACCCGCGGCAACCTCGTGATCCACCACCGCGGGTTCGAATGTGGTTGGAGCCTGGCTGATTACCTCATCTACAAATGCCTGGTTCTCCGGACCCGGAGCAACCTCATAGGGACGGAAAGATTCACCCGCGCGCACCATCTCCGCGTCGCAGCCGTGCATCCACGCGCTTGCTCCAGTGGCCCGGGTGATCTCCGCCAAAGCACCTGCGTGGTCCAAATGACAGTGTGTCACCAGGACGTCGCCGATGTCCCCGGGGCTGCGGCCCAGCGACCGAACTGCTTCATCAATGTCGGCCATCGCGCCGGGGAAGCCGGTGTCGACCAGGGTGAGACTCTCCGGCTGGACGATGAGGTAGACGTTTACATCCTCGGACTGGATGAGATAGACGTGCTCCGTCACTTGTTGAGCGGACATTGCGGACCTTTCTATCGAGAGATTATCTGGGCGCGAAGACCACCGAGCGCGGCATAGACTCCATGAGCGGGAGCAAGTCTTCGAGCTCTCCATAGGTCATACAGCCTGCCATGCAGTGCTTCACGCACGCCGGCTTCTCGCCTGCGGCCGTCCGCCGGGCACAGAGGTCGCAGAGGTCGGTGGGGAAGGGCAGGAAGTCCACCTGGACCTTATCGAGACTTTGCCGGGTGCAATCTTGCAGCATGATGCCCCACGCTCCCGCGGGATAGCCGTGCTCCTGCTTGCAGGCCACCTCACAAGCATGGCAACCAGTGCAGTACTCGTAGTGGATGAGCAGACCCATCTTGGAACGCCCATTGCCGGCCACGGCTACTCCCCTCCTTTGTGAGTCGCGTCAAGCTTCTCCACGCCCACCAAGGTCGTCTTGTACGGTGCACCTCCGTAGCCTGAGACGTCACCCGGGCCGATGTTGAGGAGGACGTTACAGTTGTAGTCCCAGATGCCGTACAGGTTGGGCTCTCGTCCCTCAGTCTCCGGCAACCACCAGCCATGCGGTACGCTAACCACTTTGGGGTGGACAATCGGAGTGACTTTGGCCTTCCGCCTGATACGGCCGCGATCGTTTACGATGGCCACCCACTCGCCCTCGCCGATTCCGATCTTCTTTGCCGCGTCAGGATGTATCTCCACGATGGGATCGGGATCGCACTCCCTCAGCCAGGGGATATTGCGGTGCTCCGCGTGGAATAGTGCAGGGGAGCGCCTGCCGGTCACCATGACGAAGGGATACTTCTCGGCGAGCTCAGGGGTGCGGACCTCGCTTTCCTGCGGCTCGGTGTAAAAGGGAAGCGGGTCCATTTCCCAGTCCATGAAACTGGTGGAATACAGCTCCAGTTTGCCTGTGGGAGTGCGGAACCCGGGTTTACCATCGGGGCGGAGAAGTCCCTTCTCGTAGCGGCGGTAGCCGCGGGACGGCGTCTCCCTGTCCGGGAACTTCCAGTTGCCGTCCTTCAACTCGTCGAACGTATATCCCGACGGGCTCAGGCGGTCGTTGATGAGATCCTTGACCGTCTCGTAGCGCCTGCGCAGCTCCGGATTG
>JAMDEO010000190.1:47565-47937 GCA_023483915.1 Actinomycetota bacterium
CACTCTTCCACTTCGATGGCCTTCATCATCACCTGAAGGGGACTCCACCAGGAACGGAAGGTCTCCTTCTCGGCGATCGTGGCGGCGGGAAGGACGAGGTCGGCAACTGCCATGATCGTGGGGTTGGGGAACAGATCGACAACCACGTTGAAGTCCATCTTCTTCAGGGCGTCGTAGTGCATCCTGGTATTGGCCGCCTGGCCACCCAGGATGTTCGTGGTCTGGATCCAGCAGGCCTTGATGGGATAGGGCTCGCCGGAAAGCATCTGCTCCACGGCTCGGTCGGGCTGTCCCCAGCCCCGGAAGTTGCGGAGCATAGCGAATTCCTGCGCCCCGATCCGCTTCTCGTTCATCCGCTTGACGAACTCCTCG
>JAMDEO010000093.1 GCA_023483915.1 Actinomycetota bacterium
AACGAGACCATCAAACAGGGCGGCACCCGGCGAGGGGCCAACATGGGCATCCTACGGGTGGATCACCCGGATATCCTCGAGTTCATCAGCGCGAAGGAGGACGAGGATGTCCTCAACAACTTCAACATCTCGGTCGGCGTGACCGAGGAGTTCATGCAGGCCCTCCTCGATGACGGCGAGTACGCCGTGCGGAATCCTCGGGACCGCACCGAGGTGGCGCGTTATCGGGCGCGCGATGTCTTCGACCGTATCGTGAAGCTCGCCTGGAAGAACGGGGAGCCCGGCATCATCTTTCTCGACCGTTTGAACCGCGACAACCCGACGCCGCACATCGGGGAGATCGAGTCGACCAACCCCTGCGTCACCGGGGATACCCTCGTGTACACGGGGAAGGGTTTGCGTCGCGTGCTCGACCTCTTTGCCGAAGGCGAGCCCGTCGACGTCGTGGTCGACAGCCGCCTCGACCCCAAGACCGTCCACCAGGGCTCGCCCGTCTTCTATACAGGCTACAAGCCGATCCTGCGCGTGAGCACCCGAGAGGGTTTCTCCCTCCGGGTCACCGAGGATCATCGCGTGATGACCGAGCGGGGCTGGGTCGAGGCCCGCGATCTGCAGCCGGACGATCAGGTGCATGTGCTCGACCGCAAGGGGGGCTTCGGCAGCGAGGGCTCGCTGGATCTAGGCCGCGTGCTCGGCTGGTTGGTGGGTGACGGTACCGTCAAGCCCGACCGCGCCGTACTCTCCTTCTGGGGCGAGGAGCGCGAGATGGCCCAGGCCTTCAGAGACTCCGTCGACGCGGTCGTGCGACCCTCGGTCCTCCAGCGTGAGTACGCCACCGGTCTGGTGGCCGTGGCCGAGCGGAACGAGATCCGGGTCCAGTCCAGCCGGCTGCGCGAGATCGCCGAGGAACATGGCTTGGTCGACGAGAAGTTGCTTGTGCCCGAGGTGGTGTTCCAGGGTTCCGAAGACATGCAGCGTGGCTTCCTACAGGCGCTCTTCACCGCCGACGGCACCGTGCTCGACCAGGGCAAACTAGGGTTGAAGTGCCTCCGCCTCACCTCCGTGAGCTACGAAATGCTGCAGGAGGTCCAACAGCTCCTGCTCAACTTCGGTGTCTTCAGCCGCATCTACTGTGACCGGAAGCCGGGAAAGACCACCGCGCTCCTTCCCGACGGGAAAGGTGGCCACAAGGAGTATCCAATTCGACCCGTTCACGAAATTCATGTCAGTAGTGGGAGCATGGTGCGCTTCGCCTCTACGATCGGTTTCTTGAGTGAACGTAAACAAAGTAAACTAGCATCTGCTATCGCGAGTTATACTAGAGGACCATATCCGGAAAGGTTTATTGCGAGAGTATCGTCAGTCGATAGTGATGGAGTAGAACCTGTATTTGATATAACTGAAGTAGACACACATTCTTTTGTAGCTAACGGTGTGATTGTTCACAACTGTGGAGAGCAACCATTACTACCATATGAAAGTTGTAATCTAGGCTCTGTAAACCTTCGTATGATGGTGCGCGACCACGATATAGATTGGGACGAGCTGCGGCGCATCACCCACATAGCTGTGCGCTTTCTCGACGATGTCATAGATATGAACAAGTATCCCCTCTCAGAGATCGAGCGGATGACCAAAGGCAACCGAAAGATCGGCTTGGGCGTGATGGGGTGGGCCGACATGCTGGTCGAGATGGGTATCCCCTACGACTCCGACCGAGCCATCGCCCTGGGCCATCAGGTGATGGGCTTCATCGACGAGGAGGCTAAACGTGCCTCCGAAGCCCTCGCCCTCGAGCGAGGGGTCTTCCCCAACTTCCCGGGCAGCGTCTGGGAGAGGAAAGGGCGCCGGCTGCGCAATGCCACAGTTACCACCATCGCTCCCACCGGGACGATCAGCATCATCGGCGGCTGCTCGAGCGGTATCGAGCCCCTGTTCGCGTTGGCTCTCATCCGAAACGTCATGGACAACACCGAGCTCTCCGAGGTGCATCCCATCTTCGAGCGGATGATGCGCGAGCGCGGTCTCTACTCCGAGGATCTGGTGCGAGACGTGGCCGAGCACGGCTCGCTCGGCGAGATCGAGCGCGTGCCGGGCGATCTCAAGCGGGTGTTCGTGACTGCCCACGACGTCACACCGGAGTGGCACGTTCGCATGCAGGCGGCCTTCCAGGATCACATCGACAACGCCGTCTCCAAGACGGTCAACTTCGGCCGTGACGCCACGCCGGATGATGTCGAGCAGGTCTATCGTCTCGCCTACGAGCTCGGCGCCAAGGGAGTCACGATCTACCGCGATGGTTCCCGAGAAGAGCAGGTGCTCAACATCGGCGAGGTCAAGCGCAAGGGCACGTCCGTCGGTGAGGGCCGTATGCCGCCGGCGTCAGGCTCGCACGGGCAGGGAGTCTGCTCGCAGTGCGGATCACGGGTGCCGCAACCGCGGAGTCGAGGCGGAGTCCTCAAGGGGGAGACCCGGGAGAAGGTCACGGGGTGCGGCAGTCTGTATGTGACGGTGAACGAAGACGAGGTCGGCCCCCGCGAGCTCTTCGCCAACATGGGCAAAGCAGGTGGGTGCGCCGCGGCGTCGACCGAGGCCCTCGGGCGTCTTATCTCCCTCGCGTTCCGCTACGGCGCGCCGCCGGAGAAGATCGCCAAGCAGCTCAAGGGCATCCGCTGTCATGTTCCGCTCGGGTTCGGTCCCAATCAAATCCTGTCGTGCCCTGATGCCATAGGCAAAGCCCTGGCCGACAAGTACATGGGAGAAGAGCCCGCTGTGGACGACCATGGATCCATCCAACTGGAGATGCCCATCGCGTATGCCCAGGGTGCCTGCCCAGACTGCGGCAGCGCCATCGAGCACGAGGGCGGCTGCATGGTCTGCCGGGCCTGCGGGTATTCCAAGTGCGCTTGACCGCGGCCGGGTAGCCGGATGCCAGTTGCGGGAAGGGCTCAGGAACGGGCGACTTGCGTCCGGATGGCGGCGATCACCGCGGCCATGTCCTTCTCCCCGTGGCCCGCGGCGAGTGCGTCGGCGAAGTGCGAGGCGACTTCTCGGAGCACGGGCAGTTCGACTCCGCCGTGCTCCGCTGCGTCCATGATCAGTCCCGCGTCTTTGTACGCCAGGCGGAGGGGGAACGCCGGCACGAACGATTCGGTGATCATGGCCTTCCCCTTGATCTGCGCATAGGGGGAGTCGACTTCGCGGCCGGCGATGGCGTCAAGGAACAGCGCGGGATCGATCGAAAGGGCGCGTGACAAGGCGATTGCTTCGGCCACCGAGGCGACCAGGGAGAGGATCCACCCGTTGATCACCAGCTTCAAGCGCGATCCGATGCCCGCGGGCCCAAGCCAGAGGGTCTTCTTGCCGAGGGCTGCAAAGACCTCTGTCGTGTGCTCCCGGGCGTCCTCGGGTCCTGACGCCAGCACCACCAGCTCGCCTCGCTGGGCGGGTTCACGGCTGCCCAGCACGGGGGCGTCCACGAACGTCACGCCTGCTCCCGCCGCTAGATCGGCCAGGCGATCGCAGGCTTCTGCGCCCACGGTGCCCATCTGCAGCCACAGGCGATCCGGGGCCATGGCCGACAGGGCACCGCTTTCTCCGGCCATCGCGCCCTCGGTGGCAGCGCCGTCGGCCAGCATCGTGATGACGATGTCTGAGCCTCGCGCCGCATCCGCCGGTGTGGCGGCGCAGGTCGCACCGGCCTCGGTGGCTTCCTGGCACTTATCGGGCGTGCGGTTCCACACGCGGACGGCAAAACCTGCAGCCAGCAGACGCGCGGCCATGGCCGAGCCCATCAAGCCCATGCCAAGCACGGCTACCGCCTGGCGGTCCTGCGTGGATGCGACGTTGCTCATGGGGCTGTCCTCCTCGAGGGTGCGCGGCTCGTCGGATCATCTGCGCCGCGACCGGCGCCGGCTGAGTTTCGCATGTCTGGCGGGTCTCCGCGAATCTCTTGTGACTGTCCCTGGACCACGCTGGAGGTGCTCGTGACCTGGATCGTCGACATAGATCTGGTCGGCGTGGAGCCGGCCGAACCGCGGGATGCCCTGGCCGTCGGTTTCGACGTCACCTACCCGGGCGAGACCTGGTGCCGATGCATCGTCTTGGTCGCCCCGGAAGCGGCGGGCGCCTCCGAGCACGAGGTCGTGCGCCGGGCCCGGGATGCGCTGGTCGAGGTGCTCGAATCTGCCGGAGAGCCGCTTTCGCTCGAGCTGCGGCTGAACGCAGACGGCTATACCGTGCTCGCGCAGGGGCGGCCGGGAGGCTGATCCAAGGCGTCGGTCGCGTGGGTAGCGCTGCTGCGCCCTATTTTGCGATGAACTCGTCGGTCCAGACTGGGCGAGGGGGCGCGGTGCCGGCATCGAGGACCCCCTGCCACTCCTCGTCGGTCATGCGCTTGTCCATGGGCACGATGAACTCATAGTACGAGTAGGATGCACCGACGAGCACGAGCTGCTTGCCATCGAGCTCCATGACCGTGTAGAGGACCTGCGGATAGCCCGTACCTTCCTCCAGCGCCGTACGTGCGTTCAGGTTGGTGTGCACATCGGCTACCACGGGACTCTTTTCGTCGGCGGGGCTGAGCGTACGCCCTTCGGTGTCGCTGAAGAGCTCCAGGTGCTCCAGCTCAGAACCTATGTACAGGATCGTGTTCTGTTCTTCTTGGTTGAGCGCCTGGCCCGACAGCTCCTTGTCTGCGATCCCCTTCAAGCGGAAGCAAAGGTCGGCCATGGCCTGCAGCTTGTCGCTCAGGTCTTGGCCGAGCAGGCCGTACGCGCTCAGCCCCTCCTTGGTGGTCGTCGCGAGGCGTCCCATGTGGTCATAGAAAGCGGGATAGGGTTCGACGTATCCGGCCGTGTAGAGGGGCTCGTCTCCGCCGCCCTCGGCCACCACCGACTGCTTGGCGTACAGGATCGTGTCGTGTCGTAGCTCGGTCCAGCTGCCGAGAGCGGCGTTCAGACCCTTGCGCGCCCACACCTGGGTCTTCATGAGGTCCGGTGCTTTCTCCGGCGGGAACGCGAAGACCAGGCGGAGCCCGTCGAGCCAGCCTGTGTACAGGTTGGTGGGCCAGAAGGCCGGGGAACGGGTGTCGAACTGCCCCTTCACCTTCTTGAGCTGTGCTTCCCAGTCTTGGTACGCGTCTTGGCCATAGGTCGTCTTCGCGAGCGCGAACGCCTGATCGGACCCGAGAACAGCCATGGCGTCGAGCCCCATCGGGTATTCTCGCTTCTTCTCCTCGGTCCCCACCCAGCGCCATGTCAGCTGCTGGAAGGCATACGAATCGGGTATGTAGCGCTGCCCCATCACCCGGAAGCTTCGTTCTGTCTCCTCTTGGGGTGTGCCGAGAGGCTCGGAATTGGCGCCGGTGAGGATCGTGGGCGGCGGCAGCTTCTGCAGCTCGTCCTGGAGCAGCCCGATCTTCTGGTCGTCGGCGAGGTCGGCAAGGCTGGGGGACTGACTGCCGAAGGCCACCCCCATCGCGGGACGCATGTCTGCGGCCGTTATGTCGTCGGATGTGCCGACCATGAAGGCGGTGGGCTCGTAGATGGCCTTCCAGGCCTGTTCGGCATCTCCCGTCAGCGAGAGGGAGATAAGTGCGGCTTGGCGGGTCAGGCGCGTGGCCAGTTCCTCGCCCACGTCGGGCTCCTTCGCCTGGAGCCAGAAGGCGGTGTGGCCGTACCACATCATCGCCTTGAAGTAACGCTTGAGGCCTTCGCTTCGCGTGTAGTGGCCCCGAGGCTTGTACTGGCTGTAGTCCTCGAGGTAGCCGAGGATAGGCGACTCGTCGAGTCCGGCAGCGGCGTCGATGAGGGCCAACTCAGCCGCCACCGTGTCGTGCACTCTGTCTGGGGACGTCAAGGTCCCCTTGAGGAGCGATTCTCCCACCGCGAAATAGGCCTCGTTGGCCAGTGCAGCTTGTTGCACCTTGTCGTCTTTGGCGGCGTCCGCTTGGGCGGACGCCGACACCCGCAGCGCCCGTGACATAGCGAGGGCCTTGTCGATGAACGCCGTTTCTTCGAGCTGCGTCAGGGTGGTGTCGAAGATGGTGTGGTAGGCGTTGAGGATGGTGTCCGTCGTGACGAGCAGAGGGATCCGGCTGTAGCGAGCCTCTTCGTAGACCTGCCAGAACTTCTGCGGTCTCCACTCGGACAGGTCGGGAGTGACCACGAAGCCTTGCCGAGCCAGCACGTCCTTCTGCGGTTGCGTCAGCTTCACCTGCGACAGGTTCTCGACTGCGCCGAGGTCTACGGGCGCGGGCTGCAGGTAGGCAGGGGTCGGAAATGGCTTCGTCTCGGCTGAGACATTCTGGCCCCCGGGACGTGTCGTGACCGGACCGCCGCTCGTCGTGGTGGTGCCAGAATCCGAGGTGCAGGCCCCCAGGCTCAGGGTGAGGGCCAGCAGGGCCATCGCGCATATCCGCCCACTCGTTCTCGTACTACACGCTGTCCTGTTCATGCGCTCCTCTTCCCGCAGTGGCAATGAAGCCGAAGCCGTTCCATCTGTAGGTCGTGCTCCCCTCTGGCTCCGCCACCTCGATCTCGTCCCCGCCCGCAGCCGTGCCGGTGCGTACGGTCAGACCGCTTGGTCGTGGAGCCAGGGGTGAGGAGACCAAGCGCTCCCCGTACCTCCCCGCGTGCCAGCCGATGAGGCCGAGGTGACGACCCCGAGGACCGTCAAGAAGAGCAACGATCTCCGGCAGGCCGTTGCGATCGGTGTCCCCGATGGCCGCGGCCACAACCCGCCATTTAGGCCGGCTCGCGTAGCGCACATCTCCGTCGGTTATGCGTATGCCCTCTGAACCCCGGGCTAGCTGTACCGTTTCATCGGCGCCGTCGCCATCCAAATCGGCCTCCACCGCGGCAGGTGCGCGCCAGGCATGGGAGAGAGGAAGGAACGACGACAAAGCGAAGAGAGGCGTGCTCGCGATGAGCAGCGCCCCGATACCGACGGCCACCGTCGCCGCCAGCATACCGAGCGTCCACTTCGGGCGATACTCGTCGGCCCTCGCCGCGACTCTCACGTCCATCCCGTGCCTGGGCTCCTATGCCTGCCGAAACGCAGCCAGTTCGTGCTCTTCTTGATGCTATCACTTGACTGGCCGTCTCGGAACCAATGTACTAGTGTACGTGCTGACTAGAGGTGCAGTATCCATTTGGATAAATACATGAGTACAGCATCCGGTATACTGCCGGCATGACGGTCACCGTGGCCCAGATCTTGAAGCTCAGTGCGCTCTCGCAGGCGCGCGTGCTGGCCGGCGAGCGAGGCCTCGACCGCCCGGTAGCATCGGTGACCGTGGGTGAAGTGCCCGACATCGCGGAATGGCTCTCGGGCGGCGAGATAGTCCTGTCCACCATGTTCGCCCTCACCAACGACACAGACCGGCAGCGCGACTTTTGCCGGCGCATCATGACGGCGGGGGCGTCGGCTCTCTTCGTCAAACCGAAGCGCTTCGTGGGCAGCTTTCCGCTGGACATCCTCGAGGTCGCCGAAAAGCGCGACTTTCCCATAGTCGAGGTGCCCCAGGAGATCCGCTGGACTCGCATCATGCAAGAGGCCATGGAGGTGCTGATAGACCGGCAGGCCTCCCTTCTCGAAAAGTCGCAGGAGATCCACCGGGAGCTGTTGGACGTGGTGATCGAGGGCGGGGGCTGGGTCGAGGTTGCCAGCACCGCTGCTCGCCTGATCGACAAACCGGTGTTGGTGGTCGACGTCTCGCTGGAATCGCTGGGTGTGTCGAAGGAGTTTCCGTGGCCGGAGGCCGAACTGCATCGCCTGCTCGACGTCCCTTCGGTGCGCGCTGAGTTCGATGGCCTGGCCCGCTTTCCCAACCGCTTGCTCCATCTGGTAGAAGAGAGGGTCCCGCCGCTGTTCGCTGTGCCCATCGTCGTGAGCCGTGCCTGCTTGGGCTACGTCTGCGCGCTTACCGAGAGGCCTGAACTGGAGGAGATGGAACGGGTGGCCCTCGAGCACACGGCCACGGTCGCCGCCGTGGAGATGGCCCGGGATCAGGTACGTTTCGAGACCGAGGTGCGGCTCAAGGGTGACTTCGTCGACGACCTCATCGGGGGGCGCTTCAGTAGTGAGGACTCTCTGCTGCGACGGGCCAGCTTCCTAGGCTGCGATTTGAGCCGCGGGGCGACCGTTGTCGTCGCCGATGTCGATGAGTTCGAGAGAACGATGGTCGCGCGCAAGCTCTCGGAGAACGAGGTGCAGCGTCTCAAGGAGCGATTCTTCAGCCGCTGCACCCGCTTGGTCGGCGAGATCGAGCCCGCGTCGCTCGTCAGCCTGAAGTCCGACCGGGTCATCATCTTCTTGTCGGGTCCCTCGTCGCCCGATCCTCGGGTGCTCGACCGACTGACGACGCGGCTCCAGTCCTTGGGCAAGGAGGTGGGGGATCTCTCCGTCTCGGTCGGCGTGAGTCGTTTCACGTCGGATCTGTCGGGGCTCCGCAAAGGGTTCGAGGAGGCGCTCGCCGCTCTGAAGGTGGGACGCCGGTTGCAGGGCCTGGGAAGCGTGACCCACTTCGACAGCGTGGGCTCGTACAAGCTGCTCCTCAGCATTTGGGAGCACGACCCCGAAGAGCTTCGCAGCCTCTACCAGGAGACGATCGATCCCATCGAGCGGTACGATTGCCAGAGCGACGGGCATCTGCTCCTGACGCTCACTACCTACCTCTCCAACGACGAGAACCTATCGAAGACGGCCCAGGACCTCTACGCCCACCGTCACACCATCCGCTACCGCCTGCAGAAGATCGCGGACATAACCGGGCTCTCCGTCTTTAAGAGCGAGGACAAGGAGCGTCTCAGCCTGGGGATCAAGGCGGGGGGACTGCTGCGCAGCTGACCAGCACGAGCAGCCGGCCACCCCCGGTCAGGGTCCGGCGAACGCTGGATGCGCAGCCGTTTGCTCGGGTGGGAGCCGGGGTATCAACGCAGCCGAATCCGTTACATGCAGCGGTGGTGCTAACCGGGAGGCCGTCCGTGCTGATCGTCTCTGACAATTTGAATGTGGCCCACCGGCATGTGGCGAAGGCCTTGGCCGACAGGGATGCGGGCTCCATCCGCGAGATAGCACACAATGTCTCCCTCGCCGGAGCGGACGTCATCGACGTCAATGTGGGGCCCATCACACTGGGCGCCGACGAAGCCATCGTGTGGATGGTCGACCAGATCCAGACCGTCGCGCCCGACGTTCAGCTGAGCATAGACGGTCTCACCGCGGATGCCATCATCGCTGGAGCGGAGAGGGCATCGCGAAAGCCCATCATCAACGCGTATTACGTGCAGTCGGCCCGGCCGGAGGATTTGAAGGGGGCGCTGATCCCCTATGCGGCCGAGAAAGGCCTGGAGATCATGCTCCCAGCAATCGTGGGGAGCGGACCACCCTTGGACCCCGACGAGCGGGCCGGTCAAGCGCAGACCATGGTGGAGATGGCGATGGCGGGGGGCATCCCCGCGGACCGCCTGTACGTCGATCCCGTCATCGTGCACCTGGGAAGCGGCAACGGGCAAGATCACGCGGCGGCGGTATTGGAGACGATGCGGCTGTTGACGACGATCTTCGATCCCCCCGTAAAGACCATCGCGGGAGTCGAGTATCTGTCTCAAGGGGCGCCGCCGCAGCTCCGTTCCGCGATCAACCGCGTGTACCTGGCGATGCTCTCGGCGCTCGGGCTGAGCGCGGCGATAGTCGACGTGATGGACAGCTCCACCATGCGCGACATCCGCCTGATCAAAGGTCTGCGTAACGAGTCACTCTATTCGGTGTCCGATGCGGAGCTGAAGTGACCGCCGCCTGACGCGCTCGCGGCGCCGACACGTGGCGGCGCCGTCCCGGTTGCTGGTGCCTAGTTGTGAGCGGCCTTCGCCCGCCGCTCCTTGTAGTCCTCGATCGCGGCCCGAAGGCCGTCCGCAGCCAGGTTCGAGCAGTGCATCTTATTGGGGGGCAGCCCGCCGAGAGCCTCGGCCACCTGCTTGTTGGTGATGTCCACCGCCTCGTCGAGATTCTTGCCCTTCGCGAGCTCGGTCACCATGCTCGACGTGGCCACGGCCGCGCCACACCCGAGGGTCTGGAACTTCACGTCTTCGAGGACGTCGTCACTCACCTTGATGGTGATGCGCATCATGTCGCCGCACGTGGGATTGCCCACTTCGCCGACACCGTCCGCATCTTCGATGACGCCCATGTTCCTCGGATTTCGAAAATGCTCCATGACCAGATCCGTATACACTCCGGCCTCCTTCCCGCCTACCGCGGAATGGCCCCTCGCCAAGGCGTGGGTCGTTTTCCTTTGACCAGTATACCCCTGGGCGTATAAACGTAACGCCCCTCACTCATGATCTTGCCCGAGCTGCTACTTGTTGTACACCGGGGACATGTCGCGCAACCGCTTCACCACAGGCGGGAAGACGTCGAGGAAGTAGGCGATGTCGATGTCGGTGTTGTCGCGGCCGAGAGTGAGTCGCAGCGACCCGTGAGCCAACTCGGCGGGGATGCCCATGGCAAGCAGCACGTGGCTGGGCTCCAAGGACCCGGTGGTGCAGGCGGAACCGGAGGAGACTCCGATGAGGTTCATGTCCAAGCAGAGGATCATGGCCTCACCCTCTATGCCTTCGACGCGGAAATTCAGGCTGTTCGCGAGGCGTTCCGTGGGATGCCCGTTGAGCCAGATATCGGGGATGCTCTCCTGCAGGCCCTGCCACAGCCGGTCGCGCATGGCCTGCTCGCGTACGGCCTCCTCGGCCATCCGATCGGTCGCGAGTTGCAGGGCCTTCGCAAGGCCTACGATGCCCGGGACGTTCTGGGTGCCCGCCCTTCGTCTCCGCTCCTGCCCTCCCCCGTGCATCAGCGGCGTCACGCGGACCCGCTTGCGCAGGTAGGTGGCTCCAACGCCCTTTGGTCCGTAGAACTTATGGCCGCTCAATGACAGGATGTCGACGTTGAGGTCGTCGACGTTGACGGGCAGCTTGCCCACCGTCTGGACGGCGTCGGTGTGAAAGATGACGCCGGCCTCGCGCGCGATCTCGCCGATAGCCGAGATCGGTTCAATCGTGCCCACCTCGTTGTTGGCGTGCATGATGGAGATGAGGATCGTGTCCGGCCGTATGGCCTTGCGCACATCGTCGGGATCGACCAGTCCTCCTGAGTCCACCCGGACACGGGTGACCTCGAAGCCCTTCTTCTCGAGGTACTCCATCGTATCCAGCACCGCGTGGTGCTCGATGGTCGAGGTGATGAGGTGACGCCCTTTCTTCTCGTGCGCGTCCGCCACTCCCTTGATGGCCCAGTTGTCCGACTCGGTACCCCCGCTCGTGAAGTAGATCTCGTCGGGTTCGGCGCCCAGTAGACCGGCGATCTCGGCTCGCGAGGTCTCCATCGCCTGGTTCGCGGTCAGGCCGAGGTTGTAGAGGGTGGCGGGGTTGCCGAAATCGGTGGTGAACCAGCGCTGCATCGCCTCGACCACCGCAGGGTCAGTGGGGGTCGTCGCCGCGTGGTCGAAGTAGATGAGGTTGTCCATCCGGGGCTCTTCCTCCTCCTTATGAGGCTATGCCGCAGAGCACGAGCAGGGCAATACTACCACCGCCGCTCGGGCTTTCGGTTGCGGAGAGGGTGTGCGTATGGTACCGTGCCGCACGGCAGCACGACTCGTTCGTGTTCAAGCACTTCTAGGGGGGATATTCATACGATGAGGCGTTGGCCACTTGTGGTCATCCTCGTAGTGCTCGTTGTCCTGGCTGCGCTCGTCGCGGCAGGCTTCGGGTATACCTCTCAGCCTTCGTTCTGCTCGTCGTGCCACACGATCGCTCCCTTCTCGGAGACGTGGCAGCACTCCAGCCACAAGGCCGCGGGTGTCACCTGCATCGACTGCCACTTCGAGCCCGGCGCGGTCGGGTACCTCAAAGGCAAGACCTACTCGTTCATCAAGCTGGCGCAGTGGGCCTTCGGTCAGACCGACAAGAAGCCCGAGGCTGCACGCACCATCGTCGCGGGCGCCTGTCGGCATTGCCATCCAGACCCCAAGGCTACCTTCATCCCCCACGCGTTCCACACCGAGGTCGCCAACCTCGACTGCATCGAGTGCCACAGTGGGGTTGTCCATGGGGCTGAGCAGGTGGGCGTAGACAAGCCCCAGGCCAAGGCCGACCCTGCTTTCTGCAACAAATGCCACACCGGCGACATCGCGCCGATCCTGTTCACTCCCATCACTCCGGCCGGCCGGCAGCATCCGGGCGCGCCGAAGATAGACGTGGATGTGTGGCGCAACATCCATTGGCGCATGGCCAACGGCCCCGCGGTCATCGCCGGGACCCCGTACGACAAGATCGAGAAGCAGACCTGCCTGGCCTGTCACGAAGACCCGACGGTCGCCCGCGCCTGCAAGGGCTGCCACTTCGCCCGCGTTCCCGAGTTCCGCGTCTCAGCGTCGGCGGAGGCCGCCAGCTGGGTGCCGCTCGGCATCTGGGCGCTCATGTTCCTGCTGCTGATGCTGACCGTGTTCCTCAAGGCCACCAACAAGGCTTCGGCCTTCCGGTCACGCTGGATGCAGATCATCGTCGCGCTGGTCGCGGTCTCCGACGTCGTGGTCGTGTACTTGATCATCCGGGACACCTTGATCAAGGAATCGGGTTCCCTCGAGATCGGTCCGACCACGGTCTGGATCACCTATCTGCTCGTCAGCATCGCCATCGTGCTGCTGGTCATCTATGAGGCGGTCATCCGCCCGGGCCGCGAACGTTTCGTCCTTCTGCCGCAGACGCCCGAAGACGAGATATACGTGCCCGACCACAACGTTTGGCTGAAGCACCCGGATGCGACCACCACGGTCGAGGGCCATGGGCCCGATCCGTCGTACCGGTTCAGCCCGGGCTCGTCCACCCACGACTTCGACGAAGGCTCAACCCCCCCCCCCCCCCCCCCCGCGCC
>JAMDEO010000129.1 GCA_023483915.1 Actinomycetota bacterium
GTGCCACCACACAGCTCCCGGCTGAAATCGTCGACTTCGACAACTCGCACGAAATCCCCATACTTCTCCCCGAAGAGTGCGACAGCACCCAGGTCCTTAGCGTGTTCCAAGCTGGTGGTGAAGACACGCACCGGGTGGTTCTCGACGATTCTTCGGTTCACCAACTCCTCGATCTCCGCCAACCGCAGAGGGCCCACCGGCTCATGATAGGCGAAATCGAACCGGAGCTTGTCCGCGCGAACAGACGAACCGGCCTGGGTGACATCTTTTCCCAGCTTTGACCGCAATGCGTAATGGAGCAGGTGAGTGCCGGTGTGGTTGGCGGCCACGTCGTGACGATAGCTTGAAGACAGGGAAGCCTTGACACGGGTACCGCCTTCCAGTCTCCCATCGAGCAACCTGCCGGTAATGACCTGGACGTTGCCGTGCGTCTGGACATCAAGCACCTCGGCCCTTCCCGTTTCGGACTCAACGAGGCCCGTGTCGGCTGTTTGACCCCCCAGTTCAGCGTAGAAGGGACTCTCCCTCAATGCCAGCAGGACCCGGGCGTCGCTCAGGGGCTGAACGTTCTCCAGAACGGTGAAAAGCTCCTCACGCTCATAGCCCTTGAATTCCGTCGCCCGCATGGTGTCGCGCGCGAAACGGGTGACGGCGTCCTGATAGCTTTCGCCCCCCTTCTGCGCTCGACGTGCCCGGCTGCGTTGCGCTTCCATCGCCAACTCGAATTCGTCGAGGTTCAGACGCAGCCCCCGCTCCCGCACGATCTCCTGCGTCACTTCCACAGGAAACCCATAGGTGTCGTGCAGTAAAAAAGCGACGGAGGACGGGAATACCGTATTGCCCGACTCCTGCGCCCGCCCGATCTCTTCCTCCACAAGAACAAGCCCCTGGTCAAGAGTGCGGTTGAATCGCTCTTCCTCGGAATGAACCACGCGAAGAATGGTGTCTCGTCGCTCCTGAAGCTCGTGGTACGGATCGCCCATCAACTCTATCGTCATCTCTGCGAATCGCCGCAAGAATGGCGGTTCCATGCCGGCCGACCGGCTGAAGCGGGCGGCTCGGCGGATAACACGGCGCAACACATAGCCACGCCCTTCGTTGCTCGGCAGAACTCCGTCAGCCACGAGGAAGGACATGGCCCGCGCGTGATCGGCCAGCACCCGGAGCGCCACATCTGTGCGCTCATTCTCCCCGTACTTCTTGCCCGCGATCTCCTCTCCCAAGGCAACAAGAGGTCGGAAGGCGTCCGTGAGGAAAACCGAATTCACGTTTTGCTTGAGGGCCGCGACTCGCTCAAGACCCATGCCTGTGTCGATGTTCTGTTCCGGAAGAGGCGACAGCTGCTGGTATTCGTCCATGTTGTAGCCGGTGAAGACCAGATTCCAGTACTCCACGAAGCGGTCGCAATCACAGCCCGGACGGCAGTGGGGGTCGTCGCAGCCGTGTTCCAGGCCCCTATCGTAGTAGAGCTCGGAGCAGGGCCCACATGGCCCAGTGGGACCGACCGGACCCCAAAAGTTGGCGCTTCGCGGCAATCCCACCATCCGCTTCCTTGGGACTCCCATGGCCTCCCAGATCGCAATCGCCTCATTATCCGGCTCAATCGCCTCATCGCCCTCGAAGTACGAGATCCATATCCGGTTCGGGTCCAGGTCCAGGTACTGCGTCGAGAACTCCCAGCCATACCGTATGGCGCCTTCCTTGAAGTAATCGCCGATCGAGAAGTTGCCCATCATCTCGAAGAAGGTGCAGTGACGGGCGGTGAGTCCCACGCGGTCTATGTCGGAGGTGCGAAAACACTTCTGGACGCTGGTGAGGCGCCTACTCGGCGGCTCCGCAAGCCCCATGAAGTATGGCTTGAATTGTTGCATCCCGGCGGTGGTGAGCAGGACTGAGGGGTCTTTGTATGGCACCAAGGAGGAACTCGGCACCAACAAGTGGCCGCGGTCCACGAAGTAGTCCAAGTACAGTTTGCGCAGGTCGGCAGTCTTCACAAATTGCCCTCGTCTCTCGCCCTGGCTTCCCGAACCAGAGCCTCGTCTTCCGCCATGAATTGGCGTAGATTGTCGATCGATTTCCTGATAAGCCGGGATACGTGCATTTGTGATATACCGATCCTTGCCGCCACCTGTGTCTGGGTCATCCCCTCGAAGAAACGCAGGTGGAGAATGAGTCGCTCCCGCGGATCCAGCCTCTCCATCGCCGGCGCAAGAACCCTGCGCTGCTCGAAAACCTCGTAAGCTCCCTCCTCTGCCCCCAGACAGTCCAGAAGCTCCAACGACTCTTCGTCGTCGTTCGAGCCTCCAGAGTAAATTGAGACTGAGCTGTAAGCACGGCCACTCTCGAGAGCCTCGACCACCTCTTCTTCAGTAACCCCGGTCGCAGCTGCGAGCTCCGCCATGGTCGGCGAACGTTTCAACTCAACCGTCAGTTGCTCCATTATTCGGTTGAGACGCACGTTGAGATCCTGTAGGGCCCGCGGAACCTTGACTGCCCAGCCTTTGTCCCTGAAGTAGCGCTTGATCTCGCCAAGAATGGTCGGAGTGGCATAAGTGGAAAGCTCTACCCCGCGATCGAGATCAAACCGGTCGACGGCCTTGATGAGTCCGATTGAGCCTACCTGGATGAGATCCTCCACCGACTGGCCTCTCGAGGCAAAACGCCGGGCAAGGCTTTTCACCAGGGGAAGGTAGCGAGTGATCAACTCCTCCCTGGCCAGTAAGTCCTTACTCTCTCGAACCCGCATCAGGAGCTCCCACTCGGATACCTCGCCGAGCCGGCGTCCTGTTCGGCTACCACTCATGATCGGATCCGTTTGCCCTCGATCTAGCCTCGATTCGGACACTCGTTACGCCCGCTTTTCCATTTCCACGGAGAAGGTGCCCTGCGGCCCCTCTGATACGCTATATCTGTCCACAAGTGGTTCGATGAGCATGCGGACATCGAGGAGACATCGCTCACTCGGTGTAAATGACCCGGGCGCCAGAAGTGCGGCTTTGACGCCTGAATTCACGAGGCCGCCCAAAGAAAGGGCTAAGCCGTTACCGGTCGACCACACCTCCAGTACAAGGTCGCCCCCCGTCTGGGGTTCCTCTGCCAAAAGGGTTTCGACAGCGAGTTCTATGTCGTCCAGTTGTTCCATAAGCAGGTTCCGTCTCGAGGCAGTCCCGCTGATGACGACGCGGAGCAACGACAGCGCACGGGCGCCCTTGCGCGTCCGCAGAACGACGCTCTCCCTAGAATCACATGCCATCATGCCCGCCGTGCCACAACCAGCTAAGTTTGATCCGTGCCCCGCGCAGGCTCTTCCATCTCAGCCTGTTTCTGCTGATACGCCTCGCGACCGCGCGCCATTGCGCTTTCCGCGCGTCCACGCAAATCTTCAAACAGTTTCTGAGCCTCGGCCGGGACTTCAGCAAACGACTCGCTCAGGCTCTTGCCGGTTTCCTGAGACACGCGGTGCGCCAAGAGCAGGGCACCGCCCAAGGCGGCTCCTGCGGCCACCAAAACCGAAGAACGGATCAGCCCCATCAGTCCTCCTTCCCTTTGCCAGACAAGAACGACGAAATCCCTTCCCTGATCCCACTAGCCAGTCCGGCCACCTGTCTTATTGGTTTTGAGACGGCGCCGTAAATGCCGGTTGTAGTGTGCTCTGCAACCTTGACCATCTCAGCTACCGACCCAGTGATCTGGTCGACCTTGTCTAGTTCTGAGTTCACGCCGTCAAGGGTTGTCTCCACCCGGGTGAGCAACGGAATAACTTCTTTGTTGGCGTCTGTGAGGATGTTGTTCATCCGACCGAGAACCGCCGAAAGTCGAAAGAGCGAATAGGCCAGGCCCGCCCCGAAGGCTAGGAAGAAGACACCAATAGCGATCCTCATGAATGCCCCGGCATCCCACTCCATACTCAGCCCCTTTCTGGCTCATCTCCAGCCACAAACGCCGAAACTATACCACAGGGTCCTTCGCCGCCCGCCCTGCTACGGCCTCTTCGGGGTTACCCTTTTCCCGCCCACAGAATGGTGCCCGCACACACGACGTCTCTATGCCGGTAGACCACAGCGGTCTGTCCGGCTGCCACCGCTCGTGCCGGCTCATCCAGTTCTACCGTCAATGTGTCTACGCCAATCTCGTCTGCCGCTGGCGAGCAGTCAACCAGCCGCCCCACGACAGGCACGCCCGACGACCGTATCTGGACCATCAGGGCTCCCGCGGGTGGGGGCTGATGCCATGTCAATCCCCGCAAAACAATCCTGGAGATTTCAAGCTCGTCCTCTTCACCAACGACTACCTCGCTACGCTCAGCGTTGATCCCCGCCACATACAGAGCCCTCTCGGACGGTATGCCGATCCCCCTTCGCTGCCCAATAGTGTAGTTGTAGGTGCCCAGGTGCTCACCCAATTTGTTTCCGGCTGCATCGACAATCGGACCGGAGCGATCGCCGAGACGTTCTCGCAGAAAATGCCGATGGTCGTCGTCCGTGACGAAGCAGATCTCCTGGCTTTCAGGTGCGGCATGACCTTCGAGACCCGCTTCAGCCGCCAGCCGTCTGACCTCGCTTTTGGTCATGTCGCCGAGGGGGAAAACAACCCGGCGCAGCATATCTGGGGAAACTTCGGCCAGTACATACGACTGGTCCTTCACCGCGTCTGCTCCCCGCGCCAGGATCCGGCTTTGACCCTCAAACTGGGCGTAGTGGCCGGTGGCTACCTGTGAGAGACCTAGGCTATCGGCCACATCGAGCATCGTGCCAAAACGAACCAGAGCGTTGCACTTGGCGCAGGGATTGGGAGTACGCCCGGCGGCATACTCATCCACGAAATACGAGACAACCCGCTCATGAAAAACATCTGAGGCATCGACGGTGAAGTGTGGAACACCAAGACTATGGGCCGTCCGCCGAGCTCGCCTCACGGTCTCCGGCGAGCAGCAGCTCGTCTGCCCCGCCGGTCCAGAGTCGTGCCACAGGCTCAACGTGATGCCGGCCACCCGATACCCCTGCCTCTGGAGAAGGAAGCTCGCGACTGCGCTATCCACGCCGCCGCTCATCCCTACGAGCACGCCTTCGGGGTCCAGACGGCCACTGGCAGAGCGCGCGGGAATCTCGGCAGTAATGGCGCTACCCAGCGCATTATGCAGAGCATCCACCGCAGTTTCCGCCACCGGAAGCTTGTCCGGTGGCAGCTCGAGATATCTGGCCAAGTCCGCGGAGCTCGCGCTCCCGGCAGCGAGCACCGAGGCTCCGGCGACTCTCGCCGCCACCGCTGCTCCACAAGCAATGGTCGCCGGGCACCCATAGGCCTTGTACTTTACGTCGACAATTATTCCATCGCGAACGGCCAACTCGATTCTGATGAGCGATCCGCACGCTCTGCTACCGGCTTCTCCGACCCCGCTCGGCGACTCGAGACGCCCGGCATGAACCTTCGCCGCCCCACTTGCAAGAAAGGCGGCGACCTTCCCCCCGTACCCTCGACTGAATGACATCAGATTCCCTGCTCTATGAGTAAGGGCCGGGATTTCCCGGCCCTTACTGTTGCGGCGGTTTCCGGCCGATGGTTATGTCTTGACCAGGTTGACAAGGCTCTGGTTGATAGTGCCCTGGTCGACGAATCCATTCCACACTTGCTTTATGGTGCCCGTCCCGTCTACAAGAATCAGTTCCGGAGGGTAGTTCACCTTGAGCAGGGTGGATAGATCGCCGTACAGATCAGGGGTCTTGTAGTCGTAGAGCAAAAACACATAGCTGGGGAATGACGGTTGGAGGGCGTTCAGACTGTCCAGAACCCTGGCGTCATCTGAGCCGCCGGGCACGTAGAACAGGATAACTACCGGTTTTGCCTGCGCGATCGCGTCGACGTACTCTTTCGGGGTAGAAGAAGTGGCCTTGAGTTGCGTACCGATGAGGGCGTTCCCTTGGGAAGTTGGAGAAACGGATGGCGAAGTGGTTGTAACATCGCCGATAGTCGTGGTGACCTCTCCCCCGCCAGAAGTGCATCCCCAGGCGAGGACCGCCATCACTGCAAGGACGCATGAAAGGGCGGCTAGCTGTCTGAGTCGTCTGGACATATCAATGCCTTCCTGAAAGAATGCTCCACCTTGCCGTGTCTGACGGGCGCTTGAACCTGCCGAAGCAGGTGGGTGGCAGCCCCTGAAAGGTAATACGCCGTCCAGGCAAACATGCCTCCCAAGCATTGTGTGTTGGCTCAAGTTTTGGCCAGATCACGCACAAGGTCGAGCGACGAGAGGTTAGCACAAGCGCTGTGAGCCGGCAACGATGGCCGCTTTTGCCACCGCCCACAAAGCGAGGCCTGCTTCTGCCACCGCCCACAAAGCCGGGCAAGTGACCGGAGGGGTCTGACGAAGAGACGCTCAGAGAGTCCTTATCCGCAACTCCCGAAGCTGCTCAGGCGACACTCGAGAGGGAGCTTCGGTCATGGGGCAAGAACCGCTCTGGGTCTTCGGAAATGCGATAACATCTCGAATTGACGATTCGCCGGCCATGAGCATCACGGCCCGATCTAAGCCGAGGCCTATACCCCCGTGAGGAGGAATGCCGTAGGCCATCGCCTCCACCAGGAAGCCGAATTTCGCTTTGATCTGCTCCGAGTCGAGCCCCAAGGCCTCGAACACGGCCTCTTGGATCTGGGGGTTGGAAATGCGCAACGATCCGCTGCCGAGTTCAACGCCGTTAAGGACCAGATCATAGGCATAGGTTCCCACTTCAAGAGGCCTCTCCAATAGATCGGATACTTCGTCGATCCGGGGCATAGTGAAAGGATGGTGCTGAGCCTTGAGTCGCCTCTCGTGCTCGTCGTACTCGAACATGGGAAAATCCACGATCCACGCGAAGGCCCAGCCCGACCTCTCGACCCCCAGCCTCTGCGCTAGTGACAGCCGCAGCGCACCCAGACTGGCCTCGACCACCGGCTTCCGATCGGCCACCATGAGCAGCAGATCGCCCGCCTCTCCCCCCAGGCGCTCGACCAGTGAGTTCATCAGCTCTGGGGTGCCGAATTTCTGCAGTGGCGAGCGGAGACCCTGCTCCTCAACCCACACAGGGAGTACTCCTCTGGCCCCGAAGATCGTGGCATCCGAAGACAAATCATCGATGTCCTTGCGGGAGAATCTCGCGCCGCCCTTGGCGCATAGTCCCCTCACCACTCCCCCGCTTGTGATTGCATCGGCGAAGACCCTGAAATCGAACCGGGAGGCCATGTCCGTGACATCCGCAATCTCCATGGCAAAACGCAGATCGGGCTTGTCACTGCCATAGCGCGCCATGGCTTCATGGTAGGTGAGTCGCGGGAACGGTCGCCCCAAGGTTACCCCCAGTGTTCGCTCAAACGCTGCCGCGAACATACCCTCCACCGCTTCATGAATGTCACTCTCCTCGATGAAGCTCATCTCGATGTCGATCTGGGTGTGTTCCGGCTGTCTATCGGCGCGGAGGTCTTCATCACGGAATGCGCGCGCAATCTGGTAGTAGCGCTCGAAGCCGGCCACCATCAACAGTTGTTTGAACAACTGAGGCGATTGAGGAAGGGCGTAAAACTCACCAGGCTGCATCCTGCTAGGAACGAGGAAGTCTCTGGCTCCTTCCGGCGTGCTCTTCGTCAGAATGGGGGTCTCGACGTCGATGAAGCCCTGATTGCCGAGATACTCCCGCACGGCCCGCACGACCTCGTGACGCAACCTCAGGTTGCCGAACATATGGGAGCGCCGTAGGTCGATATAGCGGTATTTCAGGCGGAGAGTCTCATCCACGTCCAAATCATCCTCGACCATGAACGGAGGTGTCTTGGCCGTGGCGAGGATCTCCAAAGTCGTCGCGACCACCTCTATCTGCCCAGTAGGCAGGTTAGGGTTGACCCGCTCCGGAGCCCGAGCCACCACCTCGCCGGACAACGAGAGAACGTATTCGCCCCTCAGATCCTCGGCGAGTCTGTGCACCAACGGTCTGGTCTCAGCTTCGAAAACGACCTGGATGATACCGGATCGATCACGTAGGTCCACGAAGATCAAGCCACCGTGGTCCCTACGGCGCTGGACCCAGCCCGCCAGCTTGACGGTTCGGCCAACGTCCTCCTCACGTATGTTTCCGCACCATTCGTCCCTGTATCTCACAATTGGTCCTTAATCTCTCGAGTCAGGGCCAAGGCCTCGTCCCGGGCCATCTTCCTCTCCGCACTTGACAACAGGTCCCGCACCGTCACGGTGCCCTCGGCGAGCTCGTCTTCCCCAATCAGGAACGCGTAGCGGGCCCCGCTGCGTCCGGCTTGCTTCATCTGCCCTTTGGGGCTTCTGGCGACGTAGTCCAGATCCGCGGCTACCCCGCGAGTGCGCAGCTGATGGGCAAGAGAGAAGACCTCGGCCCTAGCGACCTCGCCGAGCGCCACAAGATAAACCGCCGGGTATGCGGGTACGGGCCCAGGAACGCCGGACCGACTCAGCGTGAGGAGAATTCTCTCCACACCGGTGCCAAAGCCAACCCCCGGAACTGCCGGTCCCCCGATTGCCTCGACGAGCTGGTCGTAACGTCCTCCTCCTCCAATGCCGGATTGGGCCCCCAGCAGGGCAGACTGAAACTCGAAGGTGGTCCGAGTGTAGTAGTCCATGCCTCTCACCAGCGTGTGGTCGTGAGTGAAGGCCACGCCTTGGACCGCAAGCGACTCCTGCACACGGGCGTGGTGGTCGCCACATGAGCCGCACAGATAGTCGAGAAGGCGGGGCGCCTGCCGCAAGACCTCGCGGCACGACTCAACCTTGCAGTCGAAAACCCGCAATGGGTTCAACCGTGCTCGCTCGCGGCATTCCCCGCACAACCGCTCGGCATCAGAAGTCAGAAAGGTTTGCAGGGCTTCGGAGTAGCCGGGCCGGCAGGCCTTGCAGCCCATTGTGTTCAAGCGCAGCTCCAACCCTTGTAGACCCAGCCGGTGGTATAGGGCAGCAAGTACCCCGATAACCTCGGCATCCAGTTCCGGGGCCTCCGAGCCGAAGGCTTCCACTCCTAGCTGATAGTGCTGGCGATAGCGGCCGGACTGTGGGCTCTCGTACCGGAACATCGGGCTGTGGTAGTACAGCTTCACAGGCTGGGGCAGAGTATGCATGCCGTGCTCCACGTAGGCCCTCGCTACAGGGGCCGTGCCCTCCGGCCGCAACGTCATGCTCCGTCCGCCCAGGTCCTCAAACGTGTACATCTCCTTGCGGACGATGTCGGTTGATTCCCCAACTCCCCTCGCAAAAAGCCTCGTCTCCTCAAAGGCCGGGGTGTCGATCCGGGCGTATCCGAATAGCCGGAAAACCGCTTCGGCTTGGGCTATGACCCACCGCGTGGCAGGCTGGTCCTTCGGCAGGATGTCATAGGTGCCCTTTGGCGCGGAAATGAGGTCAGCCATCGATCTCCAGCCCTTGCAGGAAGGGGTTATGCGCCAGCTCCTCACCGATCGTTGTCGACTGCATGTGCCCAGGATGAACCGGCGTTGAGGATGGAAAGGCGCCGGCCAGTCTGGACACCGATCTTAGCAGAGCCGAGAAGTCCCCCCCCGGAAAATCAGTTCTGCCCACTGAGCCGTGAAAAAGCAGATCCCCACAGAAGAGGTGCCCGCCTATCTCATAGGTCATATCCCCGGGAGTATGACCCGGCGTGGAAATGACTGAGACGGTGAAACTGCCCACCTTTACTAAGTCCCCATCGCCCACAACCTTGATGCGCTCCGGCAGCATCGCCGGTACCGGGTAGCCCGTCGCATCACAGTCCTCGACCCCTGAAAGAACCGGCACAACCGGGCGTGAGCAGTAGACCGGCGCAGATGTGGCGTGATGAAGGCCCTGCACGCCGTCAACATGATCGAAGTGACCATGGGTCACAAGGATTGCTTCGAGAGTGACGCCCTCTTTCTCAAGAAGGGCCGCAATACGTGCCGGCTCACCACCCGGGTCGACCGCGCATCCCCGGAGATCTTCATCCCAAATCAGATAACAGTTTGCCTGCAGAGGGCCCACCGGCATGCAGCGCATGTACATACGCAATCCTTACTCTCGATTCCGGCCTGCAATTCTACCAGAGGGGCAGAGTGGGCCGAGGAAGGCCTTGTTCACACGGTCGGCACGTTGCAAGGGACCTCGCGCGGGGCGAGTAGAGTCGGACCGCTCAGCGCGGGGTAACCCGGTAGGCGTCGTAGACGGTGTCGATGCGGCGGATTCGTTGCAGCACCATCTCCAGATAATCGACGTCCGGCACCTCGAACACGAACCGGTCCTTCACCATGTTGTTGCGCGCCGTGAATATCTGGGCCGCGATTATGCTCACCCCACTTTCGCTGAGGGTCCGCGATATGTCCTCGAGTAGATGGTTGCGGTCGTAGGCCTCAATCTGTATTTCTACCCTGAGAGGGCCCTTTGCTTCCGTGTCCCAGTGAACCGCCGCAAAACGTTCGGGATTCTTCTCGAGAGCCCTGACATTCGGACAATCCTTCCTGTGCACCGTAATGCCTCGGCCAAGAGAGATATACCCCACCACTTCGTCCCCCGGCACGGGACGGCAGCACTGAGGAATCCTTATTGCCACGTCTTCGATGCCGTCCACGCGGATGCCCATTTCGCTGGAAGAAGGTGTCTCCCGCTTCTCCTTGGGCGAAGCTGAAGGAGCTGTGAGCGCGGCGGCCGCAGCCGCTGTCTCGCCGGCACGATTTAGGCTCTGAATGACCCGCTGCACCACGTGTTGAGGGCTAATCTTGCCAGACCCTACGGCCACAAAGAAATCCTCGCGCCTCGTGTGGTTCGTTTCCTTCATGACCTCGGCGATGAGATCTGAGCCTATCAGCTTCTGTGCCGGCAGCCCTTGCTTCCGGAGTGCCTCCAGTAGGGCCTCACGTCCGAGATGCTCCGCATCTTCCCTGCGCTCCCTCTTGAACCACTGCCTGATCTTATTGCGCGCCCCCGAACTGGCCACAAACTGCAGCCAATCCCGCGAAGGCCCCTGAGAGGTTTTGGAGGTGAGAATCTCAACGATGTCGCCCGACTGCAGCTTGTAAGTCAAGGGCACGATGCGGCCGTCCACTTTGGCCCCCACGCAATGATGGCCCACGTCCGTATGGATGGCGTAGGCGAAGTCAACAGGCGTCGAACCCGCGGACAAGCTCTTGACCTCTCCCTTGGGGGTGAAAACGTAGACCTCGTCCTGAAAAAGATCGATTCGTAGCGAGTCCATGAACTCCCCGGAATCATTGGTCTCTGATTGCCAGTCCATAATCTGTCGCAGCCACTGCAGCTTCTCTAGCTCGCTCCCGGCTTTCTGTCCGGGTCCGCGGCCCTCCTTGTACATCCAGTGCGCCGCGATGCCGTACTGCGCCGTTTCATGCATGTCGTAAGTGCGAATCTGTATCTCCAGAGGCTTTCCGGTGGGCCCAATCACTGTGGTGTGAAGCGACTGGTACATGTTGAATTTGGGCATGGCCACATAGTCCTTGAACCTGCCCGGCAGTGGCTTCCAGATGGAGTGGATGATGCCCAAGGCGGCGTAGCAGTCCTTGACCGAACTCACTAACACCCGCAGGGCGGTGAGGTCATAGATCTCATTGAATTCCTTACCTCTGCGGACCATCTTGTCGTAGATGGAGTAGAAGTGCTTGGTCCTGCCGGCGATCTCAGCCTGTATGCCGACGTTCAGCAACTCCTTGTTGAGGATGGCCCGGGCCTGCTCCATATCGGCTTCACGATCGGCCCGCCGTTGCGCCACCATCCGCTGAACCTCGGCGTACTTGCGTGGATGCAAGGTGGCAAAAGCGAGATCCTCGAGTTCCCATCTGACGGACTCGATGCCCAGCCTGTGCGCTAGAGGAGCGTAGACTTCCAGCGTCTCCTTTGACTTGTCGATCTGTTTCTCTTTGCCCAAGTAGCTGAGGGTGCGCATGTTGTGAAGCCGGTCGGCAAGCTTGATAAGGATCACGCGAATATCCTTGGCCATTGCAATGATCATCTTGCGGATGTTCTCCGCCTGCTCCTCCTCGGTGGTCCGGAATGACATCTGCGACAGCTTGGTCACCCCGTCGACCAGGAGAGCCACTTCATCCCCGAATTCCTCGCGGACACTCTCGATGGACATAGACGTGTCCTCCACGACGTCGTGGAGTAGTGCCGCTACAATGGTGGCGGTGTCGAGGCCCAGATCGGCACAGATGGAGGCCGTGCCCACGGGGTGATTGATGTACGGCTCGCCACTCGCCCGCCGCTGGCCCTGATGCTGCGCGGCAGCCACGGCGAACGCTCTCCGGACGATTTCGCGGTCGAAGCTCGGGTTGTACTTCTCGATCTTGGCCAGCAAATCGTCCAAGAGCCCTGACGGCTCGCTCGAGGGAGTTGCCCCTGGTAGGCTTGCCTTGGGTCGAGTGCGCGCCGCCCGGCGTATCGTTCCTCCGTCAGAGCTTGGTGGTGTCTCTTTCTTGGAGGGTCTCTTGGTATCTAGAGGATCCGGCATAGCCTGGAACACTCCTCGTATTCCGCTTCAGCATCGGCGTACAACGGTGCGATGCTCGCTTCTATTCTAGCCGTTCCCCCGGTTGGGCGTTCCAAGCCAAGTTGGGATAGCACCGTGTGGGCGCGCTCCAGATCGTCGTCGGAGAGCACGACCTTGCCTTCCCTCCATGCGAGTTCCGCGGCTGTTTTGCGCACTTCACTCCCTTTTGCCCCGCGGAGGAGGGCACGGTAGACACATACCATTGCGAAGCGCGGGTGCACCAAATACTTCAGCAGAGTTGCCGTGCGCTTCCTCTCGGCATCGCCGTAGAGGAAATGGATCATCACGCCTTCCCTTGCGAGTTGCGTGAGAAGGGCAGCGTGTTCGGGGCGATATGGCGGATCCAGCACCACGGCATGCTTCTTCGAAGCTCCAACTGCCGGCACCCTTATCACAGCACCG
>JAMDEO010000178.1 GCA_023483915.1 Actinomycetota bacterium
GCGCGTCGGCCCCGACAGGTAGATCTCAGTTCCACAGTACGGACAACGCACCAATCCCTTCCCGGCCAGCTCCAGCCGGCCGCCGCAGTTCGGACATGTGCCTTCTTTGATCTGTGCTGCCTCAGCAGAGACCAGTTCCCCCCGCTCCCAGTTCACGTAGCCTCTGAAAAGGTCTTTCCCGATGAGATCGTATATGTAGGCCTTGACCTGATCCCTATTGAGGTCGCCCTCTATGGCCAGGTCGGCAATGCTCACCTTCCCGCGGGTCATGACTGAGTTGAGGATGGCCCTTTCTTTGTCCGCCTTGCTCTCCTCCTTGATTTCTCCATGAGACGACATGACCAAGTAGATGCCTACAGCCAAGAACGGCAGGGAGAAAAGGACGAATCCAAGCGCCACTCCGGTGGCCCTCGAGCCTGAGGCCAGCCCGGCCCCCAGCCAGGCGTCGATGCCTAGGCTGACGATGATCAGCACGATGCCGATGATCCTGGTCCTCATCGTTGCCTCCTACCCGGCTCTGAAGCCACCGCCACCGCCACCTCCGGAGAATCCTCCACCGAAGCCGCCGCCGAAGCCGCCAAAGGTCCCGCGCCCGGATCCACTGCTGGAAGGTGCCGAAGTCAGCACGCCCGACATGTTGCTGAGACTGCCGAACAGCCCGTCCGAGATGGTATCAAGACTGAAGCCACCACCAGGCACCCCTGGGGCTCCTCCCCCCGCCATGCCGCCACCCACGACCGGGCCGCCTCCTAAGACAGGCCCTCCCCCGACGGGTATGGGTATGAAGACCGGGTGATACCATACCGGTGGGGGCACCGACAAACCTTCAAAGCGCCTCACCCAACGCTTCTCCACGCCAAAGGCTATAGCGTATGGCAGGTACTTCTCGAAAGCCTCCTGAGCGACACCCATGTCCTGGAAGCGAGTGAGGTCCTGCAGGTAATTGCGGAACGCCTCCCACTTCCTCTGCTCCTGAGCGCCTTTCACGGTGCGCTGGGGCATGCGGGGAGCGAATGCCCACACGATAATCACGGCTACGATCGATCCCAAGAGGAACCACCCCCAGCCGGGCACATGTGTCAGTCCCATGATCGCAGTCAGAGCACCCAGAACCACCGCCACCAGGAATCCGTAACCGACCCAACGGGCCCGCACCTTTTTGGGATTGCCGTGGAAGAGGCCGGCCTGAGTTGTTTCCTTGTAGACCATCTCGCAGATAGGGTCGACGTGGGTGTAGAAATGGTTTTTGAGCTGTGCCGTCGTGACCTGGTCGGGATGGTTTCCGTCGAACACCGATTCCGCCACCTCTTTCTCGAAACCCTTGAGGTCATCCAGCGGCTTCAGCCGGGTGAAGGTGCTCTCTTGCTTGGCAAGAACGCCGCGTTTCTTTGTGTCGGTTATGTCGAGATAGCCGCGCCTGGCCAGATCGACAATGGTGGCGATCACCTCTTTGGTGTCAACCTTCTCGTCGATAAGGGCGCCAACCAGGCCGGGTGATAGATCCGAAGGCGGCTCACTGACATATTTGGCGTAGACGGCACTGGGATCATCACGCCCCCGGCGCCGCCAGAGAAGTAGCATGACCAGAAACGCGATTATGGGAAGGATGAACCCCACCTTGGGAACTATGAAGGCGGCGACCCGCCGTGCCGTCCATGTGAAATTCACGACTCCCTTCGGAAAGCCCGTGACAATCCAGAAGTTCGTGTAAGCAGGGACACCTGTCGCTTCGTACACCATGGTCGATGGACCAGGCGAGTTGACATTGGTTTGAACTCCGGTTCCGGACTGGACGGCTTGGGTCATCTTATCCACGGGAACCGAATCGGGAATCTTGACGGTCGCTTTCACCGAGTTTATGGGGACTGGAGTCTCAGCATCGAAAACATACCAGCGCAACTCATCACCTTGGTCGAAGAACATCACTACCGATCTGGCCCGGTAGTGGAATACCCATGTGCCGGTGGTGTTGGTAAGGTCGAAATTGACGGTGATGTTCTCCCGGTTACCCTCTTTGGACACACTCCAGGTCCCCGGCCCATCGCCCTCGGGTAGAGGCTGGCCGTTGGCATCCGTAACCTGGATGTCCGTCATCCCGTCCATATTGTCCGTGGGGATCGAGCGTGTCACGAAATGGAAGTTGCCTTCGAAGGCAAAAGTGACCCTCTCGTCGACGAGGACATCGCCGTTCTGCTGGACCTCCAGATTGACGTCCATGTTGTCGATGTTCCAGCTTTTGACTTGGGCGTTGGCGCCCGGCGCAAAAAGGAGGACCGCTAATGCAGCCAGGAGAAGTACGCCGGCCGGTACCGACAATCGCGCACCAAGGCTGCGGCGCCCGTCCGATGGCCGAAACCCGCCCTGCCGTCCCTGAGACCCGTGCCCTAGGCACACGCGGGTGACGCCGCTCACTTCTTCTCTTCCTCTGCCGGGGCCTCACCAGAATCTGCCGCGGGCGGTGCGGCGGGTGGGGGCGTCCCGACCAACTGCTGGCCGCAATTGGGACAGAACTTGGAGCCTGCGGGCAGAGTAGCTCCACACTTGGGGCAGGTGATGGTGGCTGAGAGGTTGTAGCCGCATTCCGGGCAGAACTTGCTGCCAAACGGGATGTCCTTGCCGCAATTCGGACAGCGCACCTTGGGCTGCGCGCCGCCGGCCATGGCCTGCTGCAGCATGCTGGGTATCATCATGCCCAATCCGGCGCCGGTTCCAAGGCCCAGGCCGGCCGCCGCAGCCGTCCCAACTGTACTATCGCCGCCCCCTCCGCCGCCCGCGGCTCCCTTGGCAAGGTCGCCGATGGCCTGCGCGGCTTTGAACTGAAAGTACCTGTCCATGCCGCCGACGGCCTCCATGCCGGAGCGCTCGTCGATGCGCTTCTGGACTTCATCCGGGGGCGAAATGGCATTGACAAGGAAGTCAACTACCGCGATGCCATACTGGGCGAGGTCGTCCTTGATCCGGGCTTTGAGTCCCGCTCCGAGTTCGTCGAAGTACCGGGGAAGATCAAGCACGGAATCCAGGTGCTCACCGAGGATATCAGCCAGACGCCCCACGATAACGCCGCGGAGGAAGTCTTCGATCTGGAAATTGGTGAAGATGCCCCGGGTTCCGACGATCTTCACAACAAACAGCTTGGGATCCATTATCTGGATGGTGTAGATGCCGTTGGAGCGCAGCCGGATCATCTTGAATTCCGAGTCACGGAAGAGGATGGGCTCCGTCGTGCCCCATTTGAGGTCTGTGAAAGTCCGCTGGCTGACGAAATAGACCTCGCTGCGGAATGGGGTGTCCCCGTAGAGAGGAGCGGTGAGAACGGCCGTTAGCAGGGGAATGTTCTGAGTCGCCAAGGTATGTCTGCCTGGGCCAAAGACATCGTAGGCCTTGCCGTCCCGGAAGAATACCCCCCATTGGTTCTCGCGAACTATCAGCTGGGAGCCCACCTTGAATTCGCCCGAGCCCTGCTCGGGGATGCGGTGGACCATCTCCGCTCCCTGCTCGTCAACGAACTCGATGAGGTTCATGAGCGCCATCGGTTACCTCCCCGCTCCTGTGATCAGCTGTTCCCGTTCGGCAAAGTGAGAATCCAAGGCAGTAATGCGCTCATCGAGTAGGTCAATGTCGGCGCGCAATGAAGGGCTGTCCGCGCTAATCGCGGCAGCCAGCTCCTCAACGCCCCGCGCTTCCTCCTGGAGTTGCACGTCGAACTGATAGAGCTCGTTCAGCTTTGCCAGATCCACCTTGGTTGTGTCGAAAAGACCCGCGTAGCCGTAGTCGGCAAACTGGACGCGATCGCGCACTGTCCGCAGCTTACGGATGGTCGTGTCGAGTATCCCCATCACTTCCAGGGTCCCGCGCCTGGAGAGCTCGAGCTGGACCTCGTCAAGCTTTTGATGGGAGGTCTCAAGGCGCTTCGCCACGTATTCCCGTTGAATTTTGTCGGCCTCGCGCCGCAGTTCCTTCTCCTTGTAGCCCTTGTACAAGGGCAGATGCTGCGCAGCGCGCTCGAACCAGTTCTTGCTTTCCTCTATCCGCTCGTCGATGCCCACAGCCATCCCCTTTCCTCTTGGGGCTCGATTTGGAGCCTATGCCACCAGATCATCGAACTCACTCAACAACAGTCTCCAATTGGATTCGTGTATGTAACGCGTGTCCCAGACGGCTGGAATGAAGACCAATTCCTCCCCTTCCAGAACAAGATCGGCCTCGACTGGGTGCAGATCGTGCATCTCATGCGATTCCACAGCCAGATGCACGAACTGGGCCAACATCCTCGCATCCTGCCGGCTCACCAGAATCGGGGATACCGCCCCAAAGGCGGGCCCCTCGAGCAATGACGGCCCCTCCAGCGTTGACCCCGGTCCTTCTTGGGCTCCTACCAACGAAGGCCGAGATACGGCTTGCGCCGGGAGTCCTCGAGCCAACTCCAGCGACGGCTGCGCAAGGGACAGGGCAACTCCCAGCTGCTGGACAACCGGCCGCATCAATGAGAACGCGGGGACGTAGACGAACCCCTCGGCAGTCTCGGCAGCTGCAGCCACCCGCCGGATGCGGTCCCACCCTGGGGCTTGTATTCGCCACACAGCGAGGTAACGAACATCCGGAGGGACCAGAAGCTTGGTAGTTTTCTCCGCGCTGATGGCCGGGAACGACTCGAGCCCCTCCTCCGCGGGCTCATGGACCAAGCCGCACCCACAGCACAAGAACAAGGCCGATTCGGCTCCCCCTTCGAGAGATTGCCCGCAGTTACTGCACAACAAAGGGACGAGGTCAGCTGGAGTATGGCTCGTGGTATTCCACCTCCCCATGCAACCGGAACTGCCGGGCCGTGAATAGCACTACCAATGACACTACCACGGCTATGATCACCGTTGTCAACCGGCCGACACCCCAGGCCGAAGGAAGGTGAAGGAACATAGCGGCCACGGCCGCAAGGACAACCATCTGCAACGCGGCTACCAGCAGCCTCCGAGTATTGGCAGCGGGCGCGCGGGCCGAAAAGATGGTGCCAGCTCGACCATCCACCGTCATCTCATATAAGCGGCTGCCGACGCGAAAACGCAACAGCCAAAGCGGATAGTAGAGCAATGTGACGCTCTCGCGCAGGGGGAATAGGCGGGTTCCGGCGGCAGGATCGCCGACGAGGGGAGTGAGGACGGATCTGCGTCCAGCTTCCATGACCTTCCCGGCTGTTCCGCCGGCTTCCAACAGTGCACCCTCCCGCAGCTCCCCAGGGAGAAGCGGCATTGCGAATTCCCTTCCGGTGATCCGAGGACGAGTTGCGCCGAGCGCGGCGAGATCCAGGGCTGCTTCATAGTACCGCCGTTCGTTGAGCCGAGGCTCGGCGACTTTCTCTCTAACCAGCTGCAGCTCGAGGTGCTCGTTTCTGTCCTCTTCCCCCACGAGAAAACTCTGGGTTCGCAGTTTCGACCCGAACTCCCATCCGGCGACAAGGGCTTTGTATTCCCAAATTGGGGCGTAGAGTAGGCTGGCCTCGACAAAGGCTGCAGAACGTGCGCTTTTGTCGATCCCGGGATGCTTCTTCAGCCAAGCAGACCCGACACCAACCGCCTCCAGCTTGCCGATCTTGGCTGGGAAGTACCAGCGCGAGTATCCTGCCTGCTCTCCAACGAGAAGGCGCACGCCGCAGTGATCGCAAGTGATGAGGCGACGTCCCTCTGCAACACCTAGTGGTCCGGCGCATTGCGGACAGTGGATGGACTGCAGGACGACGTCAGGCACGGCGAGCCTCGGCGCCACAAAAGGCTGCGCAAAACACGGTGGCGGTCGCCACGATGGCCAGGATGGCGGGCCAAAGTTCGGGAATCGCCACAGCCTCGGCTACCAAGGCAACGGCGAGGCCGAGGAGATACCACTGCGGAGACCTGGCGGCGTGTGGCGAACGAGGAGGCAGGCTGTCAGGGTAGACGGCTCCCTGCCCCGCTCCAATGGCCACCGAGTACCTCGTCGCTACTCCGTCCCCAACGAGCGCGTATTGGGCGGGGTAGTAGCCACGCATCTCGACTTGGACCGCCGTTATCCGGGGCTCGGCGAGCGCCGCAGCAACAGCGCTCCCCAGGGTGGCTTGGTCGATTTCCTTGAGTGGAAGTGTGGCCTCCACCAGCTCACCAGGCGCGTATCCAAACTGAGCAACCGCAGGCGAAGGAAGGGCGCCCAGCGGGGTGATGCGCTCATCTGCCTCGCCCTTCACACGCATGAAGGGAAAGAGATGCAATTCGTCCACCACGGGGGCCGCAATGGGAGCCGAAAACTTCTTGCCGGCCGGGGTGACGTCGGCCGAGTCATATCCTTCCCCGCTCAACCAAGCCTCGAGAATGCCGGCAGCCTGTTCGCGCGTAACCCTAACTTCCTCACGCAAAACGTGCGCAAGTACCCCCTGAACGGCGGCGAGAACGGACCCGCAGGAAGTGCATTGTGTGAAGTCCGCGTCGTGCGGCAGCCATACGGGTGCGCCGCATTGCGGACAGCTCATCTGGTTTTGCCGTGTTGGTGATTCCATCCTGCTAATCTATCGCCGTGCGCAGCCCGATCCTTGAATCACGTGTCCAACCTCCGCGACTAGTAGCCGCGGATCTCGATGGCACTCTACTTCTGAGCGCCAGCCACGAGCTGAGTCCACTGACGGTCACCGCCGTGAGAACCCTGACTGAACTGGGCATCGCCACAGTACTAGTGACCGGGCGCATGTACCGTTCGGCCGAGCGCTTCGCCCGCCAACTCTCCATCGACGGGCCTCTCGTGGCCTATCAAGGCGCCATGATCCGAGAGGTTTCTTCGGGACAGCTTCTTCACCACGATCCACTTTCCTTGCCCCTGGCGCTTGAGATCTTGGAGTTCAGCCGGCGAGCAGACTGCTCGGTCAATGTCTACCTTGACGACGAGCTGTTCGTGGAGAAAAGGAATGCTTTCATCGAAAGGTACGAGGTGATCTCCGGGATGCGGGCCTATGTTGTTGGTGACTTGACCGGCTTCCTCGACCGCGCGCCCACCAAGATCGGGATGGGCGGGCATCCAGACACGGTGACAGAGATGCTGGGGAGGTTGCGCGGCCGCTTCGCGGGCCGCGCCAACGCCCTCAAGACTTGGCCCTTCTTCCTGGAGCTCACGACCCCCACCGCCACCAAATCCAGGGGGCTCGCCTTTCTCCAACAGCGCCTGGAATTCAGTGCCTCTCAGGTGCTCGCATTCGGCGACTCGTACAACGATGCCGACATGCTCACGTGGGCCGGCACCGGCGTAGCTATGGGCGACGCTCCCGTGGAGGTTGTTGCTGCTGCGGATTGCGTATGTGCCTCCGTGGATGAAGACGGGTTTGCGCGCTACCTTATGGCGCAGTCGTGGTTCCCGCGAGAGGCCTTCGATGACTACGCCTAGCGGTCTTTTGGGATGACCCGGGCGGGGCCGGCCACGGGGCACGATCCACAAATGGTAGGTTGACCCGAAGGGTCGACCTACACCGCCGATCTACGGGTAGCGCAGCACCCCGGCCACACCCCCGAGAGCACTCAGAGCTTGGACGTTTTCGCCGACCTCAATTTGGCCGTTCTGCAGGATGGTCAGACGAACGACCTCACCTATTGCATCGGCCACCGCAACCGTAGGCTCCTCGCACACGGGGCACCGCTCCACCGGGGCGAGACCCACCCAGTCGCAGGAAAGGCAGCGCCAACCGGGCACCCGATAGTTCCGGTCGACCAAAAGAGTTTGCACTCGGTGCAACCTGACTGCTTCCAAAACGTCGTCAAAACCGGCTGTGCCTCGTCCGCCGACTCCTAGAGCATCCTGCACCCAGAGTGCCAGTTTCTCTATCTCGGCGTTGCGGGCCTTTTCTACTGCTTCCCGGGCGGTGACAATCATCTGAGCCGTAGTTGCAAGAGCGTCGAAGGGGATTTCGGCGACGATCTTCGCGGCTACTGCCGACGGAAGCTGGCGCCGAAAGCCGTTGCCGATATCATGCAGCGCACACAACACAACCCGACGAACCCCGGACGCCTCGAGCAGCTTGGCGAGAGACGTGGCGACTTCCTTGAAATGGTGCTCCACCAGTGCATCTTGGCGGGCGGCCGCGTAGTATTCCTTAATCGGGACATCGCCAGTCTCTCTGTTCGTGCTTCTAAGCCAGGGCCCCGCAAGATCGTCTTCCTCCGTCACCCGCCATTCGTCTACAAGGAACAGAGAGGACTCATCCCTGCTCACTTTGGCCACAGCGAATGGCTCCAGCAGGGAGAGTGCGTGCACCACAGGCCGTACGTAGGCCGAAGGCTCGACTACCAGCCGGTTTGTCAGACGCATGGGCAGTTCCATCTTGTCGGCCAACCCCGCCCTTCCCTCGACGAATACCGCCAGACCCTGTGTCTCGGGGGTCACGTCGTAGTTCACCGTATCCAGGACGAAATCGAGATCCTGTTGGAGTATGTGGCGTTCCTCCTTGGATAGTGAGCGCTCCTTCGTAGTTCGAGTGAACTCACTGTTGAGGAAAGTCGGGGCGAATTGGCGCCAATCGTCTAGGCGGCTCGTAGATAGAGTTGCGGTCATGAGCAAACCTTGCGAATCCTGCACGCCTGCGAGCGACTTGAGTCGTTCCCTGGCGGCGGAGGCGCTCTCGATCATAGAGCACCGCCTTTTCGCCCGCTCTCCTTGACCGACTGTTCACCCCGGGAGTCTGAGTGCTGACCCTCTTCCTGTCCCTGCCCCTCCTGTCGTTGCTCCGTAGTCAAGGGTTCTGGGGCGGAAGTGGGCTCCCCGCCTTCTCTGGCCTGCTGGGCATGAGACTGGAGAGACTGTTCCCGCCTCCACCTTTCTCCCCGCTCACGGAACTTGTCCACAAGGGCCGCCCGGCCCCTATCGTGGGCGGTCTCTGCCATGTTCAGCGTTCCAGGATCGGAAAGAGCCGCTTCCATCTTCTGCGTCGGGGTGATTGGGCGCTCCCGGCCGGAGCGTCCGACCTTCTTGTCGGCCATTTTGTCCCCTTTGATCGAGGGACCCTCAGTTGTGAGGGATGACCTCCTTCTACTACCCAATCCGGTGAAAGCGTTAAACGGTGCGGGCATCACTCGCCGCGCAACAGCGGCATTATTGGCGCGGGTGCTCCAGCTCGGCGATCTTGGCCAGGCGACGACGAAATCGCTCTTCACCTTTGAATCTGGCGGCAATGAACACCCGCGTGAGGTCCCAGGCCAATTCAGCCCCTACCACCCGGCCACCCAGGCACAGAAGATTCATGTCATCATCTTCGACTCCTTGTCTGGCCGAGAACACGTCGGTCACCAGGGCCGCGCGAATTCCTGCCACTTTGTTGGCAGCCACACACGCACCGACACCACTGCCGCAGACGGCCACCCCCCTCTCCACCTTCCCGGAGGCGACAGCCTCGGCCAAGGGCACGACATAATCCGGGAAGTCATCGCCCGGCGACAACCGCATGGCGCCAAAATCGCTCACCTCGTGAGAATCCTGGCGCAGCCGATCTTTCAACATCTCTTTCAGCTCAAAGCCACCGTGATCCGCGGCTACCCCTATACGCATGCTGACCCCTTTCCTAGCCGGCGCCGACGCCCGTCATCACCGCCATCGGGCACATCCGGAAAACCTGTTTGTTTTTGTACCCAGGCAAGGAATATTGTGGACATAGTGCAGTCTCGAAGCCACCAAGGGACACCTTCATGGAAGACTTTGAGAAGCTGGGCGTGTTCTATCTTGGTCGTCAATACGACCTTTCCTCCAATCAGAGAGCGGGTCTTCTACTTTACGACTCCAAGGATCTCGTCACCCACGGTGTTTGCGTGGGCATGACCGGGAGCGGAAAGACCGGCCTGTGCATCGGGATACTGGAGGAGGCGGCGCTCGATAGCGTGCCCGCTATCGTTATCGACCCCAAGGGAGATCTGGCCGATCTGATGCTGACCTTTCCCGACCTCAAGGCGGAGGATTTTCGCCCCTGGATCAGTGAGGAGGAGGCTGCAAAGAAAGGGCTCACCCCTGACCAGTTCGCTCAACAGCAGGCCGAGACGTGGCGGAAAGGGCTGGCTGATTGGGGGCAGGACTCCTCGAGAATACGACGACTGAGGGATGCCTGCGATCTCACGATCTACACACCCGGATCAACGGCGGGAATTCCTGTCAGCATCATCAAGTCTTTCGCCGCACCGGCGCCCTCCGTGCGAGAGGATGAGGAAGCCCTGCATGATCGCATCAGCACGGCAGCTACCAGCATCCTCGGATTGGTGGGTCTGGCTGCCGACCCAATCAGAAGTAGGGAACACATCCTGTTATCCAACTTGTTCGACTCGTTCTGGTCTGCTGGAAGAGATCTCGACCTGGCCGGTCTGATCCAACAGGTGCAAACTCCACCATTCGCCAAAGTAGGGATGCTCGATCTCGATGCGTTCTATCCTGAGAAAGAGCGTTTCGAGCTTGCGATGCTTCTCAACAATCTTCTTGCAGCGCCGACCTTCCAAACTTGGCTTGAGGGAGAGCCCCTCGACATCGGCCGTATGCTCTTCACGGCGGGGGGACGGCCGCGGGTTTCGATCTTCTCCATCGCTCACTTGTCTGATGCGGAGCGCATGTTTTTCGTGTCGCTACTCCTGAATGAGGTGCTCGGCTGGGTGCGCAGCCAATCCGGCACGGGCAGCCTCCGGGCGCTGCTCTACATGGACGAGATCTTCGGATTCTTCCCGCCAGTAGCAGAGCCGCCGTCAAAGAAGCCCTTGCTCACTCTCCTGAAGCAAGCACGGGCTTTCGGGGTAGGGGTCCTGCTGGCGACCCAGAACCCCGTGGATCTCGACTACAAGGGACTTGCTAATGCCGGCACGTGGTTCATCGGGCGTTTGCAGACCGAGGGCGACAAGAACCGCCTGCTCGAAGGTCTCGAGGGAGTTGCCGCGGATGCTGCGACCAAGTTCGACCGTCAGGAGATGGAAGAAACTCTCGCCGGTCTCGGAAACCGGATTTTCCTCATGTACAACGCCCATGAGGACGAACCGGTGGTCTTTCAGACGCGCTGGACCATGTCCTATCTGTGCGGCCCGCTGACTCGGAACCAGATCAAGATGTTGATGGACAAGCGGCGCCCTGAGCTTTCGGAGGCACCAACGCCGCAAACCAGCCCAGTGACGGCCTCAAGCGCAGTTGCGCCTGCGGCGGGCCCCGCAGTGGGCCCGGCGGCCGTCCTCATGTCGCAACTCGCGGGAAGCCGGGATGCCGGCCAGCCCCCCACCATTCCAGCCGAGATACCTCAGTTCTTCCTTCCTCTGCGCGGCGCCCTGGCTGAGGGCTCGACACTGGTGTATCAGCCCGGCGTGCTCGCCGCTGCGACGGTCAGTTTCGTAAATTCGGATACTGGTGCTGCCTCGACCATCAAGGTCCGCCGGATGGCACAAGCCCCGGAGAGTTCACTGGCAGTGAACTGGGACGCCGCCACAGATGTCGAGTCCCCGCCCGAAGACTTGGAGCGCAGTCCAGTCCAAAACGCGACGCTTGCACCTCTACCCCCCGCAAAATGACAAAGCACCTCTTACCGCTCATGGGAAAGCGACTTCTCGGCGTGGGCCTTCCGCACTCAGGCGGTGCAGGTATCCAAGAGCCCGAGTTTCAAGTTGACCTCGAACCCGGGCGAGACAGAGGGTGAGTTCAGGGCGCGCCTCCAGCTCGCGGCCCGAGAAAGACGCGATGAGCTCACCGACAAGATCCGAGCCAAGTACGCCACGAAAACAGCCGCTCTTCAACAGCAGTTTCTGAGGGCCGAGCATGCCGTGGAACGGGAGCAGGAACAGGCCAAGAATCGCAAGATGCAGACCGCCATTTCTTTCGGAGCCACGTTGTTAGGAGCCTTCACCGGCCGTCGACTGGTAAGCAGCGGAACCTTGGGCAGAGCAACCACGGCCATGCGGGACGTCGGCCGCACTATCGACGAACAAGGAGACATCAAGCGAGCCGAAGAGTCACTTGCAGCCCTCAAGCAGAAACAAGCCGACCTGGACGCCGAGTTTCAGGCGGAGGTCGATGCCATCGGAGCCCAGACAGACCCCATGACCGAGACATTGGACCAGATCACGATCCGCCCGCGTAAGAGCGATATCACCGTTGATTCTTTGGGACTAGTGTGGATGCCCTACTGGCGCGACGCCTCCGGTTCGTTGTCGCCTGCTTGGGGGTAAGAGAGAGCTGTTCGGCCACATCACGAGGAGACGGGAGGTCCAAAGAATGCTGAGGGAGTTCAAGGCGTTTATCGATAGAGGCAACCTGCTGCAATTGGCCGTCGCTTTCATCTTGGGTGTCACCTTTGCCGCCGTTGTCACCTCGCTGGTGAACGACGTCATCATGCCCCTGGTGGGCCTAGGAACGGGGGGCGTGGATTTCGCCAGCCACTTCGCGGTCCTCAAGGAAGGCAAGACTGCTGGTCCGTACAACACAGTCCAAGCGGCGCACGACGCGGGAGCGGTGACTCTGAACTACGGGCTATTCGTCAACGCGATAATCACGTTCATCATCATCGCGCTGGTGCTCTTCTTCATCATCAAAGCCTACAACCGGGCGACCAAGCCGGCACCTGTCACAACAAAGGATTGCCCTTTCTGTTTCACGGCGATCCCCATTCCCGCGGTGCGCTGCCCGAACTGCACCTCGGAATTGCAGCCCAAAGCGGAATAGAGTCAAGGGACTCGATAGTGAGTGCCGCCATACGCGCGGGCGGACCGTGAACTGCCCCATTTGCCCCGCTGGGCTGCACGCAACTGTTTGTCGCACCTGGTCTCCATCCCGGCGCCCCGCCGCCGCTATACTTCCCGAACCATGGCCGTTCCCCCGCCCAGCGATAGACACTCATTCTTTGCTACCTGCTCCCGCAACACCGAGGGCCTTCTCCTCGAAGAGGTCCAAAACCTCGGC
>JAMDEO010000236.1:0-931 GCA_023483915.1 Actinomycetota bacterium
GGTGTCGATCACTACATCCCGGTGGAGAAGCTGTTTCAGTACGAGTACGGCGCCCCGTTCCGTTTCAATGACGCCACCCGCGAGAGATTGATGATGGAGGTGGCCGGGGAGGATTTCGAGACCGGTCCGCTCCCCGGCCGAATCATCCTGGACGATCTCGAGCGCTTGGTCGGCGAGAACCCTGCCGATCTTCGCACCCCGGAGGGCTTTGCCCGTTTTGTCGAGAAGATGGCCGATCTCTGTCCGAAGGGGCAGGAAGCCCTGGAAGGTTTGCGGCGTTTCTGCTGGATCGATCCACGCCTGCCCGACCCGGCCTCCAAGACCTTCCTGCGAGAGCAGGCCCCGCTTGGCCTCAGGCCGGACATGGGGCGGGCCGATATCATCGCCCGCCTGGAGTCGATCCGGCGCAGCAATGAACTGGCCGACCTGGCTTTCTACGCCTACCGCGATCTCGGCCGAACCGAATCCGCGCCCTTCCTGAAAGCCGCTCTGGAGCGAAGCCCCGTCTCTCTCGCAGCAACTGCCGACATGGACGACGGCGCCGTCATTGCCGATGTGCAGGCCCTCCCCGAAGAATCGATCTACGACGAGGCCGGCAGGCTCGCGCAACCAGACGAGGTCTGGAACTTCGGGCGCGGCGACGGAGTGGAGAAAGCCGTGCTGGCCGCCAACATCCTCATGCAGCGGCATCCTGGCGTACCGGTCACGATCGAGATATCAACAGAGGCCGCCACGCTTCAGTTCGGCAGTAGTTCAGTCCGGTTCCCCACCACCAAGGAACTGACGCCCCAAGTGTGGGACTGCCGCGCCGTCTGAGAAGGCTTCACTCGCTTCAGAAGAAGAACGTCGTCCCGGTCGAGCAAAGTCTCGAACTCGCCCGTTGCCAAGACTTGGTCGAGGACGCGCTGCGAACGCTCCTCCAAGCCGCGGG
>JAMDEO010000236.1:941-12823 GCA_023483915.1 Actinomycetota bacterium
ATGACTGCTCAGCAATTTGGCCACTTTCGCTAAAAAATTGGGCGACTTTTTGACTCAAAACATCCAATCCCACTGGCGGGACACAAGAAGGTACTGCACCCGTGCCACTCTGTCCGGAAGTGATCGGCCGGTGACCCCGCCGGCCCAATTCAGCAGATACCAGGGATTGGGAAACTCGTACACTTCGACCCGATGATCCACGTGCGTAACGAGGTGATAATCGGCCGATACCACAGCCTCTGCCGGGATCATTTCGATGGCATCGTGAACCGCGCGGGCGTATGCGGGCGGGGCGTTCTCCCAGATTCCCGGGTCTCTCGAATGAGGAACCGGCCCCCACAACCATAGACCCACGGCGGATGTGACCAACATCAGCCCCACCAGAATCTTGCGCACTCGAAGCGGCAGATTGGCGATGCCAAAAACCGCCGCTACCAACAGCGCAGGGACTACCAAGGTGCCGTAGTGATACTTGAGCATATGCTGATACGCAAACGTGCTCAACCCATTTGCCGCCAACGGCAATATCACCGCGACGAGGGTCGACGGTGAAAGGAGGGGTAAGAAGCCCAAAGGACCAAACACCTGCAGGTAGTAGGTCGGTCTTCCTGGTCCGAAGGCGGCGGAGACGACCTTCCACGGCTTGGTGAAGAAGGTGCTCGCGAAACCCTTCACCCCCCCGAAGGGTATGCGGTTGCCGTGCATCTTCACGTACTCGGCGAGCGAGCCCGTGCCGCTCAGCATCGGCAGCAGAAAGCGGAAGTTGATGAAGGCCCAAAGGAGGGACAACAGCGCGGCCGCGGTTCCCGCCCGCCTGTTGTACAGCACAGCCACCCAGACTCCAATACCCAAAGCAAGGAGAGGAACATCCTCCTTTACAAACATCATCAGCACGATCATGACGATGAAGAGGCGCCAACGCCCGCACAGAACAAACAGAAACGCTAGAAATACGAGCGCCACTTCGAAGACGTCGGGGTGAAACTGGTCGCTGTTCGCCCAGCCGATGTACGGATTGAGGATGTAGATCCAGGCGATCCCGCAGGCCAGCCATTCGTTGCGCAGCTTCAACCTGGCTACCAGAAAGGCGGGCACTGCGGCCAGGCCAAGCGCTAAGACCTGGACTACCAACAGTACCTGTCCGCTCGAGAAGATCCAGTACAGCGGAACAAGAGCAAACACGATCCAATGGAGATGGTCGCCGAAGTAATTGCTCCCGGAGATCGTTACAAATGGGCTGTGCCCCCTGCTGAGCAGCCAGATGGCTTGGTCATGGATGCCGAAGTCGAAGCCATAGGTCCCGAAATTGTTGTAGTCGCGTATTCCCCAAGTGAGGTAGAACGCTATGTACAGGAAAACTCCCAGTCCCAGAACGATCCGGGCCGCACGCGAGGCAGGTATGGGCCCGGCGGTAGTCAACCTAGCCTGCCTCCCGGATGTGGGCGAGCGTCCGCCGGAAAGCCTCCTCGCGCGAAACGATGGGCCGATAACCTAAGTCCCGCTCGGCTTGATCGTGCCGGTAAGTATGATTCACGCACGTCTGGATCACGGAAAAGCGGTTGAAGTTCGACCGAGGAGCCACCAATTCGCTGACGCATGCCAGCAGGTAGGCCACGGGATAAGGAATGCTGCGCCGCGGGGCCGGTAGATCAAGCCCGCGCAAGAATGGTTCGACGAAGTCGAAGAAGTTGTCCGGCGGATAGTGGTCCCCGATGAAGTAGGCCCGTCCGGCTATTACGGCTCCCGGAAACAGGCGCTCGCCAGCGAGGACGTGAGCGTGCGCCACGTTCTCCGAGTAGGCATGGCTGAAACGCGCCCTTCCGCTTCCCAGGCGAATCTTGTTACCTCGTCCGGGCCAGTTCCACCACGTTGCCCAAATGGTAGCGGTCTCGAGGCCCGTACATGCCCACAGGCCTCAGCGCGCAGGTCGCCAGATCCGCGTCGTTCGCCGCCAAGACCAATTGTTCGGCCAGAATCTTCGTCCGGCAGTAGACGTCCCGGGGCAGCCTCCGCGGGTAGGGCAGGGATTCGTCCCCCTCGACGATCGGCCGCCGACCATCTACCACCACATCCATAGTGCTGGTGTAGACGAGCCGCCGGATTCCCAGGTTGCGGCACACATCGATGACGTTCCTATTCCCGCCTACGTTCACGCTCTCGTAGACAGCCCAACGGGTACCGGCTTTCCAAACCGCCGCTGCACATTGGAAGACCACTTCCGCACCATCGCACACTGCCCGAACGTCCTCTGCGGACCGTATGTCCCCAACCAAGGCCCCGCAAATCTGTCCCGGTGGGGGCTCCAAATCCAAGATCCAGACTTCCTTGCCGCCTGCGACCAGTTGCCGGGCGATCTCGTAGCCCAGCATTCCTGCGCCGCCGATCACAGCACAGCGCTGGAAACTCAAGGCCTCACCGCGATCGCTCTCTGGGGGCACGCGGCAACGCACGCGCCACACCGGGTGCAAAGAGAGGGCCAGAGAGGAGTCACGCGCCACGCCTGTGGATCGTATGGGTTCGACTGGGGCGTTCCCGGGGTCTGATGAAGCAGGAACACTGCCGGCTCGCAGACTTGCAGGCATGCGGCGCACTCTCTCGGGTCGGCCCCTTGGCCGTCACCGCAGCGCCCGTAGTCGATCTTGATCCGGGTTCGCCTCACTTCAGTACTTTCCGGCAAGTGCTGGGGAACGGTCCCGCGGAAGCAAGTAGAGGGCCCTGGTCGCGCAGGTGTGCCGGCACACCCCGCAACCGTAGCAGCCTTCATGGTCTACAACAGGGCGCCCCGTGACCTTGTCCCAGGAGAGCGCGCCAAAGGTGCATGCGGCCACGCAGTTCCCACAGCCCAGACAGGAGGCCTCGTTGAATTCGATGAGATACTCCGCCTTGTAGATCGACTTGATGCCGAAGTCAACCCGCGGACGCAGGCCCGCACATTCCGGGGTTTCGCAGGAACAGAGGTTGTTGATGTACGGAAAAGGCCCAAACCATATGGTGCCTATGTAGCCTTTGCTGTTGTGCTCTCGGAAGCGGGCGATCGCCTCGTCTCGGCTGAGATGGTATTTCTCCTTCTCGGGGACAAAACGGGGTAGCTTATCGATAATCTCCGACATCACCCCGAAGTTGATACAGCAGGCTTCCTTCACTCCCCGGGTCATGTAGCGGCACATGCAGTTCTTTTCGATGATAGGTTCGGCGGCACAATGGCGGAGAATCTCTTCGGCATCCTCCAAGGGAACCACCTGACCGATATGGCCATCGGGTCTGAAAGGATTCGCGGGCCCTTTGCGGCTGTGGAGCATGCGCTCGGCCATCATCTTGACCACCCGGCCTATGATGGGCATGCGGAACGCGTAATCCATTCCCACCGGAGAGAACCCGCCAATCCTGCGCACTGGAATCTGCTCGAAATTCAGGTACTGCTCGAGCAGGAACTCACGCAAGTTGTACTTCGCCACCACCTCTTCGGAGTAGTGGGCGGCGTTGAGATACCATTTACCTCCGGCGCCATGCCGTATGCAGTAATCGCACATACCTTAGGATGATGACGGATGTACGCTTGTCCTGACAAGCGCCATCACGCGGCTAGTGCAGCGTGAAAGCCACGATCTTCGGTCCGACAGCCACAAATAGGCGGCCGCCGGCCGCCGAAGGCGATGTGAATTGCGTCACAGGCCTGTCCAGTTTGGTGCTGAACTTGACGCCGCCGTTCTGAGGATCGACGGCTTTCAAAACCCCGTCCCCTCCCATGGACCACACCAAGCCCGCTGCCACTATCGGCGAAGCCGATCGACCGGAAACCTTCCACACCACTTCGATCTTGTCGCCGGTGACGCTGAGCCCAATGAGAGCGTTGGTACAGGGTACGAGAACTGCCGACCCCATAGTCGCGGCGACACCGAAAGCGCTTGAGCCCACGTCTGTCGAACTGAGAGCGCCCCCCACCTTGCCGAGGTTCCCGGCGTCAAGAAGGTAGGCCGTCCCTGTTTTGCCGACCGCCAGGACGCGATTCTCGCCAACCAAGACCATGTTCATCGAAGATAGGTCCAAATCGCCGGCGTTGAGATTGACCCAGTCGGACGGGGCGAAGTAGTCCTGAACCTTCAGTTGCGGACTCAGGCGGATGACGGCGTTCCCAAAGTCGAAAGTACCCTGCGACTGGCTATTGCCGGTTATCACCCATAAATCGCCGTTACCGTCGACAGCAGGCCCGCCGGGATTCCAGAGGCCGCCCATCCGGCTGGTGGGAACGATGTAGGAGCCAAGATCTCCACTTCCGTCTGCGGCCACGGATACGACGGCCCCCTTGTATTGGCCGCAGTCGCCATAAAGTCCGCCGAAAGGCACATACACCCGCCCACCGGAAAGAGCGAGAGCACCTCTCTCCTGCTCGACCAGAGGTGAAAGCCCCGGTGGATCAACCGGGCGGTGCCAACGGACGCTCCCAGTTTGCAGGTCGAGGGCGAAGAGCTCATGCTGCATGCTCGATCTGAGGAAGGCCACCGCGTAGAGAGTCCCGCTGGAGGTATCGGCCACCGGCGTCCCCGTGATACCCGAGGGGTCGATGTTGCCACAGGGAAGGTCGCTCCCTCTGACCGGCTCCCCCAAGGCTGCCTTCCAGATCTGCCGGCCGGAAGCCGCATCTAGTGCGTAGACCGTATTTCCCTCGGTCGCGGCGATGACCTCATTCCCGACAACCAGGGGCTGGGCATAGATGTCGCCGTCCAAGTCGGCCGATACCCAGGCCTGTGAAACGGAGCCGAGCGGCTCCTGGTCCGAAGATACACCGCTGCGCCCCGCATCGTGATGGTAGGTCGGCCAGTCACTCGAGGAAGAGGGTACCGTAGTCGAGGAGGAGACACTCGTTGACGTTGGTGAACCTGCAGTCGTGCTAGTGGACGACGAGGTCACGGTCGAGGAAGTGGTGACGCCCCCCGAAGTGCCCGAAGTACTCGAGGTGCTCGTTGCGCCTCCGCCCCCACATGCTGCGGCCCAGAGCAGGGCCGTCAGCAACAAGGTGACCACGGCCCCCAGACAGCTTCGGAGCTTGGTCCGCCGGCCAGTGCCACACTCGAGGGCGGGGAATGAAGTTAGCCCGGTACGTTTCATGACCGGTATCTTTCCCAAAAGAACGCCGTCTAACTCCGGGTGATGCGCCGTCTCACTCCGGGTGATACGCCGTCTCACTCCCCGGGTCAGGCCTCGTCGCCCCCCGAGGAGAGGCGCCATCTCACTCCCTGGCTGAGCGGCCGCCAGAAGGGCCGCGGTGGGCGCGGGATCGCTTCTGCGGGGGTACACCCTCTTCTTCGGCCGGGACGATCGGACCGGGACGCCATAGCTCTCCGAGCGTGCCCGAGCCTGCCCTCCGTCCGGCTACTCCACCGCCGGCTCCCCGCAGGATCCAGGCGATCCCCACGGCTATGAGAGCTCCCAGCAGTGGCCCAGCGATGTATGCCCACCAAGCCGTGTAGTCACCCACAAGGATCGCCGGCATGATTGACCGCGCCGGGTTCATGGAAGCGCCACTCACCGGCGACCCCACAAGGCCGGCAAGGCTAATGAAGCCTCCCACGCCTATCGCTGCTCCCCACCCGATGTTCTGGGCCCCCGACGCTGTCCCAAGGATCACGCTGACCAATCCTGCAGTCAGCACTATTTCCCAGGCCATGGCGAGCGTTGTGCTCGCGCCCGGGCCGGGTAGCGTCAATCCCACAGATCCGTGCTTGCCCAGCAGAAGTAGGAGCAACTCCATCGCCAGAGCCGCCCCGCCGAGCTGGGCCGCTACGTATAGGGGGACTCGTTTCCAGGCAAAGTCGTTGCGCAAGGCAAACGCTATGCTCACAACCGGGTTCAAATGAGCGCCGGATACTGTCCCCATGAATAGGATCACGCACATCACCATCAGACCCGGAGCTACCACCAAAGCCGTTTGTGAGATGACATGCCCCCCAAAGCGAACGTTGACCACATTTCCCCCGGCGGCCACAAGCACAAGGAGAAATGTCCCAAAGAGCTCGGCGAAGAAGCGCCGGGCTGTGTAGGGGCCTCTCCGCCAGAATTCCTCCCGGTCGGTGGAGGTGTACGCGGCAGCGCCCAGAGCCTCGGCCAGCGGCCGAGAATATGGGCCGTGCGCTTGCGCTTGAAAATGTTGACGCTGACTGCCGCTTCGATCCATCGTGCCGGGCCGTCCTCGAGATAGGAGAATCCGACGCTGGATGATTTGTCTGAATCTCTGAGGTTTCCTGCAATTGAGGCCGCGTGGATAGATCGGCAGCATCGGGTAAGCCAATGGCGGCCAAGGAGCCGGCAAGGTATGATGTCCCACCTCTGAAATACCCTGACCGATAAGGAAAATGCCTGCTTACGATGTGATCCTGATCCACCCGCCTGCGGTCTACGACTTTCGTCGCAGGCCGATCTTCCCAGGTGCTCTGGGTCGATCGGTTGAGAAGGTGCAGTTCAACAAGGTGCCCATCGGGATGCTCAGCATCGCCGACTACCTTGATCGTCATGGATACAAGGTGGTCGTCGACAACCTCTGCGACCGAATGATCACCATCCCGGGCTTCGACGTGGAGGAGCATCTGCGGGGATGCTCCGCCCCCATTTTCGGGATCGGCCTGAACTTCCAGCAGCACGCGCAGGGAGCACTGGAGATCGCCCGTCTGTGCAAGCAGGTGCATCCACATTCCCTGGTCGTGATGGGCGGTCTTACTGCCACCTGCTTCCATGAAGAGATCATCCAAAAGTACGAGTTCGTCGATGCCGTGGTGAGGGCGGAAGCGGAGAAACCGCTACTCGAGTTGGTGCGCGCCTTTGAGCGCGGCGGCCAGGACCACGGCTGCCTTCTCACCACGCCAAACCTCACTTATCGGGGGGCTGGCGGAGACATCCTAGTCACCCCCCTTATGGAGGCCAGCAAGCATCTCGACGATTTCGAGTTCACACGCCTCGATCTGCTGGAACCGAAAACTTCGGTCCACGTCGCCGGCTCGACCAGTCGCTGGAGCCTCGTGGTATGCCGAGGTTGTGCTTACGACTGCACCATCTGCGGAGGCTCCGCCTATACCTACCACAAGAATCTTGGGATGCCCCGTCCCGCCTTCAGGAGCCCTGCGAAGATCCTGGCCGATATCAACCGTCTCGTCGAGCAGGACGTTCGGTTCATGGGCCTCTTCCAGGACCCTAGGATGGCAGGAGCAGCATACTGGTACGAGCTTCGTGACCTCCTCGTCAAGGAGAAACCTCGCTTCGAGCGGCTGTCCATCGATATCCTGGCCCCGGCTGACGAGGCCTTTATCCGTGATGTCGCCACCATCAGCCGCAATGTGATCCTACACTTCTGTCCGAACACCGGGTCCGACCGCGTGCGCCGGAAGTTGGGGCGCCGGTATGACAACGAGAGTATTCTTCAAACAATAAAGCTCTGCTTGAAGTATAGAATTCCTATGACCAACTTCTTCTCGGTGGGACTTGCCTGCGAAACCGAGGCCGACATGAGGGAGACCTGGAACCTTTGGGCTCAACTGGACGCACTCAATCAACAGGCCATGGAACAGGGATCCTTTGCGGACATAGAAGAAGACGTGGCCATCGGCGGCCAGGTGATGGGCCCCATTCTGCTCGATCCCGGATCGAGGGCGTTCGACAACCCCGAGGCCTGCGGCTACAAGCTCCTCAATAGGAATCTTGAAGAATGCGTCGCGGCCTTCTCACAGCCCTCATGGCATCAGTGGCTGAACTATGAGACGGAGCACCTGACCAGGAACGAGATAATCGACATGATCCGCCGTTCGATGGATTTCGTGATCGACCAAAGGGAGGCGGCCGGCTTCTACGGTGGTCCCGAGGCCTACTACGAGCGTTGCCGTTTGGAGGCAGACCGCGTGGTCACGGATACCCTGGATGAAATGGCCGGCCCCGAAGCCGTCGAACGAGAAGCTCGTATCATTGCGATCCGAAGGAATCTGGATAATCTCGAGAAGACCAGGATGACTTTCCTGGAGTAGGGGTATCGCCGGCGGCGGGGGGCCAACGCTGCTAGAGTGGTCCCCGTGGTCGAGTTGCGCTTGATACCCGAGGGATCGCCGCTTATCGTCCTCTCGCCTCACCTCGACGACGGGGTGATCTCGATGGGCGGCCTCATCGCGCCGTTCGGTCGCCCAGGGAACCCGGGTCGAAGTGCACACCGCCTTTACCTCTGACCCCGAGCCCGTCGATGTGGTGCCTCGGCGATTCCGTCGCCTGCTGATAAGCGAGGCGCGGCGCGAGGAGGACCGCGCGGCCCTCGCCTCCCTCGGCGCGAAACCGGTTTGGCTGGGATTCTCCGAGCGAGCCGCGCTCCGACCGGAAGTGCCGCATTTTCTTGGCTTCTTCAGCCTGCCCCGGCCCCCGGTACTGTCGCATTTCAGAAATCTGGCCGTCCTCCGTGCCGAATTTGCACGGCTCGCGTCCCTGCCGGAGCGCCCAATAATCGCAGCGCCGCTGGGAGTCGGGGCGCATGTAGATCATGTGGAGATCTTCTTGGCCTCCTTCTTGGCAATGCGGGAGACCCGGAGCTACGACCGTTTTCTCTTCTACGAGGACGCTTACACAATGTCCGCAAGGGCGCGGCGCCGGCATTTCCTGGCTTCACGGCAGCGCTGGCCGCTTCTACAGTCTCCAGCCCTTGCCGGAATCATAGCGGCCGGCATGCTCACCGTGATCGGGTGGGCAGAGCGAGGACCAATGCTCCACGAGTTCTTACCCGAGGTGGCTGCAGAGACCTCGTGGGAGCCGCTCCTCGCCCCAATAGCAGGCTTTGAAGAGACCAAACTCTCAGCGCTGGGGCTTTATCCTACCCAGATGGCCAAGTTGGGAGGTTACCGAACCTTTTCTGCCATGGTTAGACGCTGGCACCGGGTCTATGCGGGCGCCGAACGCCTTTGGAGAGCTTCCCCTTGCTCGCCTAGTTAGGAGGCTGCTGGGAAACGACGTCACGGCCTGCCCAGAGGGCACCCGAGACGCACTGGGCGGCACGATAGTTCGTCCTCACTCGCGCCAATAGCGCTGCTATTCGCCCTCCGGGTGCCCTCTGGGCGGTCCTGCTCTCGCGCTTGCCTATCGCGTTTCGGGTGCCCCCTGGGCGGGCGCAATGTCATTACTCAGCAGCCCGTTAGACTGGGCCAAGTGGAGGTCCATCCAGACAAATCTCCCCCGATCGACAACCGCTCCTGCCTCCACTACGAGAGACTTCCGGAACATGGGGCCTCCTACAACCGCGGTGTGAAACTCGCCATTCTCCGCGCAGGGATCCACCGACTCGGGTAGTTCCGCGAGGAGTTCTCGATCAAATACGCGGCCCAGAAACGTCCGATCGAGTTGTTCAGTATCCACGCAGGTGATTATGGCTTTCACGCCCGCTGCAACCATCTCTTGCGCCAAGGCAGCCGTAGGTCTCTCCCACAGGGGGAAAAGCGGAGTGATGCCCGTACCCGCAAGCTGGACCTCGCGGTAGGCCCGGACGTCGGCGAGGTAAAGGTCGCCGAAAGCGACGGCCCGCACTCCTTCCTCTCGCACCCCGGCAACGACCTTGGCTATAGCCTCCCGATATTCTTCATCCGTGCACGGATCGGGAAGCGGTACCTTTATCAGGCGCAGGCCGCATGCTGCGGCCTGCGCCTCCAGCACCGACTCGTGTACGCCATGCATCGAAACACGCCCGACGGAACTGTTCATGGACGTCAGAAGACCAACTACCTCGACATCCGGTTGCTGCTGGAGCGTCCAGAGAGTAAAGGCGCTGTCCTTCCCGCTGCTCCATGCAAGCAGCGTCTTTGTCCGTACGTCAGCTATGTGATGCCACCCGGAAGTCGGTTCATGGGCGGAGGAAGACTTTCAAGCATTCGTCCTTGTGGTTCTCAAACAGATCATACGCGGCTACGGCGTCTTCAAGGGGAAAAGTATGAGTTCCCAGGGCCGACAGATCAACGCGGCCGTGCTCCACAAGCTTCATGAGTTTGGGAACGTGTACCAGGTTTCCGAGTCCCATGGTCAGCCTGATGCCGCGATAGATCAACTGATGCACGGGGAACTCGACCGGTTGGCCGAAAAGGCCCACGCAAGAGACTGTGCCGTACTTCTTGATCATCCGAGTGGCATTCAGCAGCCCGCTCGTGCTGCCGCTGGCCTCCAAGACTACGTCCACTCCCTCCCCGCCTGTGGCCTCCATTACCGTCTCCACCGGATCTTCATGGCTCAGATTGACCGGGATCGCTCCATAGCGCTCCGCTAAGCCAAGGCGATTCGCGAACTGGTCAATGGCGAACACGCGACTTGCACCGTGCTGCCACGAAGCGAGAATCGCGCAGAGTCCTACGGGGCCACAACCGGAGACGGCAACTGAATCAGCAACCTTGATCTTGGCCTCGTTTGCCGCATGATAGCCCGTGCTGAACATGTCGATGACCAGGACGGCCTGTTCATCGGGCACGTGGGCAGGAATCCTGGTCAAGACGAGGTCCGCATTCGCCACCCGAACCAATTCCGTTTGGACGCCGCTGAGACCCATGGGCGACAGAAACGGCCCGCCGCCATACATGGACATCTCGACGCAGTTCTGCACCGTCGAAAGCTGGCAAGCCGGGCACACGCCGCACCACAGGGCCGGCGGAGAGGCCACTCTGTCTCCCACCCGGAAACGCCTGACCTCCGCCCCGGTCTTGTGGACGACCCCCACGAATTCATGGCCGAGGATCTCCCCCGGCTCAATGCCCGGTATGCCCCCACGTTTGATGTGCACGTCGGAGCCACAGATCGCCGCGAGCGAGACCCTTACGACCACGTCCGTAGGTTGCGCCAACCCTGCGTCCGGTACGTCGGCGACGCCGATCCTATGCCCCGGCTGGAGAACAACGGCACGCATCATATGCCCCCTAACTATCCGAGCAGGCTACATGTGGAGCGCGCGACCACCGGCGGCCAAGGCCGCCTCGCCCACCGCTTCTGACAACGAGGGGTGGGCCCTTATCACTGACGTGAACTCATCGAGGGTGGCCTCCAACTCCAAGGCCATAACGGCCTCCGGTAGCATCTCACCCACGTGTGGGCCAACCATGTGCACCCCCAGGATCCTTCCGAAGTGCGAATCCGCCACCACTTTCACGAAGCCTCCCTCGATCCCCTGTGCGACGGCTCGTCCGTTAGCGGAAAACACGAACTTGCCGACCTTGACGGCAGGATCCTTCTCGCGCGCCTGGGCCTCCGTCAAGCCGACGCTTGCCACCTCCGGATCGGTGGCGGATTCGCACTTCGGAAGGATCCTGGGGGTGCACATGGTTGGCCCACACGGCGACAGACCGGCCAGTCTTTCCACCGCGACAATACCCTGCCGCGAAGCCACATGAGCGAGCAACGCCTGCCCTGTGACGTCACCAACGGCAAGAATGGAGGGTACATTGGTGCGCTGATACTCATCCGTGACGATCCAGCCCTTGGCGTCCGTCTCGACCCCAGCGGCATCCAGGCCCAAGCCTTCAGTGAGAGGACCGCGGCCGGCCGCAACCAGCATGTATTCGCACCTGACCGTACCGACTTCGCCGCCGGTACCGGTGGGGCCGACCGCTCCGCCGGCCATGTCGGCAAGTTCTACCTCCACTTCCGGGCCAAGATCCTTCACTGCCGATACAGATGTGCCGGTGTGGATGGTTACGCCCTCGGCCTTCAGAATCTTGGCCATCTCCTTGCCCACCTCCGCATCTTCGCGGGGCAAGACCTGGGGGAGCATCTCGACCAGGGTGACAGCCGTCCCGAGTCGCGCGAAGATCTGACTCCATTCGCAGCCCACAGCTCCGGGGCCAACCACGATCAGGCCGGCCGGTATCGAAGTGAGGGCCAAAGCGCCATCG
>JAMDEO010000009.1:0-30166 GCA_023483915.1 Actinomycetota bacterium
TGTATGGCTCGCCCGATCTCACCTGTCTTCTCTGCAAGGTCTACAAGGCCACCGACGAGGAGCTCTCCGAAGAGGTCTTCCACACCGAGGAATACGGTTTCGTGCCCAGAGAGACCTCGGGGATGGAAGATACATAGACACGTAAGTCTGTCGCGCGGCCACAAGTGAGCTGAATGATCTGCGGCAGAAGGAGGCAGAAATGGAAAAGAGCAAAAGACTTACGAACCTCACGACCGGAGGCCCCGTCCATGTGGACGTTCGAGATGGGGAGATAGTGCGAATCATCCCTCTCCAGCTCGACGATAGCGACGGCTCCTCCTGGACCATACGGGCGAGAGGCAGGTCTTTCACCCCGCCGCGCAGGACGACCCTCTCGCCCTGGACCGCGGCCCACAAATCCACCATCTACTCCCCCAAGCGTATCCTCACTCCGCTGAAAAGGGTGGACTTCAACCCCAAGGGCGCCCGCAATATCCGTAAGAGAGGGGAATCCGGCTACGAACCGATAAGCTGGGACGCAGCCCTGGACATGGTGGCCGAGGAGATGATCCGCCTCAAGAGAGAGGTTGGTCCGGCGGCCATCATGAGCACCACGTCGTCGCACCACATGTGGGGCAACGTCGGGTACCGATTCAGCGCCTACAACCGCTTCATGAATCTCTGGGGCATGACCTTCATCGAGCATAATCCCGATAGCTGGGAGGGCTGGCAATGGGGCGGCGATCATATGTGGGGGTTCAGCGGACGGCTCGGCATCCCGGAGCAGTACGATCTACTCGAAGACGCCCTCAAGAACACAGAGATGTTCGTCTTCTGGTCGGCCGATCCCGAGAGTACTAGCGGGGTCTACGCCAGCCATGAAAGCACCGTCAGGCGCCGCTGGCTCAAAGAGCTCGGCGTGAAGATGATCTTCATCGACCCGTACTATAACCACACGGCAGGGCTCGTCGCCGACAAGTGGTTCGCCCCTCGGATGGGCACCGATGTCGCGCTGGGCCTGGCCATAGCGTTCGTCTGGCTTACCGAGGGTCTCTACGACAAGGAATACGTCGCGACCCACACTCATGGCTTCGACGACTGGATGCGGTACGTGCTCGGGCAGAGTGACGGCAGCCCCAAGACCCCGGAGTGGGCCGAGTCGGAGTGCCTCATCCCGGCCCGAGAGATACGAGCGCTGGCGCGAGAATGGGGATCGAAGAGGACCATGCTCGCCGCAGGTGGCATCGGCGGTTTCGGCGGGGCGTGCCGAGCGTCTTATGGCGCCGAGTGGGCCCGCACGATGATTGCGCTCGCTACGATGCAAGGGTTGGGCAAACCGGGGATAAACATCTATTCCACTGCCGCAGGCGTACCTGCGGATCGGAGCTTCTGGTTCCCCGGCTATGCCGAGGGCGGAATCTCCCACGACACCTCTCACACCGCGGCGGGCTACCGGCTTGCCGCGCGCATGTGGCCCAATGGGGGGCCCGTCACTAACCCGCAGCACGGTCCGGAGGGACAGATCGGCTACCGTCTCCTGATCCCCGAAATGATGAACCACGAGAAGCTCGAATGGCGCAGTAGGGGATTCGCCGGGGGATCCATCGAGATGCAGTTCAAGCAATATCAGTACCCCTCCCCCGGGTATCCCCAGGTGCAGATGTATTACCGGTACGGGGGTGCCTTCTTCGGCACGATGACGGAGACCAACCGCTACGTCAACGCATATCGCGAGGGCAAGATCCCGTTCGTCGTCAATCAGTCGATCTGGTTCGAGGGCGAGACCAAATACGCGGACATCATCTTTCCCGCCTGCACCAACTTCGAGCGCTGGGATATCGGCGACTGGGCCCATCCTTCCGGCTATGGCACTCACAAGTTCGACCAGGTGAATCACCGGATCATCGTGTTTCAGAAAAAATGCATCGAACCACTCGGAGATTCGAAGAGCGACTATGAAATCTTCGCTGCGTTGGCCGAACGCCTGGGGTTCGCCGACATCTACACTGAGGGCGGTCACACCGAGCTCGACTGGGTCAAGCGGGTGTTCAACGTGTCGGACCTCTCCGAGCGCGTGAGCTGGGAGGACTTCGCGAAAAAGGGCTACTACGTTGTGCCCGTGCCTGAAGGTCAGGCCTCGACGCCCGGTCTTCGCTGGTTTGCGGAGGACCGGCCGAAGGACACGCCGGATTGGGGGCCTCCTCCGTGGGATCAGATCGGTGGCAAAGGTCTACAGACCCAGACAGGCAAGGTCGAGTTCGTCTCCAACAGTTTGAGGCGGTTCTACGAGTCGGAGGGCGTCGACCCGGAACGTCCGGTCATGGGTCCCCAGTACTTGGAGAGCTGGGAGGGCCACCACACCCCCGATCTCTTCGAAGAGTATCCACTGGCTATGGTCTCGCCTCATCCCAGGTACAGCTTCCACACAGTCGGGGACCTGAAAGATTCCTGGACCAGCGAGATAAAGAACCACCGCGTCCTCAAGGAAGACGGCCACTACTACTGGATCCTGCGCATGAATCCCAAGGACGCGGCCGACCGAGGCATAGCCGATGGAGACTTGGTCCGCACATTCAACGACCGCGGCTCCGTCATCCTGGCCGCGCAAGTGACCGAACGGCTGCCACCCGGCGCAGTCCACTCTTACGAGTCGTGCGGCGACTACCTGCCGGTCGGCACACCGGGCCATTCGCCGGACAAGGCGGGCTGCATCAACATCCTTACCCCCAAGCGCTTCATAACGCCTACCTCACCCGGTCAAGCATGCAACTCGTGCCTGGTGCAGGTCGAGAAATGGAACGGCGACGGAGTGTAGGCCGCCACACTCATAGGAGACACAAATGAAAAAGTGGAACATGGTTATCGACATCGCCCGCTGTCAGGACTGCAATAACTGCTTCCTGGCCGATAAGGACGAGTTCGTAGGCAACGACTGGCCCCCCTACTCAGCCGCCCAGCCCCATCAGGGCCACCGCTGGCTGAACATTGAGCGCAAAGAACGGGGCCAGTACCCGCTGATTGATGTCGCCTACCTCCCGCTTCTATGCCAGCATTGCGGCAATGCTCCCTGCATCAAGAACTCCCCGGCAGGCACCATTTATCGTAGAGACGATGGTCTCGTCATCATCCATCCCGAGAAAGCCAAGGGCCACAAGGAGATCGTGTCCACCTGCCCTTACGGAGCCATCTACTGGAACGAAGAAGCGAATCTCCCCCAGAAGTGCACGGGCTGCGCACATCTGATGGACGAAGGCTGGACCCAGACACGTTGCAGCCAGGTCTGCCCCACGGAAGCCATAACCCTGGTTTTGGCCGAAGACGGGGAGATGGCGAGGATGGTCCAGTCTGAGGAGCTTCAGGAGTACCGGTCCTCGCTTGCCACGAAACCCCGAGTGCTCTTCAGGAACATCCACCGCTGGAACAAGGTCTTCCTCGCTGGGAACGTCGTGTATAAGGATACCGACGAGGTGGCCGAAGGCGTGAGGGTGACGCTCGCAAGCGACGGGCGGGCTGTGGGCGAAGCCGAAACCAACAACTACGGCGACTTCAAGGTGGATGGACTCGATCCCGGTGAGTACGTGGTCACTTTCAAAGCGAAAGGCTACGAAGACCTCTGCATGCCGGTCGAGGTGGGGGAGAAGAGCACATCGCTCGAGTCCGTGTTCCTCGAGAGGGACTAGGGAGCGGGAGCGCGGACCATGGGTTTGCAGACGGGCAGAACCCGGTGAAGAGGTGCCTTGGCGGGTACGGGAGCGACGAGTCGGTCTAGGTCGCTATCGGCGCCCAATAGATTAGTGACTTGATTTCTTTAATATCCTATTGCACCTACTGGACAGCCAGTAGTATAATTAATAGCCTCTCGTGTCTTCGTGTTGCCTTCGGCAACAGACAGCGGACACCTAGTTATCTGGAGAAATGGAGGTCATGCCACTAACCAGTTTATGAGTTTCCAGTAGCTGCAGTCCTGTTGTGTTCCTGCTTTCAGTCATCGGCGAAATCCAAGGGGGGGCGATGCCGAACTCGAAACAGACTCCCGGAGAGATGGGAGAGAACTCTGTTCCTAACGCGAAGGCCTTGAGTCGTCGCGAATTCTTGCGGATCGCAGGCCTGTCCGGGGCCGCGATCGCTGTCACCGGCGGGCTCGGCGGGGTGCTGAGCGCCTGCGGTGGAAGTGAGACCACCACCACAAGCGCTGCGGCGGTGACTACCACCGGCGCTGCCGCCACGACAACCACCTCCGCCGCTACCAGCACATCGGCCTCCGCGGGTGCCGAAACGGGCCGCGAGATCAAGGTGGGCTTCGTATCACCACTCACCGGTCCCATCGCTCTATTCGGGGTTCCTGACCAATACTGTGCTACGCGGTGGACAGAGGCCGTCAAGGACGGGCTCGTCTGCGGAGACGGCAAGAATCATCCCGTCACCATCTTGGTCAGGGACAGTCAATCCGACAGCAACCGGGCAGCCCAGGTAGGGGGCGACCTCATTACGAATGACAAGGTCGATGTCATCATGGCGGCCTCCACCAACGACACTGTCACTCCCGTGGCCGGGCAGGCCGAGGCCATGGGCTGTCCCATGTTCTCGAATGACGCTCCCTGGCAGGCCTACTACCTCAGCCGGAATCCACCAGCCGAGGGTTTCAAGTGGACGTGGCACGCGTTCTGGGGTCTCGAGGACATCGAAGGCACGTTCACCAGCATGTGGGAAAGCATGCAGACGAATAAGTTGGTCGCCGGTATGTGGCCCAATGACGCGGACGGCAATGCTTGGGCTGATCCCAAAATTGGGTTCCCGGGCGTCGTGCCGGCGCTTGGATACAAGGTCGTGTATGCGGGCGGTTACCAGAACGGCACTGAGGACTACACCTCCATCATCACTGATATCAAGAAAGCCGGCTGCGAGATCCTGACCGGCGTCCCCATACCGCCGGACTTCCCGGTGATGTGGAGCCAGATGCTGCAGCAGGGCTTCAAGCCCCCGGTAGCCACGGTCGGCAGGGCTCTCTTGTTCCCGCTCGGCCTGGAAGCTATCGGGCCCAGCGGATACGGCTTGTCGACCGAGGTCTGGTGGACGCCACGGCATCCGTTCAAGTCCTCGCTCACCGGAGAGACATGCCAGCAGTTCGCGGACGACTTCGAGGCCCGTACCGGGCTGCAATGGACACAGCCTTTGCTGCACTACGGGGTGTTCGAAGTAGTCGTCGACTCTCTCAAGCGGACTACGAATGTGGACGACAAAGAAGAGATCGTGAAGGCCATAAGCAGCACCAAGATGGAGACGATCGGCGGTCCCATCGACTTCACCTCGCCCGTCGATCCGAACTCCTTGCACCCGGTTCCCAACGTGTACAGGACTCCGTTGGTAGGCGGACAATGGATAAAGGGGACCGGCAAGTGGCCCTTCGAGCTGGTCGTCGTCGACAACAAGATGGGTCCGGCCATCGCGACCGATGCGAAGCTTCAGCCAATAAACTACACGTAGCTGGGTGCGGCTGGCGCCGTCCTGCCGCTTGGAGTGTCCTAGCGACTGTGACGCGCGGCAGCGTTCTGGCGAAATCAAAGCCTAGGCAACTTTGAATGGGGGGAGCCGGCACAGCCGGCTCCCCCCATTCCCTTGCCCACCGGCTGCTCCATCTACTGACCCCCGTGCTTGTGACATCGGGGACTATGCAGTGCTCGTGTCGACGGCCGGCGACGTGTTAACGTGGCCGTTGAATGGATGGGAAGGCATCAATACAGGCATCTCAGACGTATCTCGGGGGGTACTGATATGGCGCTCAAGGCCGCCGGCTCTTTGGTCACAGTCCTCGATCCCAGGGGACAGCCGACCAACGTAATTGAGCCGCTCGCGCTTGCCCCGCGGCTGGACTCTCTGGAAGGTAAGACGATTCACCTCATCGACATCGGCTTCGGGGGCGGATGGGAGTTCCTGGAAGAGGTGGTCGCGTGGTTTGCCCGCACCATGCCGAGCGTGAAGACCGTGCTCCGTCACAAGACGGGCAACATGTTTCTGGATGAGCCGCAGATGTGGCAGGACGCCAGGACGGAAGCTCACGCCGTGATCTTCGGCGTAGGTGGCTGAGATGGCTGCGCGACGAGTCTCGCCGCCCACTGTAGAGAGCTGGAATCGAAATACGGGATACCCACCGCGCCGATATGCAGTGCCCGATTTGCCGAGTACGTGGAACAGGATGCCTGTAACCACGGCATGAGGCTACGGTTCAGCTACGCCCCATATCCACTAGTCGGAAGACCCCGCGAAGTTCTTCGCAGGTACGTTGAGGGAAACGATCCGGTTACCGGCAAACCCTTGATGGAGCAGGTGGTCGCTGCGTTGACCCGGCCGTTGAGCCCGGAAGAGCAGAACCCCAAAGCCGCACGGGGAGCTCCCAGGCCGCGGCTTCTCCGACCGGACAGAGAGGAGAGCCTGCATCAGCTGTTCTTGGAGAGCGGGTGGACGGATGGCGCACCGATCATACTGCCCACCGAGGAGCGCGTTGCCCACATGTTGACCGGAACCGGCGCCGACCCCGATGAAATCGTAGGCCGGATGACAGTGACCATCCATCAGGAGAAGCTGGAATACACGGTGGAGAAAGTGGCGATCAGCGCCGTGATGGCAGGTGCCGGCCCGGAACATTTGCCCGTCATCTTGGCACTGGCGGCAAGTGAGGAAGCCTCCATGCCAAGCTCGACGACCTCGTTCTCCAGGATGGCGGTTGTGAATGGGCCCATCCGGGAAGAGATCGGGATGAACTCCGGGCTGGGAGCGCTCAGTCCCTTCAACCACGCCAACACGGTGATTGGCCGGGCCTGGACGCTCATGACGATGAACCTCGCGGATGCGCGCCTTGGCGAGACTTTCATGGCGTCCCTCGGCAGTAACCTGAACTACAACAACATGACATTCGCCGAAAACGAAGAGCGCAGTGTGTGGGAGCCGTTCCACGTCCGCCACGGCTTCAAAAAGGAGGAAAGCACGGTCAGCGTCTTCCAGGGATGGAGCGCCATTAACAGCATGGGGGCAGCTGGATGCTGCCGGCCCGCACAGGAAGAGACACTGATCATGATGCAGGCCTTCCCCTGCCTCAAGGAATCGCTGACGTTGGTCATGGATCCGCTGGTGGCCAACCACCTTGTGGAGCAGGGGTTCGACCGGCCGGACAAGCTCTCTACCTATTTGTGCGAGAACTTCGAGATGACCGCGGGCCAGTTCTGGGGGTCGGACGTGGTCTACTCTTTAGTCGAGCCCTTCGCTCGGAGTGGAATGGAGCCGTTTGCCTCGTGGCTCAAATTGCCCAAAGACGCGGTGATCGCCCCGTACACCTCCCCGGAAAAGATAAATGTGGTTGTGGTCGGCGGAGAGACCCAGGCTCTGTGGCTCACAACGGACATGTGGCACTCAAAAACCGTGTCTATAGATCGGTGGCGGCCGAAAAGCGGCGTCTTCAGAGAGGACGACCAGTCAGAGCGTCGTCGTGCGGCGAGGCAGAAAAGGCATGCAGCGGCTTTGAGTCGGAGTGGGTATCGGATCTAGAGCATGGCTCGCCCGACGGGGCCGGCTTATGCGGGGGGCTGACGCCGTCCTTCACCGCGTCTGCAGGAGGCTCAACGAACCGCGGGAACCGGTCCGCATTGTCCGGGTAGTGTGGGAGGGGCCGGCGTGAGCCGGCCCCTCCCCGATTTGTCTCGGCCTCGTCAGCAAAACCGCCAGAGGCTCAAGAAGATCGTGAACTACTGCGGATCCACCGCACCGGGAATCGGTAAAGTATTGGGGACCCCCTTGTCGTTGGTGTCGACCCCCTGAGCGAGCACCTGGAACGTACCGTCGCCTGACACGTTATGACAGGAAAAACAGTTGCCCACAAATTCAGCGAGGAAGATCTTGCTGCCCATATGGACCGGATGGACGATGTCGCGTAGGGAGATGGGGGCCACATTGCCCTTGCCCTCTCTATCGCCTGTTCCTGGAGCATGGCAAATCAGGCAATCAGATTCACCGGCGCCGTCCGCAAGGCCAGAGTGCGCCGCCGCTCCCCCGTTGTTCACTGCTTCGTTCTTCAGAGTGAAGGGCCCTTGGTGACAGTCGGGGCATCCCCGCTGCGCTGCGATCGGCGTCAATTCCTCCGTCTGCAGACGGTCGAGGAAGGTGGCCACCTGAGCGCGGGTGACGGGATCATTGGGGCGGAAGGTACCGTCAGGATAGCCTTTGATAATCCCGCGGGCGGCCACATTCACGATCGCCTGCTGGGCCGGGTGCCCGGCAATGTCGGTGAAGGGCAAGGCATCGGCAGCGTAGGCAGCTCCCACACCTCCAAACAGAAGCACCACCGGTACGGTGGTGAACAGGAGCTTCTTCGAGATTCGCAGTCTACCAATCTTCATACGCGTTCTCCCTTCCTGCCGACAGACCGGGCGTCGCAAACGCGCCACACCCTCTAATAAGGATTGTACAAGGGTGATGGAGCGTGTCAATTGAACGGGCATTTGGCCCGCTGCAGACTGACCGGCGGAGTTCCGTGCATCCCCCTCTTGACTTATTGTAGTTAGCACGTATATCATAAAAGTCGCAAATAAGAGATTACGAAAATACATTACTACGATGCTAATGTTTTGGAGCTAGGAGTCACGCCCGTGGATATGCGACCTCTATTCAAGATGCACGCGGGGGTGTGCCAAGCGCTGGCAAACGAATACCGCCTCGCGATCATGTACGGTCTCAAGGACGGCGAGTGCTGCGTTACAGACATTGCCGAGGACTTGGGCATTTCGGTGCACAACGTGTCACAGCACCTCCGCATCCTGAGGCAAGCGTTGCTGGTGCGACCTCGAAAAGAGGGGCAGACCGTTTACTACTCGATCGCCAATCCGAAATTCATGGAAGCCTGCGCCACAATGCGGCAGGCAATCGTCGAGGAGCACCAAGCCCAGGGGACCGCCCTGCATACTGCCGCCGAGATCTTCGATGTAGCTGACGTGTTTGCCATGAGTGCTGAAGGCACCGGCGACGGGTCGAGGGGCGCCGAGACAGCTGTAGAAGCCTGATCAGGTAACGAGAATAGGAAAAAGGAGACGATGATGACCGATCTGTCCACGCTCAAAGGCGACAAGGTTGTCGACGCTCGCGGCACTTCCTGCCCGGGACCGATCCTTGCTGCCAAGAAAGGCATGGCCGAGGTCAAAGTAGGCCAGATCATGGAAGTCCTTGCGACCGACTCGGGCACTACGAAAGACCTGCCTGCCTGGGCCAACAAGCTGGGCCACGAATACCTCGGGGTGATCGACGAGCCCGGCTATATGAAGCTATTCGTGAAGAAACTCAAGTAGACGCCCGGGGGCGAACATGACATCGGCGGAGGGCCTCAGCCCGAAGATTCTGGTCTTCTCGACCCACAACATTTCGGATCCAGGCATTGACCTGGCGGGCAGTTCGCATTTGCACTACTCACCGACTGTCATGGTGATCAGCCTTCCGTGCACCAGTGGCATCAGGCCCGATTGGATCGTCTACGCGATAGAGAAGGGGTTCGATGGAGTGTTCATCGCCTCTGATGGAGAGGAGTGCGCCTACCTGCCGGATTGCGCGGAGCACAGCGCCAAGATTATGTCTGACGCGCAGGTGATGCTCCAGGAGAGGGGCCACGAGCCTCGCCGGGTGAAGATGGCCGCCGTTTGCTCGGTGTGCGCCGAGCCCTTCGTCAACTACATGGCCGAGTTTTCCAAGGCGCTCATCGAGTTGGGGCCATCGGGCGGAGCATCCGCGAAGGAGCGTGCTGCATGAAAGACGATGCGTTGAACCGTGTGAAGTACGACGCACTGGTCATCGGGAGCGGCATCAGTGGGATGGAATCCGCTCTCAAGCTGGGCGATATGGGCTACAAGGTACTCGTCGTCGAGAAAGAGGCGAGCGTCGGCGGCAAGATGATCCTGCTGAGCAAGGTCTTTCCCACGCTCGATTGCGCCAGCTGTATCTCCACTCCGAAGATGGGAGCCACCATCCATCACCCGAACTTGACCGTCCTCACCTATGCCGAGGTAGAAACCATCGAGCGGCAAGACGGAGGCTTTCGGGCGAGGATCAAACAGAAGCCTCGCTTTGTCGTCGAGACGGCCTGCACGGGTTGCCGGCAATGCGAGATGGTGTGCAAGGTCGCCGTTCCCGACGAGTTTAACGCCGACCTCGTGTCGAGGCGTGCGGCGCACATTGCCTTCCCCCAGGCAGTACCGAAAAAGGCCGTAATCGAACGTCAGGGGACCTCGCGGTGCACCTTCAATTGCCCGGCGGGCATCAAAGCGCACGGGTACGTGGCTCTGGTCCGCAGCGGCGAGTACGAGAAGGCATTTCAGTTGGTCGCTGATGCGACGCCTCTGGTTGGAAGCCTGGGACGGGCCTGCTACGCCCCTTGCGAATCGGAGTGCTCGAGGGGGAATCTGGAGGGGCCTCTCAGTATCCGTCGACTGAAGCGATTCGTGGCCGATATGCACTATGCGAAACCCAGGGTCGCGCCTGAAACTCCTCCCGCCAACGGCATGAAGGTGGCGGTCGTTGGCTCTGGCCCTGCAGGGCTTACCGCCGCCTGGCACCTGGCCCGCAAGGGTTACGAGGTGAAGATATTCGAGGCCGCGCCTCAACCGGGAGGCATGATGCGTCTGGCTTTGCCGCCGTACCGTCTTCCCATCGAGGTGGTGGAGCAGGACATCGCAAACGTCACGGACATCGGGGTGACGATTCAGACCAATAGCCGCATCGAAGATCTGGAAGCTCTCAAGGCGCAGGGCTTCAGCGCGGTGCTCGTAGCCATTGGCACTCACCTGGGGGCGAAATTGCGGGTCCCTGGTGAAGATCTTCAAGGTATCGTGCGGGCCACAGAATTCCTACGCGCCGCGAAGCTTGGCGAGAGGCTCGAGGTCGCCGGCAAGCGGGTGGTCGTCATCGGCGGTGGTAACGTCGCCATCGATGCAGCCCGCACCGCGATGCGCCTGCACGCGGGTTCGGTCGAGGTCCTCAGTCTTGAGTCGCTGAAAGAAATGCCTGCTCATCCGTGGGAAATCGCGGAGGCGAAAGCTGAGGGGGTGACTTTCCGACACTCCTGTGGCGTGCGCGATTTCGAGGGCGACGAGCGCGTCCGGAGCATCAACCTGTTGCGGTGTATCTCCGTGCTCGACGAGAAAGGCCGGTTCAACCCGAAGTATTCCGACAAACGCGCGGGCACGGTGGAGGGTGATCTCGTTGTCGTTGCGGCCGGGATGAGGCCGGATTCCGGCGAGTTCGGACTACCCATCAACCCCAGCGGGACATTCCAGGTCGACAAAGGCACCCTCCAGACCTGCATCCCAGACGTTTTTGCAGCAGGAGACGCCGTGGCGGGGCCCACAATGATCACCTCCGCCGCCGGCGAGGGACGCCGGGCCGCCTTCATGATCGATCGCTGGCTGCATGGGCAGGCAATGGACGTGGAAGAATTCGAGCGCCGGCTGGAGATGGTGGACAAAGAAGCAGTGCTCGCCAGGCAGAGCACGTACCGGGAGTTACCGGCCGGCGCTCCGCGCGAGGCTGTGAAACTGGCGCCCGGTGAATTCTACCCCGACGAAGAGACCATGACCGAGGTGGAGGCGCTGGATGCAGCGGCCCGCTGCCTTGACTGCGGTGTTTGCTCGGAATGTAACTCCTGCGTGGACATCTGTCCCGCCCACGCCATCGACCTCAAGATGCAGGAGCAGGAGATCGAAGCCGAGGTCGGCACAGTTCTTCTCGCCACTGGTTACACCCTCTTCCCAGCCGATCTCAAGCCCCAGTACGGCTATGGCAAGTTCAAGAACGTGATCACAGGCATGCAGATGGATCGGCTCCTCGCCCCAACGCGACCCTATAACGCCGTGGTGCGGCCGGGCGATGGCAAGGTGCCGGACAGCATAGCCTTCATTCTCTGCACCGGGTCGCGGGACGAGACTCTAGGCAACCCGATGTGTTCGCGAATCTGCTGCATGTATTCCATCAAGCACAACCAACTCATCATGGGCGCTCTTCCCCTCGCCGATGTCACCGTCTATTACATGGATGTCCGTACACCCAGCAAGGGATACAACGAGTTCTACGAGCAGGCCAAGGGAATGGGTGCCAACTTCGTGAAGGGACGCGTCGCCAGCATCTCCGAAAAAGACAATGGCAACTTGCTTCTTCGCTACGAAGACATCGAGAATGGGACCGTCACTGAGACGGAACACGACATGGTGGTGCTGGCGGTGGGTGTGCGGCCCAACGACGAAGCTGCCCGTCTGTTCCCCGGCAACGACCTTAGGCTTGACGAGTTCGGCTGGGTCGGTGAATCCAATGAAGATGTGAATCCCGGCGCCACCAATATCTCGGGAGTCTTCGTAGCCGGGGCTGCTTCCGGGGTGAAGGACATACCCGATTCGATCCTTCATGCAGGGGGAGCGGCCGCTCAGGCGGCCGCCTACCTGGAGAGACACGGGCGCCCCGCGACTGACGCGGCGGCGCTCGCGGAGAAGCTCGCGGCTGAGCCGGCAAACGGTGGGGCGCCTGCGGCGTCAACGACCGAAACGGGGCCGGCATCGGCGACCGGCTCGTCAACTGCGAAGGCCGCGGGGGTTGCACGATGAGCGGACGGAAGATCGGCGTCTACGTCTGCCATTGCGGTGGCAATATCTCCGACTACGTCGACGTCGAGAAAGTAGTGGAAGAGTTGAGGTCCGACCCGGACGTGGTTGTGGCCCGGACCGCAATGTTCACCTGCTCTGACGCAACGCAGCAAGAGATCATCGAAGACATCAAAGAGCAGAACCTCGACGGCATCGTCGTCGCTTCCTGCTCTCCGAAGCTTCACACCTTCACCTTCAGGGGAGTGGCCAAGCGAGGGGGCCTCAGTCCGTATCAGTACACGCAGGTCAACGTTAGGGAGCAGTGCTCCTGGACGCACACCGACGACCATGCAGGGGCGACAGCCAAGGCGACGCGACTGGTCAAGGCCGGCGTGGGCAGGACACGGCTTACCGTTCCGCTGGAGCCCATCGTCGTCGAGACCGTGCCCAAAGCGGTAGTGATCGGCGGCGGCGTCGCAGGCCTGCGGGCGGCTCTGGGGCTGGCCGAGATAGGCATAGCTGTATTCCTGGTGGAGAGAGAGCCGCGACTGGGCGGATGGGTGGCCGGCTTTGGTGAGATGTATCCCCACGGCAAGAACGGAAGTGAGCTTGTGGGAGGGCTGGTCCAGCAGGTTCGCCAGAATCCAGGTATCACCGTTTTCACCAATGCTGAAGTGACGGGCAAATCCGGCAGCTTCGGCAACTACCGGGTGGACATAAGAGTTGACCGAGAAACCGGAGAAACGGTCTCGGTGGAGGCGGGGTCCATCGTGGTATCGACCGGTTTCGATGTCTACTCGGTGGCCCAAGAGGAATTCGGCTACGGCCTCGAGGGCGTGGTCACTCTCCCTGAGTTCAAGTGCCTGGTCGACTCCAACGACGGCGTTCTCGAGTACAACGGGAGGCCGATCAAGAACATCGTATACATCTACTGCGTGGGCAGCCGCCAAGACCCAGACGTCGTGGAGAGTGCCCGCCGGTACTGTTCTCGCTACTGCTGTACCGCGGCGGTGCACGCCTCGCTACAGGTGGCCGCGAAGCCGGGTCGTGTCCACCAGTATCATCTCCACCGCGACGTGAGGACGTATGGAAAGTACGAGAAGCTGTACGACGAGTCTCTGAACAAGGGCTCGGTCTACCTCAAGGTGCCTGATCACGAACCCCCTTCGGTCAAGCGGGATCCGGAAACAGGCAGGCTCCTGGTAACCACCCGCGATCTGCTCGCGGAGGGGGATGAGGTGGAGATCCTTGCCGACATGGTGGTGCTGGTCACAGGAATGGTGCCCCGCGCGAATGAGGAGTTGACCAGGGCTCTCAAGCTCCCCGTGGGCAAGAGTGGCTTCTTCAACGAGATCCACCCCAAGCTGCGCCCGGTGGAGACGGTCGTGGATGGGGTCTACATCTGTGGAACGTGCCAGCAACCTATGAACTCGGCTGAGGCCGTTTCTTCGGGCCTGGCTGCGGTCACTCAGAGCGCCTCCATCCTCAAGAAGGGCTTCGCCGAGCTGGATCCTCTGGTAGCCGTCGTGGATACCGGCGCCTGCACCTGGTGTGGCCTGTGCGACGAGGCTTGCCCATACGGTGCTCCCCAACAGGTCCATCCCAACGGTAAGTCTGTGGCCCTGATCGACAAGACTGCCTGCAAAGGCTGTGGCGGCTGCGTTCCCGTCTGCCCAACAAAGGCGATTGACCTGGAGGGCTATACCGATGCTCAGATCCGCGCCATGATCGACGGGATGCTTTCTACCCCGTCGGCGGCCAACGTGCCCGAAGTCGCGGAAGTTGCGGGGGTGACGTCATGACCACGGCCAACCGTGAGATACGCGAAATCGTCCGTGACGAACACATCATGCGGAATCGCATCCTGAGGCTTCTCGAGGGTCGCCCGTCGACCATCCCGGAAATCGCAGAAGGGCTCGGGGCTCCCCCCTCCGAGGTGACCTACTGGGTGATGGGTATGCGCAAGTATGGCTACGTGAGAGAGGAAAAAGAGGTCACAGACGAGGGCTATTACCGTTACCAGGCGATCGAGAGAGAGATCGGATGAGTACAAGAGTTAACCCCGAACTTGTCGAGGAGCTGAGCGCCTATGGAGCCGAGGATGTGCAGAAGTGCTTCAACTGCGGCAACTGCACGGCCACCTGCTCCCTCGCCGAAGAGCATGAGAATTTTCCCCGGCGCTCCATGCGGGCGCTCCAGCTGGGAATGGAGGACAGGCTAAAGGGCGGGCTGGAGCCCTGGCTCTGCTACTACTGTGGCGAGTGTTCCACCTTGTGCCCGCGGGGCGCGCAGCCGGGTGAGACCATGATGAGCCTGCGCCGATGGCTCACCTCTCGCTACGACTTCACCGGCATCAGCCGGCTGTTCTATCGACGCCCGCGCGTGGAGGTCGTATCGGTCATCGTGGTGGCCCTCCTCACCGCGTTGGGCTTCTCGCTGTTCGGCTTCCTGCGCGGCAACATCCATGAGTACAACGGCGCCAACTCCTTCCTGCCGGCTGCGACGATCCACATCTTCGACTGGAGTCTCGCGGGAGTGTTGCTGGCGCTTCTCATACCGAACATCTTCCGGATGTGGTGGTTTACCGTCGGACGTGAAACTATGGGCCGGTCCCGGGCCATGAGGGTCCCGGCGGCGGCTTATCTGAGGTCGGTTTACCTCTTCCCACTGCACTTCATCACCCAGAAGCGCTACGCGCAGTGCGAGCGCAGGCGTCCCTGGCTGGTCCACCTTGCCCTCATGCTGAGCTACGTGACCATGCTCGTGCTCATCATGTTCTTCCTGAAGTATATGTGGGCCGCAACCATCGATTGGCGCGTGCATGTCTTCGGCTACCTGGCAAGTGCGGGGCTGATCTTTGCGACCGTATGGGCGATCATCGGCCGGCTGAAGAAAATGGAGGCCCAACATCAGCATTCCCACGAAAGTGACTGGATCTTCTTGATCCTGCTGCTGGTGGTCGCTTTGACCGGTGTGGCGCAACACGTCCTGCACCGGAGCGGTGCGGACGCGGCGGCGAATGTCGCTTATGTGGTGCATCTCATGGGGGTAGTGCCCATGCTTGGGCTGGAAGTGCCTTTCAGCAAGTGGTCACACATGGCTTACCGGCCCTTGGCCATGTATTTCGCAACCCTACGCAAGCACATGGTGCCGGCTCCAATCCCTGAGCAAGTGGCCGGCGGCATGCAAACAGAGTTGGTCAGCTAAACGAAAGGAGATCTGATGGCCGATACCACCAAAAAGACAATCATCGTATTCAGCGGCGACTATGACAAAGTGATGGCCGCTCTGATCATCGCCAACGGCGCCGCCGCAATGGGCGACGACGTCACCCTGTTCTTTACCTTCTGGGGCCTCAACGCTCTTCGCAAAGCGGAGAAGATCAAGACAGAAAAGGGGCTCATGCAAAGTATGTTCGGCCGCATGATGCCGCGGGGCATCAAGAAGTTGAACATGTCCACGATGAACTTTGCGGGCATGGGCCCCATGATGATGAACAAGGTCATCAAGTCCGGAGGCGCCATGACGTTGGACCAGTTGCTCGACGCCGCCATCGAGCAGGGCGTCAAGCTCGTTGCCTGCACCATGACCATGGACCTTCTCGGCTTCAAGAAGGAAGAGCTCCTCGACGGGGTGGAGTACGCAGGCGTTGCCGCTTACCTGGCTGAGGCCGACGAGGCCAACGTCAACCTATTCGTCTAGAGGCGGATCCGACAGCGACGCCGTGCGGTAAAGCACGCCGTCCACCGCTGAGGATAGTCGGCGCATGCTTGGATTCAGCGGGCGGCAGCCGCGCGCCATCACGCGGGGTAGAAGGAATGACTTCCGCGGCCGGTTGGCCGCGCGCCCGTATGCCCGCCGCACCGCTCGGAAGTATACTGGCCACGTCATTTACTCAGACATTGGGGGAAGGTCAGGAATCAGCCATGATCAAGATGACTGTGTTCTATCCCAACGAAGAAGGCAAGCGCTTTGACCTGGACTATTACTGCAACAAGCACTTCGCCTTGGTCAAGGAGCATTTGGGCGATGCGTTGGTGGACGTGCAGATGGAGCGTGGGCTGGGCGGTCCCGCCCCGGGCATGCCTGCGCGGTACGTGGTCATGGCCCATCTGTACTTCAATTCCCTAGAGGACTTCCAGACCTATTGCGTGCCGAAGTCTCCGATGTTCGATGCGGATGTTCCGAATTTCACCGACATCACACCGATATTCCAGCTGAGCGAGGTGGTTTTGTAGGCCACCCCACAGCGCGCCGAAGCCGGGCAGCTTCCACGGAGCCGCCGCCGCCGGCCTTGCGGCCGCAGATGGGCAATTGACATCGCCTTGCCCACTCTCTAGCATGAAAGTCACTAATCGTGAGCGATATCCTTCGCTTTACCGGAGAGGCGACACGGCGTCCCAATGGGCGAAACGGAACCAGCGGATCCGACCGCGGCTGCTGCCACACCTGTCCCCTGCGCCGGCGGGCCTTCTGACAACGGCTCTCCCATCGGGTCCGCGCATCTGAGGGCTCTTAGCCGCGTCTCGGCTGCGCTTTGCGGTCTTTCCGATCTGCAGGCCATTCTCAGGGTGGGACTGGATAGCGTCTACGACCTTCTTCACGGAGTGGTCGGCGGTATCCTGCTTGTCGACGAAGACAGCCAGACACTCAGCTACCGCATCGCCTATGGTCTCCCTCGAAACGTCACAGAGGAGACCACATTGGAGGTGGGGAGAGGAATCGCGGGGCGGGTCGTCGACACTGGGCGAGCGATCATCTTCGACGATATCACGCTGTTCCCGGAGGCGGCAGCCGGAGACTTAGCCGCGAGCGAATTCCCACTCGAAGGTCTCAAGGCACTCGCCAGTATCCCCATACGCTCGCGTCAACGGGTCTTTGGCACCATCAACGTGGCCAGCCGTGAACCCCGCGGCTTTGGCAGCGACGATCTCTATGTGCTGCACTCCATTGGGGAGCAGATTGGGGTGGCAATAGAGCGCGCGGAAGTCCTCGAGCAGCTGAAAAGAGGGCAGGAGACCTATCAGCGCCTGGCTCGGCACTACCTGGTCGCGCAAGATGAGGAGCGCCGGAGGATCGCCCACGAGCTGCACGACGAGACCAGTCAATCGATATCCGCGCTGGCACTTAACATGCGGGCGCTTGTGGAGATGGTCGAGACTTCCGGCAGGACTGAGGAACTCATCGAGCGAATGAAGAAGGTCGAGGCAGTGGCCCAGCAGACGGCCAACGAGCTCACCAGGATCATCAACGACCTGCGCCCCGCGCTTTTGGATTCGGCCGGGCTGGTGCCGGCGGTTCGCCGGTTTACCCAGGAGACCCTGCAACTCCGGGGCGTTGAGACCTCGGTCGAGCTTCGCGGCGGCCCCCCCCGGCTTGCGCCCGAAGTCGAGGCGACCTTGTTCCGATTCGTCCAAGGGGCCGTATCCAACGTCGCCCGGCACGCAAGGGCCTCGAAGGTGTCGATTGTCATAGAAACGATAGAGGACCGGCTCGTTCTTCGCATACGCGACAATGGGCAGGGCTTCGATGTTTCCAAGGTCAGGGGCATAGACGAGAAAACCGGCCGGGGCAGGGGACTATTCGCCATGAAAGAGAGGATACGTCTTCTCGGAGGAACCTGTCGATTTGAATCGGCGCCAGGGCAAGGAACCACCGTGGTGGCCGAGATACCTATAAAGGACGCGGGCAATGGCCAAGATACGAGTCCTTATCGTCGATGATCACACGCTCCTTCGTGACGGCATCAGTGCACTGTTAGATCTCGTGCCGGACATGGAGGTGGTGGGTGAGGCCACCAATGGCAAGGAAGCCTTGGACAAAGTGCGGGAACTGCTCCCGGACGTAGTGCTCATGGATCTTGAGATGCCGGTGATGGATGGGCTCGAGGCATCACGCCGAGTACGCGCCCGCTACCCCTCCGCCAAAGTACTCATTCTTTCCCAGTATGACGACGCCCAGCACGTGCTTGACGCGCTCGGAGTGGGCGCGCAAGGCTTCGTGCTGAAGACCGCCGCCTCCTCGGACCTGGTGGCCGGCATCCGTTCGGTACATCGAGGGGATTCCTACCTCTCGCCCTCAGCCGCCCGGCGACTCGTGGGGGAATTCCAGCGTGCCGAGCACCCGCGGGGCGAAGATTCCTATGACCAGCTCACGTCCCGGGAGAAAGAGGTTCTCAAACTTATTGCGGAGGGCAATACCACGCAGCAGATCGCAGACCTCTTGGTCATAAGCCGAAAGACTGCCGAAGGGCATCGCACCAGCCTGATGGCCAAGCTTGGAATCCACGATCGGGTTGAGTTGGTCAAATACGCCGTGCGCAAAGGGATTATCAGGGTCTGAGAACTCATTTCAAAAGGAAGCTCCGCCGCAAAGGACACGCCGGACGAGCGCGAGGCGAGGACGCACGAACCGTGCCCGTCCACAGGGCACCCGGGCGCGCACCAGGCGGCCGCGGTTTCGTTTTGAAATGAGTTAGAAGTCCAGGGCCTTCATCCCCCCATCCCAGGTGTTCACCTCCCTTGGAAACGGGGGTTATAGCCCCGCAAATTCCGGGTTTATTCCAGCGAGGCCAGGATCAATGACCCCTTGCCGCCAAAGCCGAAACTCATAGTATTGAGACTAACGCAACCAGTGCGGGAGGGATCGAGATGAAAGCGAAGCCGACAATTCTAGTCGTAGATAACGAGCCCGGGTTCTGCATGTCCCTGGGCGACTGCCTGGATACCCATGGGTACGAGTTGAAGCTGGCCTACAATAGGGCGGATGCCTGGACACTGCTGTCTGCGCGCACGCCCGATCTGGTGGTGCTCGGCACCATCTTGCCCCGCGGAGACGCCTTTGCGCTCCACAACTCCATGCGCTCCACCGATCTGTTCAAGGCGATTCCCATCATCGTGCTCGATGCTCCTCCGGAGAAACAAGTTCTGGCCGGATGGCGCAAGCACGAAGGCTTTTGCATGGATGCTGAGGACTATCTGGTGAAGCCCATTGAGCCCGAGAGTCTGATGCCACGGATAGCCAAGCTGCTGGACACGGCCACGGCTCGGGTCAAGGTGCTCATCGTCGACGATCACGCGCTCATCAGAGAAGGCATCCATGCCCTCCTGAGTCCGCGACCGGACATGCAGGTGGTCGGCTTTGCTCAGAATGGAAAGGAAGCCGTCACCAAGGTAGCGGAGCTAAATCCGGACGTGGTTCTCATGGACATTCGCATGCCCGAGATGAGTGGATTGGAAGCGACCAAGGTGATCTGCGGCCAGCCCCATCACGCCAAAATCCTCATGCTCTCCCAGTATGACGATGCAGACAACGTAGTCGCCAGCAAAGCGGCCGGCGCTTGGGATCTCATACCCAAGCAAAGCGCGAGCGACCGTTTGGTGAATGCGATCCGAACTGCCGCCTGCGCGGCTTAGACCGCCCGCCGGAGGCGCTACCAAGGGTAAGAGTAACGCCGGGTCGCCGAGGAGGCAGTGCGTGGAAAAGGTGACTATAACCCTGGACGGCCGTGAAGTTTCGGGCCCCAAGGGAGTGACCGTTTTGGAGCTGGCGCAGGAGGCAGGGATTAACATCCCGACCCTATGCCACCATTCTTATCTCTCCCCCACGGGGGCGTGCCGCGTTTGCTTGGTGGAAGAGGAGCGTTCCGCCAATCTGCTCGTCTCGTGTGTGACCGCCATCGAGCCAGGCATGCTCATAAACACCCAATCTTCTCGAGTCATTGAGCGGCGAAAGGCCATTGTTGAGTTGATGTTGGCGAGTCATCCCGACAGCTGCATGGTCTGCGATAAAGGCAACCGCTGCGAGCTGCACCGCGTAGCCTCCAAGCTGGGGATAGGGGTTCCCAGCTTCGACAAGATCCCCCAGCGGGCAACCATCACCGATGTGAACCCGTTCATCGTGCGCGACATGAGCAAGTGCATACTGTGTGGCCGGTGCGTACGTGCGGATCAGGAACTGGTCGTCGAGGGCGCGATCGACTTCCTGGGCCGGGGGTTTGGCTCTCGGCCGTCGACCGTGGGAGGTGTGCCCTTAGAGCAGTCGGAGTGCAGCTTCTGCGGCACATGCGTAGTTACGTGTCCCACCGGCGCACTTGCCGAACGGGGCGCGATGGGTGTAGGCACGACTTCGCGCGTAGTCACGACCACCTGTCCGTTCTGTGGGTGCGGGTGCAGCATCGCTTTGGAAGTCAAAGATGGCCGCATCGCGCGGGCCCGTCCCGGGGACGGTGGTCCTGTGAACCGGGGAACGCTCTGCGTGCGGGGAGCATATGGATACGACTTCGTGCATAGCACGGAGCGGTTGAAGACGCCGCTGATGCGAGGGACCGACGGCCTCGAGCCGGTTTCCTGGGAGGAGGCTCTGGAGACGGTGTCCGAGGGTTTTCGGCGAATCATCAGGGAAGCCGGCCCGCAGAGCCTTGCGGTTCTGGGCACTCCAACGGGGACCAACGAAGAGAACTATCTGCTCCAGAAATTCGCCCGCTGTGTCCTGCATACACCCAATATCGACAATGGAGCCCGCCTCTGCGGGGCCGCGACCTATGCCGGTCTGGGAGGAACGGCGGGTTATCCCGGTACGGTCGGCACCATTGACGACATCGAGTCGGCTGAACTCATCCTAGTCATCGGGGCAGGCCTCTCCGCTTCGGCACCCGCGGTGGGTTACGCGGTGAAGCGCGCCGTGGCGCGAAAGGGTGCGCGTCTCATTCTCATCGATCCCCGCATGACCTCGCTCACCAGGTTCGCCCACCTATGGCTTCGCCAGGAACCTGGCACCGACGTGGCGCTGCTAAACGGTCTCGCCTCAGTCATCGTATCCGACGGGCTACTCGACAAGGAGTTCGTCGGAAGAAAGACCGTGGGGTTTGAGGAACTGAGCCGTCACCTCCAGCGGTACTCACTCGAATATGTGCAGCAGGTGACAGGCGTGGCTGCAGAAGATATACGGCGAGCGGCACATGCCTACGGCAGCGCCACCAGAGCGGTCATCATCTACGGGGGTGGAGTCACCCGCTCTGCACGGGGTACCGACACGGTCAAGGCCCTAGCCAATCTCTCGCTTCTGACCGGCAACATAGAGCGCAAGGGAACCGGGTTGTACGCCCTTCAGGCTAGAAACAACGCGCAGGGAGCGTGCGACATGGGCGCCATGCCGGAGCTTCTACCGGGCTATTGCTCCCTGGCGGATGAACCGGGGCGTACGAAGTTCGAACGGCGGTGGAACCTGACACTGCCCACGTCGGCCGGACTGGCCGCCGCCGAGATGATGACGGAAGCGGCGGCCGGAAGGGTCAAAGCCATGTACATTGTGGGCGAGAACCCCGTCGCGAGCTTTCCCGACGCGGCCTCGGTGGAGAAAGCACTGGGCAGGCTCGAGCTTCTCGTCGTGCAGGACATATTCCTAACCGACACAGCCGCGTTGGCCACGGTGGTGCTGCCAGCCGCCAGTTTTGCCGAGAAGGCGGGTACTTTCACCAACTTCGAGGGAAGGGTGCAGCCCGTGCGGAAAGCGCTTCCGCCCCTGGGCGAAAGCCGCCCCGATTGGGAGATCATCATGGCTCTGGCGGACGCTATGGGTTCGCCTCTCGGTTTGGAGACTCTGGAGGATGTCCAGAGCGAGATAGAAGAGCTGGTCCCCTTCTTCCAGGCCGCGGGCGGTACTGAGCGTGTTGGAGCACCGGGCGTCCGGGACACCGCACCGTGGCCTGGTAGGCGCCTCTATGAACAGGTCTTTCCCAGCACTTTCGGCCGTTTCTCTTCAGTCGACTACGTTCCGGAAGAAGGACGCAGCGAGGAGTACCCCCTGATTCTGGTTACCGGGGGCCAGCTCTTTCAGTTCGGCACCGGGTCTCGCACTTCGCGATCACCTCGCCTGCGTCGGTTTGCACCGGATTCATATGTGGAGGTCAGCGAGGTGGACGCCGAGCGGCTGGGCATCAGGGACAGCGAGGAGGTCCGGGTGGTGTCCGCGACAGGGATGGTTGCGGCTGTTGCCAGAGTGACCAACGCACAGCCGCGGGGATTGCTCTTTGCACCCTCGGCATTCCCCGATGGCCGGGTGAACGGCCTATTCCCAGCGATCCTAGATTCACAATCTAAAACGCCCGCGCTCGGTCACTGCGCGGTCCGTCTGGAAAGGGGGCACCCCTATGCCTGAGGCGCCACTCAGACAACCGCCTGATGAGGCGCAGATCGAGCAGATCATAGCGCGTCATCGGGGGCAGCGCTGGGCACTGATCCCGCTGCTTCAAGAGATCCAGGAGGCGTTCGGTTACATCCCGCCTGAGTCAATTCGGCCGGTAGCAGGGGCATTGGGGCTCTTTCCAGCCCAAGTTGAGGGTGTAATCAGCTTCTACTCACAGCTTCACACCGAGCCGCGCGGCAAGAAGGTTGTTACCGTTTGTCGCGGGACCGCCTGCCATGTGCGCGGGGGCCAGACCATCCTAAAGCTGGCCAAGCAACAGCTGGGCGTGGAAGAGGGGGAAACGACCCCCGATCTCGAGTACACCCTCGAGACTGTGGCCTGCATCGGCGTCTGCGCTCTTGCTCCCAACATGACGGTGGGGACAACCACCTATGGGTCGCTCAATCCCGCTAAGGTCCGCCGGATCCTCGGGTCCCCTAAAGAAGCCGATTCCAAAGAAGCCGCCTCCAATGAAGGAACAACCGGAGAGGGAAACGGGGGAGCATGATGGGTCTCCGTGTCTTGATCGGTATGGGTACGTGCGGCATCGCCTCGGGTGCAGAAGATGTGATGAGAACTCTGACCCAGGACCTCGAGAGGTACTCCCTGGAAGCGGAGATTCTTCAGACCGGCTGTATCGGGCTCTGCTATGCCGAGCCGCTGATCGAGGTTATCAAGCCGGGACGGCCTAGCGTCTTCTTCGGAAACCTTACCCCGGAGCTCACATCCGAGGTGGTGAAGGACTACCTCGTCGGGGATGATCCCCGACCGGACCTCGCTTTCGCCACCAGGGGCGAAGGCGCCGTCCCCGGGATTTCTCGCCTAGATGACCTACCGGTGCTCAAGTCTCAAGTACGGATCGCCTTGGGCAACTGCGGGAGCATCGATCCCGACGATATCGGGCAGTACCTCGCCACCGGCGGTTACAGCGGGCTGAGGAGAGCCCTGCTGGATATGACCCCCCAAGGAGTGATCGATGAGATAAGCCGGGCAGGCCTTCGCGGGAGGGGCGGCGCGGGCTTCTCCACAGGGCGCAAGTGGCAACTGTGTCGCGATGCAGCCGGCTCGGTCAAATACGCGGTCTGCAACGCCGATGAAGGCGACCCAGGGGCGTTCATGGACCGCTCCATTTTGGAGTCGACTCCGCAAAGCGTCATCGAAGGTCTGGCGATTGCCGGCTATGCCATCGGCGCGGCGACGGGGTACGTCTACGTGAGGGCTGAATATCCCCTCGCGGTCAAACGCTTGCGGAATGCGGTCGCGCAGGCTGAGGAGGGCGGCTTTCTCGGCCGCGACATATTCGGCTCGGGGTTCAGCTTCTCTGTTCAGGTAATGGAGGGCGCCGGGGCTTTCGTCTGCGGGGAGGAGACGGCGCTCCTTGCCTCCATCGAGAGCAAGCGGGGTACTCCCCGTCCCCGTCCCCCATTTCCAGCGCAGGCCGGGTTGGACGGCAAGCCCACCATTATCAACAATGTGAAGACCCTCTGCATGGCCTGCCAGATCATCCAACAGGGGGCCGACTGGTTCGCGGGCATCGGTACGGAGAACAGCAGGGGAACCGCTGTCTTCGCTCTCACGGGCAAGATCGCGAACAGTGGCTTGGTCGAGGTAGCCATGGGAACTCCTCTGTCGACCATCGTGTACGAAATCGGCGGCGGGATCCCGCGCGGGAAGCGCCTCAAGGCTATCCAGACCGGCGGGCCTTCAGGAGGCTGCATCCCAGCTCGCCTGGTCGATCTGCCGGTCGACTACGACACACTGCGCGGGGTGGGTTCGATCATGGGGTCGGGCGGCATGGTCGTCATGGACGAAACTGCCTGCATGGTCGACGTGGCCCGTTACTTCCTCAGCTTCACCCAATCCGAGTCCTGTGGCAAATGCACCGCCTGTCGCTTGGGGACACGGCAAATGCTGCAGATCTTGACCCGGATCGTTGAGGGGGAGGGCCGCGACGAGGACCTTGAAACCCTCCTCTCCGTCGCAAAGATCGTCAAGGAATGCTCTCTTTGCGGGCTGGGCCAGACGGCTCCCAATCCGGTGATCTCCACCCTTACCCACTTCCGCGATGAATATGAGGCCCACATAAAGGAGAAACGATGCCCGGCGGCCGTCTGCGATGCCCTAATGATCTCACCCTGTCAGCATACCTGCCCTGTGGGAGTCAACGTCCCCAAGTATGTTGCCCAGATCGCCGCCGGTGACTACGAGGGCGCTGTCGCGACCATCAGGGAGCGGAACCCGTTCCCGTCAATCTGCGGCCGCATATGCCACCACCCGTGCGAGGGCCGCTGCCGTCGAGGAGAACTGGATGCCCCCGTATCCATTCGCTCACTCAAGCGGTTTGCGGCCGACTGGTGGTTCGACAACAAGTCTGCGGAGCCCAAGCTTTTCCCGAGAACCAAACATCAGAAGGTAGCGGTCGTGGGAGCCGGCCCCACCGGTTTGTCCTGCGCGTATTTCCTGGCCAAGATGGGGTACTCGGTCACGGTCTTCGAGGCGCTTCCCGTCGCAGGTGGCATGCTGGCTGTCGCCCTGCCTGAGTTCCGTCTGCCGGCTGCCGTCATCCAGCGCGAAGTGGACTATATCGCCGGGTGTGGAGTGGAGATAGAGTACAACACGCCGATCAATGTCAACCATACCGCAGAAGACCTCAGGCGGGACGGCTACGATGCCGTTCTTATCGCAGCAGGGGCCCAGCAGAGCCAGCGTATCGGCATTCCGGGAGAACTGGAAGAGATACAGGGCTTTCACTATGGGCTCCGCTTCCTGCGCGATGTCAGATTGGGACGAGATGTCCCCATGGGCGAGAAGACCGCTGTGATCGGCGGCGGCAACGTCGCCCTTGATGCCGCTCGCACCGCTGTGCGTCTGGGCTCGCGGGAAGTCCACGTCTATTACCGGCGATCCCGGGACGAGATGCCCGTGTCGGAGGTCGAGTACGATGAGGCCGGCGCTGAAGGCGTGGTCGTCGACTTCTTGGTGAGCCCGACCCGGATCGTCAGCGAGGATTGGAAGGTCAAGGGCCTCGAATGCGTCAGGATGGCCCTCGGAGAGTTCGACGCCGGCGGACGTCGCCGGGCAGTGCCGATCCCGGGATCGGAGTTCTTCGTGGACGCAGACACCGTCATTGCAGCGGTGGGGCAATCTCCCGACCTCACGTTCCTGCCTCGAGACAGCGCATTGGAGCGCACGCGCTGGGAGACGCTGGTTGTTGATGGCAACAGCCTAGCGACGAACGTTCCGGGGATCTTCGCCGGTGGTGACTTTGTCACCGGACCCGGCATGGTGATCGAAGCCATCGCGGGCGGTAGACGGTCGGCCCTGGCGATCGACAAGTATCTCAGGGGAGACAGCTCTCGCGTGACCATCTATGACCGTAAGGCTGACCGTGAGATCGAGGTGGACTCGGGCCCACGGGAGATAGCCGAGTCCGTCGAGCTCCAACCGAGGCTCGAGGTGTCGACTACGGCCGTATCCCTGCGCACGGCCTGTTTCGACGAGATCGAGCTCAATTACTCCGAACAGGAAGCCGCGCTCGAGGCCGGGCGTTGCCTCCGCTGTGACCTCGATTAGGGCTCTGGAACGGGCCAGATAGGGGGCTGACCAACATGAAAACAATCACGAAGCAGAAGAGCCTTGACGAGATCGAGCGGCAACTTGCCGGCCTCGACAGGGTGTTTATCGTCGGCTGCGGAACTTGCACTACCGTTACAAAAACAGGCGGTATCGACCAGGTCCTGGAGATGAAGGAACGGCTGGAACAGATGGACAAATGGGTCAGTGGCTGGACGGTGATACCCACGGCGTGCGACGAGGTGACCCAAGCGGATGTCAAGGAATACGGTCAGACCATAAAAGACGCGGGTTGCGTTCTGGCCATGACCTGCGCGCTTGGCGTCCATCGGCTGAACCTTTACGTCGACCGGCCGGTGATGCCCGCGCTCGACACGATGTTTATCGGGGTGGAGGAGACACCGGGGCGCTTCCGCGAAGCCTGCGGCCAATGCGGCCATTGCGTGCTGGGCGAGACCGCCGGCGTCTGCCCAGTCGTTTCCTGCCACAAGGGGCTGATGAACGGACCCTGTGGAGGGACGAACTACGGGAAGTGTGAGGTCGACAAAGAAATGGACTGCGCCTGGGCTTTGATCCACGAGCGGCTGCAGGCCCAAGGCCGGCTCCCATTGATGCGGATGTACCAGCCGCCTAGGAACCACCAAGTCGTGCCTCGTCCGCGGGCTACGCGGATATCCTGAGGAAGGAGGCCTGTATGCCGTCTCGCCTAAAAGAAGCTCTGGACTCGGGGAACTTTGTTGTGACCAGCGAGGTTGCCCCGCCCAAGGGAACCAACCTGGACACCTTTGTTCATCACATAGATTTGCTCAAGGACAAGGTGGACGGCCTCAACGTCACCGACCACCAAAGCTCCGTGATGCGCTACCCGTCCCTCGGTGGCTGCCTATTAATAAATGAGCACGGCGGCGAACCCATCCTGCAAATGACCTGCCGCGACCGGAACCGTATGGGCCTCGAGGCCGACCTCCTTCTGGCATCAAGCCGGGGCATAAACAACGTACTCTGCCTGACCGGTGACTCGGTGCCTGTGGGTGATCACAAAGAGGCCGCCGGTGTATTCGACCTGGACTCGGTCCAGCTCCTGCGGACCGTTCGTTTGCTGGAATCTGGCCTGGACCTGGGCGGCAATCAACTCGACGGGCCGGTTGAGTTCTGTGCGGGGGCGATCGTAACCCCGGAAGCCCACCCGTTGGAGCCGCAGCTCTTCAAGTTTGAGAAGAAAGTGGACGCCGGGGCCGAATTCTTCCAGACCCAGGCGATCTACGACCTCGACAACTTCGCCAACTTCATGGATTTCGCCCGCCAGTACCCGGTCAGGATCCTTGCGGGCATAGTCTTGTTGTCGTCCGCCAAGATGGCCCAATACATGAACAATAACGTGCCTGGGATCTTCGTACCGCAGCCACTTATCGACGAGCTGGCCAAGGCGGTCGCGGGCGATGCACCTAAGGGTGCCGGCCTGGCGAAAGGCATCGAAATCGCCGGACGGATGATTAGGGAGATCAGGGACAACGCTCTCTGTGACGGCGTCCATATCATGGCGATCGGGAAAGAGGAAGTGGTACCTCAGATCCTTGCAGCTGCAGGCTTCGAGGCTCTGGAGCCCGCCTTGGAGTGAGGGGCTGCGTCATCCTGACAAGCCCTTATTTGGCCGCGATGAAGTCGAGGATGTGGTCCAGCATCACCCTGGAGCGTCCGCGGTTCCAATGTTCGGCGATGCCCATTAGCGACGCGATGTCTTCCGTCCACGCCCTGCAGGCGAGCATCCAGGCGATCTGGGCGGCGTCGACATCTTCCCGGATGGTGCCCTGCTGCTGGCCATCTCGGATGATGTCGGCCAAGTCCTCAACAAGCATCAACTGAGTGGCGCCAAACGCTTCCCGCAGACCTTCATCTGGTGAGGCGGCGATGAACTCGACGAAGGCCCTGGCAAAGCCTTCTTCCTCGGTCATTTTCGTGTGGTTCAGGGAGATCTCTCGCAACCGCTCCAGGGCATTCGGGTTTGTCGAGGAATGATGGAGATCGAGGATCATTTCGAACTCGGCGCGCATCGCGTCCAGCAAGATATCCCGTCTGCTTCCGTAGTGCCCGTACAGGGCGGGAGGCGTGAGATCTACTTCAGCAGCTATGCGATTGAGGGTCGCCCCTTTCACCCCGTCGCGAGAGATAAGGCGAAGGGTGGCCTCGACGATCTGCCGCTTTCTTTCTTCGCCTCTGAGATAGGGTCTGCTCACCACCCGCTCCTGTCCCGCGGAAAGGATCCCCTTGATAATTTAGTAAACATTTACTAGATTTCCAACTGCCGGACGTGGTGTCGACGGGTGAGGTGGGGTCGAACCAGGCGGCTCGAGAAAGGGCGCACAGGGGGACATGGAAAAGCCGGTAAGAAACCGCAGACTACCCGACGACGAATTCCTCAGGATCCGCAAGGAAGAAGTGCTGACCCAGTGGGAGACGGGGAAGCAGATTGAAGACCTCGGCGAGTGCATAGCCGTTGCCAAGGATCTTTCCCAGGGCAAGAGTCATGCACTCAAACTCAAAGAGGCGAAAGAAAGGGGCATACCGCTTCTGATGCCTCAGTTCGGCCGCGCGCTCACGGAATACACTCTTGAAGGCCTGCGGTACGTCGAGACGGAGGGCGGGCTGGCTCCGAACGGGATGTGGATCATTTTTAGCGATTCCTATACCCGCAAGCTCGATTTCGATAGGGCGGCGCTCGGCATAGAGCGAAGCCGGCAAGAAGGCATGTCCATGCTAAACGGCTGGCCAATCGTCAATTTCGGCGTGGAAGACGCCCGCAAGATCCGAAGAGAGTCGCAGGTCCCCATCACGCTCAACTCCACGGACGAGGACGGTCGTCTGGCCTCCGAGATCGCCCTGGCGGCGGGTTGGAATGGAGCCAACACCAGGTCACTTCAGGAGTGTGTCGCCCACTGCAAGGACATCTCTCTCGAGGAAGAGATCAGGATCAACCAGTACGAGAGCCGGCTGGCGGCCATCTACACGGAGAATGGAGTCCCGATCTGCGCCCATAACGCCTGCAATCTCACCGGTTACGACAGTCCGGGCTACCGGTCGTTCGTGGTGGTCTCCCAGTCCCTGCTCGGGGCCGAGCAGGGCATCAGATACCAGTTTCTAGAGAACGGCCTCAATATGAACTTGGTTCAGGATATTGCAATGGTACGTGTGAGTGAGAAGTTATGCAACGAATATTGCAAAGACTTTGGGTATGACGTCACGTTCTATACCGGTTGCTACCCCTTCCTGGGGGCGTGGCCACCACGGGCGGAGGAGTCGAATGCGATGATCGCCTGGAATGCCGTCATCCCGATCCTTGGCGGCTTCAATGCAGTCATCCTCAAGAGCGAGGACGAAGCTTTCGCCACCCCCACCAAAGAAGGCATGGCGAGCTCCGTTCGGCTGGCACGGCACCTGCTGACTCTCATGGGTACCCAGCGAATGCCGGATTCGGAGGAGCTGAAGCTCGAAGAGAAGATGATCGAGCTGGAGGTGCGGACGCTTTTGGACAAGTGCCTCGAGGCCGGCGATGGCGATATGGCCGCGGGCATGTGCAAGGGCGTCGAGGCGGGATGGGTGGATACCATGCTGACTCCCTGGCGCTACAACAAGGGGCACGTCACGGTGATGCGCGATGCCCAGAACGCCGTGCGCTACTGGGACCCGGGTGACATCCCGCTACCCCAGGAGGTCAGGGAATATCATAGGGCCAAGCTCGCCGAACGGGAGAAGAAGGAGGGGCGTAAGCTCGACTTCCAGATGCTGGTGAGCGACCTGCAGTTCGCTTCGATCCTGCCGAAACCGCGATA
>JAMDEO010000009.1:30176-47208 GCA_023483915.1 Actinomycetota bacterium
AGTAGGGAGCGGTCGTAGCAGCGCTACGGACGAGACTGAGGACAACGCATCGCGCGGTCCGGCGCGCACTAGGCGGCCGCGACTTCACTCCGAAACGAGTTGCAGGAGAGAGGTCAACAAGAGTGTCGTCATTGGGACGATAGGGGCCGACGCCCACATGATTGGCGGCTGGGTTCTGGAGAAGGCCTTCACACAGGCGGGCTTCACGGTGGCGTTTCTGGGCGCGGTGGTGCCGCAACAAGACTTCATCAACGCCGCCATCGAGATCGATGCCGACGCCATTCTGGTCTCGTCGATGTATGGGATGGGCATTCTGGACTGCGAGGGCCTGCGCGACAAGTGCATCGAGGCGGGGCTGGAGGACATCATCCTCTACGTGGGCGGAACGGTAGCGGCGCCCATAGAGCTCGAGAAGAACTGGCCCGAAATCCAGAGGCGGTTCAAGGCCCTCGGTTTCAACCGGGTCTTTCCCAATACCTGCACGGCCGAGGAGGCCGTTCAGGCGCTGAAGACGGATCTCGGCCTCGCGTAGGGGACGCCCGAATTGAGGCACCCACCGGAGGAAATGAGGCAGCCGCGCGAAATGAGGCAGCCGCGTGAAATGAGGGTCCACCTTCTGGTCGACATCGGCAGCACCTATACCAAGGTGCTTGCCGTCGACCTCGCCAACGAGACAATCCTCGGGCGGGCACAATCGCCAACCACCATTGCCACGGACGTCACTATCGGATTGAACAACGCCCTCTCGCAGCTGGTTGAAGGCTTCGGCATCGACCTAGACGAGGTCGAGCGGAAGTATGCCAGCAGCAGCGCGGCCGGCGGCCTGAAGATGGCTGCAATTGGCTTGGTGCCGGAGCTGACGTTGGAGGCCGCGCGAAGGGCCTGCCTGGGGGCGGGGGCGAAGCTGGTTTGCGGATATGGCTTCGAGATCGACAACGAGGTCGTCCGCGAGATCGAGGCGGCGCGCTGCGACATCATCCTGCTCTGCGGAGGCACCGACGGCGGCGACAAGAAGACCATCATCCATAACGCCGGCATGCTTTCTCGGTCGGGGGTGGACTGTCCCATTCTTGTCGCGGGAAACCGGGTGGTCGGCGACGCCGTGCGGGAGACTCTCGAGAGTGCCGGCAAGAAGGTGTACCGGGCGGGCAACGTTCTGCCTCGGTTGGACACTGTGGAGGTGGGACCTGCCCAAGAGCTGATCCGCGAGATCTTCATCGCCCATATCACCAAGGCGAAAGGGCTTGAAAAGGCGGCAGACTTCATCGGAGGGGCGATCATCCCGACGCCCAAGGCAACTTTGCAGGCTGCCGCCCTTCTCGCCGATGGCGCCGAGGGGGAACCTGGGATGGGGAGCCTTCTCATCGTGGAGGTGGGCGGGGCAACGACCAACGTCCACTCGGTCATCGACCAATCCTTGGTGACCCCCCAGACGGTGCTTCGCGGCCTCCCGGAATCGCGCGTCAAGCGGACAGTCGAGGGGGATCTCGGCATTAGGTACAACGCGCCCACCATCTACGATTTCGTGGGTCGGGACGCCTTCATGGCGAAGCTTCGGGCTCTCTGCGCACGGTCTGCCCACGCGCCTGCTGAGCAGGGGTCGGCCCCCTGTGGGCCGGCTGCCGACGGGCCGGCCGAGGCGTTTCTGTTGTACGAGCAAGGCTTTGATCTCGATGAGCACATCGATTTTCTTTCGAAGAATGTTGGCCACGCTCCTAGCACTGAGCTAGGCCTGACTGCGGATATCGTGCTCGCGGAATCGGCGGCTGCGATTGCGGTCGAGCGGCACGCCGGGACCGTCCGGCAAGAGTTCTCCGTTGTCGGGGAGATCATGGTGCAGCACGGCAAGAATCTGTTGGAGACGCAGAACCTTATAGGGACGGGCGGTATCTTCAGATACGGCCTGCACCCCGAGCGGGTCCTGCGCTCCGCCCTGTTCAGTCCGGCGGCGCCGTGGAGTCTCAAGCCTCGCAGTCCTAGGATGTTCATCGATCGCGATTACATGCTATACGGAATCGGTCTGCTGGCGGAAGACCATCCGGTGGCGGCCCTGAGGATCGCCAAGAAGTACCTGGCAGAGACGATGCCCCAAGAAAGAGTCGCGGGGAACCACAGTGGCGAAGACAGCAGGTGGAAACATGGTTCGTGGGGCGTCGCATGACGTCGGGGGTGACAGGTGAAAACGGAGCAAGCGGTTGCGAGATGGGTCTCCCAGACACGCTTTGAGGACATCCCGCCGACGTGCATAAGCACCGTCAAGGACCTTCTGCTCACCGATATCGGGACCCTGATCGGCGGGGCCTTCGCGGAAGGCTGCGAAGCGGTAGTCAATGCGGCCAAGGAACAGGGAGGCAAACCTGAGGCGTCCATCCTCGTTCACGGAGGCAAGGTTCCAGCTCAGCAGGCCGCTTTCGCCAATGCCATGATGGCAAGGGCCCTGGACTTCTGCGATTCCGTCATGCCCGGTGCCCATCCGGGCACGGCTGTGATGGCGGCAGCGCTGGCGAGTGCGGAGTTTGCCGGCGGTGCGGCCCCGTCGGCAAGAGAGGCTGTGAGAGGATCGCTGAGTGCAAGGGGAGGGGGACCGCAGCCGGTGAGCGCGCTGCAGCCAGTGAACAGCACAACGTCGGTGAGCGGCGCGGACTTTCTGGCCGCGGTCTGCGTGGGAACCGAGCTGGCCATCGGGATGAACCTTGAGGAATCGCAGTACGACGGTTTCGACCCCACTGGGGTATGCGTGCCGTTCGGATCTACAGCGGCTGCCGCTAGGATGATGGGCCTCTCCGAGGAAGAAACGCTGAATGCCCTCGGCCTGGCTTTTTGCCGTTGCGGAGGGAGCTTCCAGGCGAACGTGGATGGAGTCCTGGCTGTGAGGGTGATCGAGGGCTGGGCCGCGGAAACAGGGGTGACGTGCGCTAGGTTGGCGCGGCTAGGCACTACCGGGCCACCCAATTTCCTCGATGGAGTCTATGGATACTCCCACCTTTTCGGTCGCGACCGCGCTTCAGGTGAACATCTACTTGCCGGCCTTGGCACGGACTATCAGACGGACAAGCTGGTCTTCAAGAAGTATCCGAGTTGTGGAGGGACCCAGTCAAGCACCCAGTTGATACTGGACCTGATGGCTGAGGAGAACCTCGAGCCGACCGAGGTGGAGCGAGTGGAAATCAGCGTTCCCCCCTATATCTACAGACTGGTGGGCCACCCCTTCAATGTCGGAAGTAACCCTAAGGTTAACGCTCAGTTCAGTATCCGCTACTGCGTTGCCAATGCTCTCCTGCGCAAAGACTCCAAGCTTGCGCATTTCGAGGCGGAGGCTGTTGCCGACCCCGAGGTGCTGGACTTGGCGGATCGGATCGACGTGCTGCCGGATGCGGCCCTGGATGCCCGGGGACACACCGCCGCGGACATGCGAGTAGTGACCAAGACCGGTAAAGAACACGTGCGAAGCACCGACCTTGGTCCCGGATTCCCGGGTAACCCGCTCACCAAGGAGCAACACCTGCAGCGGTTCCGGGACTGCATGGAATTCTCGTCACACCCCTTGGGCGAGGACAGGACGGCAGAGATCATCCACGCCATCGATCGTCTCGAGGAGATCGAGGACGTGCGGAGCCTGATATCTCTGCTGCTGCCCCGCTAGTTGCTACCGCGACCCTGGGGAGACGTCAGTTTTATGCTTATGGGTGACCTCACTTCCCGGCGGGCTGCGGTTGTATAACGGCAGGCGTGCCGTCCGGTCCATCAAGTCCAGTAACCGGGCACCGGCCGGTGCGGCCGGACACCAAAGCGCTCGCGGCGAGGGCGAATATCAAAATGGCGCTAACTATGAGCACAACGAGCCGGGCGCGCCTTGACATCTTCACGCGAAGCTCCTGACCTTACACGATACGCGCTCTCGCACTATTATAGGAAGCCACGCAAAGGGAGGGGTTCACCTCATTACCTTCGATCCACGTATGTGCTGTCTGTCATAAGAGGAAGCAGATGATCAAATTCAGCGACCAGCAACTCAAGACTCCTAAGTTCATGCGGCCCGTATATTTGGTGACTGCCGGCCAGTCCAAGTACGACCGGGCCATACCGCACAAAAGGACTGAGGAACTGTGCATCGACGCCTTCAAGATGGCGGCAGAGTTGCTCGATCTCACTCCGGCCGAGCTCAAGCGGTACATCCACACCTGCTATTACGGCCACTTTGCCGATCACTTTGGCGACCAACTCCTCGGCGAGGCCGTGATTCACGACCGGTTGGGCTTGGATCCATTGGGCAACGTAGGGATCAAGTCGGGCGGGGCCACCGGGGGGTCGACCCTCTGGGAAGCTGCGAAGGCCGTGGCATCCGGATACTCCGACTGCGTGCTGGCCATGGGGTGGGAGCGCATGGATGAAGTTCCCACGGATGAGGGCAACTTCTTGATCGCCTCTGCGGCGGATAGAGACTGGGAATCGCCCATGGGTCAGATCTACACCGGCTACTACGCGGTCATGGCCCAGAAGTACTGGCAGGTCTTTGGCAAGGCTGAGGCTTCGTTCCGCCGCACCCTCGCCGAGATTTCGGTGAAGCACCACGGTTACGCCCGGTTCAATCCCTTCGCCCACGGCGCGATGAAAATCACCGTGGACGACGTCTTGATGTCGCCCATGGTGGCCGACCCGCTTCGGGCGCTCGATGCCTGCCTCATGAGCGTGGGGGCAGCCTGCGCGATCATCTGCGACGAGCCTACGGCCATGGAGCTCAGCAAGAACAGCAAGAACAAACCGCTCCGCATCTGGGTGACCGCCGGCTCGCACACTCTGCGACCCGCCGACAGGCGGAACATGGCCATACCGCTGCTCCCCAACGAGACGGCCAGCCAGTACAAGAATCTAGGCAAGGAATTTCCGGGGGGCGACCGCTATCCAGGTTTCACCGGGTTCCTCGCTGCACGCGTGGCAGCCTACTACGGCTATCGCATGACAGGCGTTGTCGATCCCACCGAGGATTTCGACGTCATCGAGCTGCACGATGCGTTCACCATCAGCGACGTACAGACCTATGAGGACATAGGTGTGAGGCCGTACGGCCACGGGCGCGACTACGTCGAGTCCGGTGACTGTTATCACACCAATCCCCATACTGGGAAACCGGGTAAGCTGCCGTCGAACCTGTCCGGCGGGCTGATCGGCTGCATGCACGCCGTGGGCGCCAGCGGCATCATGCAGGTGTTCGAGATCGCGACACATCTCTGGGGCCGGTGGGCGGAGATCCACGGGGACAAGAATCGTTGGCAGGAATTCGGCCGGACAAAACCGGCGGACTGGACGGACCTGCAGGTGAAGGGCGCCAAACGGGCTCTTTCTGTGAGTCACGCCGGCGTGGGCTCGCACGTGACGGCAACGATCCTCATGGACCCCGACCATCTGTTGAAGAAAGACGCGTGAGAGAGGCCCTGCAATGAGTCAATACGGACAGGTTCAAGTCAAGAATAATCGATACAAGTTCCGGGGCGATTTCCACCGCCTCGAACAGCATATGCCCATCAGGGATGCGGACAACGGCTGGAAGCTCGTCGGGGTTACGAAGCCCAGGGACATGACCTACGTCCACTCCTATGGAGGCGAGGCGGTGTTCTTCGAGTCGCTCTCCCAGGGCAAGCTGCTCGCCACGAAGTGCGAAAACCCCGACTGCGAGGCCAATGGGTCGGTCTTCCAGCCGTTCAGGATCTACTGTCCTGACTGTCTTTCGAAGTGCGCCGTCGTCGACATGACGGAGCGTGCCGAGAAAACGGCCCAGATTCATACCTACATGGTCTGCACGAGATCGGGCGCGTTCAACGTCCTTGACAAGCCGATCCGTTTCATCAATGTCGAGTTCGAAAACGTTTCCACGATCCTGTTCAGCTACCTTCTCGTTGGTGAGCCGGTTATAGGGATGCGCGTAAGGCCGGTCTTCAAAGTCTTCAATCCTACCTACACGATCCTAGATCTTTCGTGGGTTCCGGCGGATACGCCAGCGGAGTCGCTGCCGGAGGGCTTCGCGTTCTAGGGGCAAGTCCTGCGCGGGTGCCCGGGCTGCTCACCGGCCGCCCGCGCTCCGCTTCAGGGGCGTGTCACGATGGCGCGAATTGGCGGCAGTGGAGCCCCATTCTTCGAGCGGCCTCCGCCATCACTCTATCGGCCGTCGCAAGCTCCGAAGCACCGGAAGCCAACGCGGTTCCAAGGTGGAGAGCATCCAGGGTGGTAAGAGGTACATCGGGGTGTGGCCGGCCACGATGTCCCCTTCAAACGTGGCCAGTATCTTGCTCTTTGCCTCGGCATCCAACCGGCCGATGCGGGCATGCCGGCCGGTGGTCGATCGCATCTCGCGAAGTGCATGAAATGGCAAGTGCCGAGATCAAAGCTGCCTCAACCGTGACAGACAGGGACTTTCGTGGCCTGAAGAAGCCGTTGGGACGCAGCCGGCAACCGTTTGTGATACCCATCTGCACGTCTTGTGAGACACCGTAGACGGCTCCATCGACGCCCTCTTCGAATTGTATACTGGGGTCCATGAGAAACTATGAGGCGCTTGGCGCCAAGGTCAATCTCATTGGCGTCATGAAGGCGAGGGCGGTCATTGGCCGTTACCTCAACCGCACCAATCTGACCTACTACTCTGAGCTCTCCCGTCTCACCGGCTGCGAGGTATACGTCAAGCACGAGAACCACAACCCCACTGGGTCGTTCAAGATCCGCGGGGCGCTCAACTTCTTTCACCATATGTCGGGTGAGGAACTGGACAACGGCATCCTTGTGGCCACGCGAGGCAATCACGGCTTGGCGATGGCCTGGGCCGGGCGTTGGTTCAACGTACCCTGCACCGTGGTCGTACCGGAGCACAATAATCCTGAGATCAACCGCATCGTCGAGAGCTTCGGGGGGGATCTCATCATTCACGGACGCGACTTCTACGATGCCCAGTCCTATTGTGACGAACTGGTGGACAGCGCCGGCTACTACTACGTGGAACAGGGCAATGAGCCGGAAATCTTAAATGGATTGGGCACTATGGGGCTCGAGATCTTCGAGGATCTGCCGGATGTGGACGTCATTATCTGCCCCATAGGGGGTGGTGCCGGTTGCGCCTCGGTCATCAAGACGGCCAACGCCATCGACCCTAAAGTGGAGGTCATCGGCGTACAGCCTGAACGAGCAGCTGCTTTCTATGAGTCTTGGAAGCGAGGCGAGCGGGTCACCATCGAGGTGGCCGACACGGTGGCAGACGGCCTCGCCGCGAGGAGCCCCTTCCAGCTGCCTTACGTGATCATGAAGGACCGCATCACGGATGTGGTGCTGTTGAGCGAGGCGGAGATCCTCCAGGGGATCCGGGTTGCCCTTGAGGTGACGCACAACCTGGCGGAGGGGGCGGGAGCAGCATCGCTGGCAGCGGCCCTCAAGATCAAGGACCGTCTGGCCGGAAAGAGGGTGGCTCTCATCATGTCCGGAGGGAACCTGGACCACGAGCATCTGATGCAGGCGCTCTCGTAGGGGCCGGGCCTGAGGGGCATGCGGGTCTCACTTCGCTTGGGCGCGAAGGTCCGCGAACCGCTCCGCGAGACCCACATGCCCCTCAGGCCCCTTTTCTCCGGGACCGATTGGGCCCGGCTCAGACGCCCAACCACCTCTGCTTGACTTCCTCGTTGTTCCTCAAGTCGTCAGGCGGGCCTTCCCACACTACCGATCCTTTGCTGACGATGTAGATGTAGTCGGCGACCGACATCGCCATGCTGAAGTTCTGTTCGGCCAGGAATACGGTGAGCCTGCCCTTTAGCCGGCAGATGACCCGCCCGATATCGCTGATTACTATGGGCGCCAGACCCTCCGATGGCTCATCCATAAGCAGCACGTCGGGGTTCCGCATCAACGCCCGCGCCACGGCCAACATCTGCTGCTCTCCACCACTCAGGAGGTTCGCGTACTGTTTGCTCCTGTCTCTCAATATGGGGAAAAGTGAATAGATCTCATCGAGGTTCCACGTATCAACGTCCTCAACGGGTCGGGCGCCGATCGTCAGGTTCTCCTTGACGGTGAGCGAAGCGAAGACACCCCGGCCCTGAGGTACCAGCGCTATCCCCTTTCGAGCGATCTGGTAGGGCTGCAGGCCGTTGATCGGTTCACCCTTGTAACGAACCACCCCGTCGCGGGGGGGAGTCAGGCCCATGATCGAACGGATGATGGTTGTCTTACCCATCCCGTTGCGGCCCAGCATCGCTACACTGCTGCCCGGTGGAACCTTGAGCGACAGATCCCAAAGCACGTGGCTGTCGGCATAGTAGGTGTTGACATTCTCCAGCTCTAACACTTGTCGTCGGCTCCCAGATATATCTCTCTAACCTTGGGATCGGCGCTTATCTCCTGCGGGTTGCCGCTTGCGATTATCCGTCCGAAGCAGAGGACCATGATGCGGTCGGCCAGGTTGAACACCAGGTCCATGTCGTGTGCACAGAAAAGGATGGCGGTCTCGCCCGAGAGCCTGCGAATGACATCCGCAAACGCCGAAGCTTCCGCCGTGGGCAGCCCTGCGCTGGGTTCGTCCAGCAGGACCAACTTCGGCCTGGAGGTGAACGCGCACAGCAACTCGACCAAGCGCTGGTCTCCGTAGGACAGAGAATCCAGCGCATGGAATCGCTTCTCCCAGAGCCCTACGGTCTCGAGGAGCCTGCGCGCGTGGGCCAGAAGGTCGCCGCGCTTCACGAGGGTCCCAAGCATCCGGAAGTGGGATTTCTCGCCGCCATAGAGCGCCAGGAGCACGTTGTCCAGTACGCGAAGAGTGAAGAACAGATTGTTGATCTGATATGAGCGCCCAAGCCCGAGATGCAGCCGTTTGTTCGGCGGCAGTGCGGTGATGCGGCGCTTGTCGAACCACACGTCACCCGACGAGGCTGAAAGCTGCCCTCCGATCACGTTGAGAAGCGTGGTCTTCCCGGCGCCGTTGGGGCCGATCAAAGCTAGCTTTTCCCCCGGTTCCGCGGCGAAGGACACCTCGGTGAGGACACCGAGGCCCCCGAAGTGTTTCGAGAGATTCTCGACCCGAAGGAGCGTCATGCCTCCACCTCGGTGCCGGCGGACTCACGTACCTGGGCGGCCTTCGGCCTTACGAATCCTGTCTTGGACCAAAGCAGTGAGAGGTACTGGGCAAAGCCGCCTCTTAGCAGCATGACGCACAGCACGAAAACTGCACCGAGCACCAGCGGCCACCTGTCTGGCAGGTAGGTGCGGGAATAGTGTTCCGCGAAGACGATCACGGCCGCGCCTATGCAAGGTCCGTACAGGGTGGCGGGACCCCCCATTATCACCATGAGCATGGGCAAGGCAGACCATTCGAGCGACAGGTACGACGGCACCATGTTGACGCTGAAGAACGCGAAGAATACCCCGGCCAGGCCGGCAAACAAGGCTCCGACAACCACTGCCACATACTTGAGCGCCCATGTGTTGAACCCCAGACTTCGCATGCGGGGCTCGTTCTCCCGGATACCCACCAATGTGCTGCCGAACGGCGAGCGGACGATGCGCTGCAGAACGATGAAGCATACGATGAAAAACGCGAACACGAGGTAGTAGAACTTGAGGTTCGTCCACCGCACGTCAAAGCCGAGTTGCGGGCGCGACATGATGACCATACCGTTGGTCCCACCCGTCAGTGAGAACCAGGAGATCGCGATGGTGGTCAGCAACTGTCCGAGCGCCATCGTGACCAGCAAGAAGTAGATGCCGGAGACGCGGAGCGAGATGTATCCGATCACCAACGCCAGGATTGCCGTCAGTACCAGCGCTATCAGAGCCACCAGCCAGAACGACGTGATGGGGGTGCGTTGTAGAAGAATGGCTACGGAATACCCGGCCATCCCTAAGAACGCCGCGTGCCCGAACGAGATTAGGCCGGTGTAGCCCATGGTCAGGTCGAGGCTCATGGCAAACATTGCTAGGATCAATACCTTCGTGAGCATGGTCTGGAAGTACGAACCTCCGAGGGGTGGCACCAGGGCGAGCACGATCACCATGACGATATACGGCAGGTACTTGTGCGAGATCAACCGCCACCTGGGTATCTGGATGAGGCCTGCCTCGACTTCCTCCGGCCCAGTGCCCCGACCGGCCGCCCTCTCGAGGGTCTCCGCTCCTCCAGCGGGCATCCTCCTGCCCAACAGGCCGGAGGGCCTGATCAGTAGGATGACGATCAAGGCGACGTAGACGATGAAGTACGCGACTGTGGGGAAATAGGCTTTGCCGAAGGCATCCAGCAGGCCAATCACGATGCCTCCCAGCAAGGCCCCTTGAATCGAGCCCGTCCCGCCTATGACCACCACTATCAAGGCCAGCAGCAGCGCGTCCCAGCCCACCCCAAGGTTGACGCCGGTGATAGGAGCACCAAGCGTGCCACACAACCCGGCCACCACCGAACCAAGCGCGAAGATGCCGGTGAAGACTACCTTGAGGTTGATGCCAACCGTTCCCACGACTTCCCTGTTGTCCATGCCCGCTCGCACGATGGCGCCCACCCTGGTCCGTGCCTGGAAGAGCCACAAGAGCACGGCCATGAGCAGACCCACCCCTATGATGAAGAAACGGAACAGGGGAATGGTCACATTGCCGATGGGCACATATCCGGAGAGGATCCCCGGGGCGATGCCGCTGAGAGGATAGGTCCCCCAGCTCCACTGGGCGATATTGATCAGGATGTAGGTGAACCCGATGGTCAGCAGGACCTGGCTGGCCTCTTGCTTGTAGAGACGGCGAAGGAAGCCGGTCTCCATAATCAGGCCTATGATCCCGGTGCAAACCGCTCCGGCCACCAGCCCGGCCCAGTAGTTGTGGGCGTATTTGGCCACGGCAAGGCCCACGAACCCCCCGAACATATAGAGAGCGCCATGAGCCAAGTTGAGGATGCGCATCAGGCCCATGGTCAGGGACAGCCCGGCGGCGAGGAGGAAGAGGATGAGGCCGAAGGAGATCCCGAACACGAAGACAGACAACGCTGTTCCCATCGAAGCTCCGTCACCTCCCGTGACTGTCGCTACGTTCGCCGTGCCGTCTTGGGAGGAGAGGGTGCAGGGACAGCGCGTGGGCCGGTCCCCGTCGCCTTCATCCCGGCAGACCTGGCCCCGGCGGCGACGAAGGCACCGGGAGCCCGAGCATCAAGAAGCCTGGAGATGCCTGCACTCCTTCCTCACTGTGCGCCGGAGCCGGCCCAGCAACTTCAGCAGTACCGCCATCTCCTCTGGCGTGAAGGTGTTGCCCAACACCCGCTCAACCTCCGCAGTGTGAACGTTCCAAGCACTCTCGATGGCAGCAGCGCCGGCAGGCGTGAGCTTCACCAGGCTGCTTCGAGCATCTGCGGTGTTCGGCTCTCGCGCGACGAGGCCTTTTGCGGCCAGGCGGTCGACGGCCGACGTGACGGAGCCCCGAGTCAAACCGATGTCCTGGCCGAGCCGCGAGGGGGTGAGGGGCCCCGTGTGTAATACAGTCTCCAGTATCTTGAAGTCGGTCAGACTCAGACCTAAATGACCCAGAATCCAGCGACCGAAGCAGTCCAGTGTTGGCCTGGTGCGGACGGTCGCCAGCCACATGATCATCGCAGTAGGCGCTCCTCTCTCCCTCTCGCTCACTCCTCCGCCTCTCCGTCACTTCCGAACGAACGAGAACCTGAAATCAGCGGCCCACGGGGTAGGCCGCTCGGCCACAGCTGCGTGGCCAGGGCAAGATTTACTTTGACATCAAATCTTATCTCCGGCAAAGGCCTCGGTCAATGGCCGGTCAAACACCGCCGAAATCCCGTCGACCTCGCCGGACCGTTGACAGCACACCGTGGCGGGGGATAAGCTTTGATATCAAATCAAAGTTGGGTGGCTCTCAACGAGGGGGAAAGGGGGTAGACCAGGCCAAGTTGGTCGGGACATCGAAGGGCTCTGCAAACTGACAGTCTCTGTTGAATTGCGAGGAGTGAGGTCCAACGGTGAAGAAGCCGATCTTTTTTGTAAGCATGATCCTTGTGTTACTACTCGTGATAGGCGTGCTCCTAGCTGCCTGTGGCGGGAACGAAACCACCACCACCGCGGCACCTACCGAGACCACCGCGGCGTCCACCCAGAGCACTGCGGCACCCACTGAAACTTCCGCGGCATCGACCGAAACCACCGCGGCGGCCACCACCGGAGTGATCAAGATAGGCCACATACGGCCCCTCAGTGGTGTGATGGCCACGACCTCCGACAGGATGATCAAGGCCTTCGACTTTGCCTTTGAGCAGGTCGGCTATCAAGCCACAGGGAAGAAGATAGAGATAATCGTTGGTGACTCCAAAGGTGACCCGGCAACGGCGGTCGAGGTAGCCCGGAAAATGGTCGAAAGTGACGGCGTCAGCATGCTCGTCGGCCCGACCCAGGGTGGCGAGGAGATGGCCGTGGCCGCCTACGCCAGCCAGGTAGGCATCCCGGTCTTGTTCACAAATCCGGCGCCCATGGGGGCGGCGACTCCGGACATGGCCTTTGCGGTCTCCGGTTACGGCACCGAGCCGCAGATCTCCTCCGCAATGGGGGTCTACTGCTACGACCAAGCTGGATACAGAAACGTGGACCTCCTGAGTGGCGACTTCGCTCCTGGGCACGGCTTCCTGGGCGCCTTCAAGGCCGCGTTCACGAAGAAGGGTGGCACTATCGTCCAGGAGATCTACACCCCGTATCCCAGCGAAGACTTCAGTCCCTATCTGACCACTTTGAAGGATGCGGACGCGGTAGTGGCGTGGATCGATGGTGAGCAGGCCATCAAGCTCCTAACTCAGTATCACCAACTGAGCATAGACAAGAGGATGCCCATCGTGGGCGCCTTCCACGGCTCTTTCCTGGCGCCCTTCATTCTGTCCGCCTTGCCTGCCGACGTGTCGGACTCCTTGGTCGGTGCGCTTGTTCCGGTACCGTACAGTCCGTTGCTGGATACCGCGGTCAATACCAAGTTCGTGGCCGATTTCAAGGCCAAGTTCAACGTGCTCCCCGAAGATATGGACTCCGGTCCGTATGTGGGCGCTCAGATCATCATGCATGCCCTCGAGGCCACCAATGGCGACACCACCCCGGCAAAACTGCGTGACGCACTCGTGGCGGTCAATTTCGAAGGGCCAGAAGGTCCGATCAAGTTCGATCCACAGACCAGGGCCGCCATCAAGACCGTCTATATCGCCAAGGTCGCAAAGCAGGATGGTGCCTTCGTGTGGCAGCCGGTATTCACCTACCCGGATGTTCCGCCGGCCGGTCTCTAGAACGGGTGCAGACGAGACACGCCGGAGAGAAAGGACAGGACAGCAAGAAATATGGCCTACAAGATTGGTGATAACTGCATAGCGTGCGGCTGCTGCATCTCCGAATGTCCCAATGGCGCTATCCGCGATGGAGAAAGAACCGCCGTGATCAATCCTGACCGCTGTACCGAGTGTGTCGGAGCTCACGCACAGCCGCAATGCATGGTCACGTGCGCCGTGATGGCTCCTGAGCCTGACCCCGATCGCAGGGAGACCAGGGAGCAACTGCTGGCGAAGTTCCAGAAGCTGCATCCCAAGAGAACCCCGATCCACGTGTGACGACAGCGACGCGGCGAGCGCACTTCGGGAGACAGGAACGACATGGTGAATGAAATACAGTGGGATCACGAAGCAGATATGTTGATCATTGGCGGAGGTACCGCCGGGCTGCCGGCAGCCATCAGGTTGCGCGAGCACGGGCAGAAAACGACGGTGCTGGAATGGCGCCCACAGTGTGGGGGCAGCTTGGGCATGATCGTCGGGGCTGTGGCGTTTGCCGGTAGTGACGAGCAACGAGCCGCCGGCATAGAGGATTCGCCGGAACTGCTGACCCAGGACCTCGTCAGGGTAGGCGGCGCGGTGCCCGAGATCGCCAAGGCTACGGCTGAGGCTCAGGTCGAGGCTTACGACATCTTCAGGCAAGAGGAGTTCAAGTGGCCGGGGCTGGTAGCACTGCCCGGCCACAGCGCCGTCCGCGGCATGGGATGGATGTTGAACTACGGCCCGCCTGTGGTGCGGTGTCTGGAGGACAAAGCCCGGAGAGTAGGCACTGAGATCCTTTTCCGCCATCGCGGCACGAAGCTCATCCAGGACCCCCTCACCAGGAGGGTCATCGGGGTAGAGGTGGAGGTCGGCGAGAAGAAAAGCGAGAAGAGAACCCTGAACTTCAAGGCCAAGAACGGGGTGATCATCGGCAGCGGCGGTTTCGGCCGCAACAAAGAGATGATCCGAGAGTGGGCGCCCCATATGGTCACATGCGTCCCCAAGATGCCCATCAGCCACACGGGGGATGGTCTCAAGATGGCGCTCCAGTTGGGAGCCGCCACCAAAGACATCGGCGTGGCAACGGCCGGTTCATGGCCGGTCTGCGTCGAGACTCATTCCCGCTGCATTTGGGCTCTGGACTGGGGCGGCATCATGGTCAACGCGGACGGCAAGCGGTTCTTCAAAGAATCGTCAGACGAAGGCTTCTATGGCAGGATGACCGAAGCCGGCATGAGACAACCGGGTGGAGTCTACTGGGTGGTCTTCGATCAGTGGGTGTTCGACCATGTGGGCACCACCCAGGTCAAGGGCACCGTCGAGCGCAACATGGCGCACTTCCGCGATATCGACTGGTGCGCCAAGGTTAAGGCGGACACTCCGGAGGAGCTCGCGCGACTTGCGGGCTTCGACCCGGGGAACTTCAGGCAGGCCTTGGCCCGCTACAACGGGGACATCGAGAAGCACGGCTATGACACCGAATTCGATCGCAGGTACCAGTTCGGTTCGGCGCGTCCGGTGCAGACACTCAATCCGCCATTCTATGCGGTCAAGTGCGTCACCTGCCTCACTTCCATGAAGGGAGGTCTCAAGGTTGACCCCGAGATGCGGGTCCTAGACCAGTACAACGACCCGATCCCAGGACTGTACGCTGCCGGCGAGGTGACCGGCGGATTGTGGTCGAAATCCTACATGCTGGCGGTCATGACCTCAGGCTCCATGGCCCAGGGCATCATCGCCGCCAGCAGTGCTCTCAAGTACTAATCGACAGAGCACTAGAGCAGGGAACTGGGGCGACGGATGACCGGCGGGCGGCATGCTCGCCGGCATCCGTCGCCCCTAAGGACGAGTTGTTAGGCACAATAGGCAGCTAGGGCAGATCTCGGGGCAAAGGTCAAACAGATGACAGACGAGAGAACAGAACGCGCGGCAGAGGCCACCTACATCAAGGGCACCGGCTTCAGCTCCATGGGGATCGGTTCGCACGTGGCGGCGGTGGACGTCAAGAATGGCAAGATCGTCCGCATCAGACCTTTCCCCTACGACTGGAAGTACAAGGCGGAGGAGTTCCGGCCTTGGAAAATCGAAGCCCGCGGCAAGACCTATCACGTTCCCCTGAAGACGACCATCAACCCGTTCGGGCTGGGGTATAAGAAGAGCGTCTACTCGCCCAACCGCATACCGTATCCAATCAAACGGGTCGACTGGGACCCCAGGGGGGAGAGGAACCCTCAGAACCGTGGCAAGAGCGGATATGCCAGGATCTCCTGGGACGAGGCTCTCGACATCATCACCGGCGAACTGCGAAGGGTGATCGACGCGTACGGGTGTTCGGCCGTGTTCGCCCAGGGAGACGGCCACGGCGAGACAAAGGTAGTCCACGGCACGCACGGATGCCATTTCAAGCTCTTGGATCTCCTGGGTGGCGCCACGATCCAGATACGTAACCCCGACAGCTGGGAAGGCTGGTATTGGGGTACGAAGCACTTCTGGGGAGGCGAGCCGTTTGGGCTGATGCCGAATCCGACGAATCTCTTCCTGGACGTCTGCCGCAACACCGATCTTCTGCTGTTCTGGGGCTGCGATCCCACCACGACCACCCGGGGTTTCAACAGTGGCGACTATGTTAGCCGGATGTGCTACTTCTGGAAGGACCTTGGCGTCGAGCAGCTCTACATCTGCCCTGATCTGAACTACGGCGCGGCTGTATTCGCCGACAAGTGGATTCCCATCCTGCCCAATACGGATGCTGCTTTGCAGCTGGCGATTGCGTACCTCTGGATCACCGGGGAAATGTATGACAAGGAATACGTCGCCACCCACACCGTCGGCTTCGAAAGGTTCAAGGACCACGTGCTGGGCAAGGACGACGGCATCCCCAAGACCCCGGAGTGGGCTTCTGAGATAACCACCGTGCCGGCGAGGGTGATCAAGGTCTTGGCCGAGAAGTGGGCGGCCAACCGGACCACGGTGGTCCATGGCTTCGGGGGCCCCATGATCCGGGGGCCGTTCTCTCATGAGCCGGCTCGGCTGGAAGCGGCGCTGTTGGCCATGCAGGGGCTGGGCAAACCGGGGCAGCATTCCTTCTGTCTCATCAACCGGGCGGTGTTCGGCTCAGAGGACCATCCAGCCTTCCCGCCCTCGCCCGGGGGTGTCATCAACAACCCCGCGGTGAACGTCCGCGCGGCCTATCGAGGATACGCTCCCTTCCCGCTGGTAGCGATGCCCAAGCAGTTCGTCCCCAAGACGATGGTCCACGACGCCATCCTGAAAGGCGAGTTCAGCATCCACGGCAGTTCTCTCCAGAGCACGCCCGCCTCGGAACAGTTCGTAGAGTACAAATACCCAGCTGACGGTTGCTCTCCTGTCCACATGATCTGGACGGACACTCCTTGTCTCCTCACGTGCTGGAATGACGGTAACGCCATCGCCGAAAGCTACCGTCATCCATCCATCGAGTTCTTCCTCGCGCAGCATCCCTGGATGGAGAACGACTGCCTCTTCGCTGATCTCGTGCTGCCGGTGAACACCAAGTTCGAAGAGGAAGACATCGGTGATGACTGCGAGAGCATGACCTTCGAGATGGCCTACCTGGAGCACAGGTGCATCGAACCGCTGGGTGAATCAAAGAGCGACTACGAGATCGTCTGTATGGTGGCGGAGCGACTCGGGCTTCTCGAGCAGTACACCGGGGGCAAGACCGTAGAGGCGTGGATCAGGGAAGGTTTCGACCAA
>JAMDEO010000189.1 GCA_023483915.1 Actinomycetota bacterium
AGATGAACCCGCATGGGCTCCGGCAAGGGTTCTCCGGATCAGTGGGTGGCGGTAGTCAAGCCGGGTCGTGTGATGTTCGAACTGGCGGGTGTTTCGGAGGAATTGGCCAAGGAAGCTATCCGCTTGGCATCACATAAGCTGCCTATCAAGAGTAGATTCGCGACCAGAGAGGACCAGGGCATTGAAGGCTAAGGACTTGGTCGAGCTCGCTGACGAGGAACTGGCTTTGCGTCTGAAGCAGTCACGCGAAGAGCTGTTCAACCTGCGCTTTCAGCACGCTGCGGGCCAACTGGAGAACACCACCCGGTTGCGCCAGGTACGCCAGGACATCGCCAGGATCATGACGGTGCAATCCTCGAGGGAACTGGCGAGGGGGCTTTGATGGCGGGTCAACAAGAAGTCAAGCAGCGCGAGCGGCAAGGCGTAGTCGTCTCCGACAAGATGGACAAGACTATCGTCGTGCAGGTAACCGCGGTCAAGCCTCATGCCCAATACAAGAAGGTCGTTCGCCGCACATCGCGGCTAAAGGCCCATGACGAAAAGAACGAAGCGCGGTTGGGCGACACCGTCCTCGTGCGCGAATGCCGACCCCTTTCCCGGGACAAGACTTGGCGCCTGATCAAGGTGCTCGAGCGGGCCGAGTAGCCCCAGCGGGCAGGAGATGGGTGAAACACGATGATACAGGTGGAGACAAGACTTAAGGTTGCCGACAACACCGGCGCACGTGAGCTGCTGTGCATCCGCATCAAGGGCGGGTCGCAGCGCCGCTACGCCGGGGTGGGCGACATCATTGTCGGGGCAGTCAAGGAAGCCACACCGGGTGGCTCGGTGAAGAAGGGCGATGTCGTCCAGGCTGTCGTGGTGCGGGTCAAAAAGCCCTACGGGCGCAAGGACGGCACCTATATCGGCTTCGACGAGAACGCCGCCGTTCTTATCGATCGGCAGATGAACCCGCGCGGGACCCGCATATTTGGCCCCGTCGGCCGTGAACTGCGGGAAAAGAACTTCGCGAAGATCGTCTCGCTGGCGCCGGAGGTTCTGTAATGGCGGCACGAACAGGACACACGAAAAAGTTTCGCATCAAAAAGGGTGACACCGTTGAGGTGATCCAAGGAAAAGAGCGTGGCAAGAGGGGCAAGGTCCTGCACGTCCTGGCGGGGGAAGAGCGTGTGGTCGTTGAGCGGGTGAACTTCATCAAGCGGCACGTACGTCCCTCGCAGAAGACCCCTCAGGGTGGCGTTATCGAGCGCGAAGCCAGTATGCACATCAGCAATGTGAAGCTGGTCTGCCCCGGTTGTGGCACGCCCGTTCGGACGGGCATTCGCGTAGAGGGCGGCGAGAAGGTTCGCTTCTGCAAGAAATGCAATGTCCAGGTTGATAAGGGTTGACGATGGTACCCAGGCTAAAAGACAAATACCTCACCGAGATAGTGCCCGCACTGCGGGAGCAGTTTGGCTATGTGAATGTCATGCAGGTGCCGAAGGTGACCAAGCTCACCCTCAATATGGGTGTGGGTGAGGGAACTCACGACGCTAAGGTGATGGAGGAAGCGTCGAATCAACTGGGCCAGATCACGGGTCAGAAGCCTCAAGTGCGCCGGGCCCGCAAGTCGGTTGCCAACTTCAAGCTTCGTACCGGCATGCCGGTGGGCCTGCGCGTGACTCTTCGCGGGGACCGTATGTACGAGATGTTCGATCGACTGGTGAGCATTGCCTTGCCCCGCATCCGCGACTTCCGAGGGATCTCCCCGGATGGTTTCGACGGCAAAGGCAACTACAACATGGGCGTGAAGGAGCAGATCATATTCCCGGAGATCGACTACGACAAGATCGACAAGATCCGCGGGATGGACATTGCCATCACGACAACCGCAAGAACGGACGACGAGGGTCGGGCATTGCTGAAGTTGATGGGCATGCCTTTCCGTGAGAGCTGAAGGATAGGAGCATCAGCGAATGGCAAAGAAATCGATGATTGCAAAGGCACGGCGCCCACAACGGCATGCCGTCCGGAGCCATAACCGGTGTCTCCGCTGCGGAAGGCCTCGTGGCTATTTCCGCCGTTTCGGCCTGTGCCGCATCTGTCTTCGTGAATTGGCTCACCAGGGATTGATCCCTGGGGTCACCAAGTCGAGTTGGTAGGAGGGGTCATGTCGCATACCGATCCCATCGCCGACATGCTCACCAGGGTGAGGAATGCCAACAAGGCTTTGCATGCCCAGGTGGAGATGCCCGCGTCGAGTCAGAAAGTAGAATTGGCCCGTGTTCTCAGGGACGAGGGGTACATCGCCAATTACGATGTGGTGCGCGAAGGCAGCTTCGACAAACTGGTGATCGAGCTGAAATACACGGACGGCCGTCGCCGCGTGATATCGCAGGTCAAAAGGATCAGCAAGCCAGGCCGCCGCATCTATGCCAAGAAAGACAACCTGCCGAAGGTCCTCGGGGGGCTCGGCACGGCGGTGATTTCCACCTCTCGGGGACTGATGACCGCTCGTGAAGCGCAGCGCCTGGGTGTCGGCGGCGAAGTCGTCTGTTTTGTTTGGTGATGACATGTCCAGAATAGGTAGAGCACCCATAACGATACCGAATGGAGTTGAGGTCACGATTGACGGCCAGAACGTCGCCGTTAAGGGCCCCAAAGGTCAACTATCCATGGACGTCCATCCGAACATGGCGGTGCACTCCGAGGCCGGGGTGATTACGGTTACCCGGCCGAACGACACCGGTCCCAACCGCTCGCTACACGGGCTGACGAGGACCCTGGTCTCCAACATGGTCACTGGTGTGACAGCTGGATTCGAGAAAAAGCTCGAGATTGTGGGCGTGGGCTATCGAGCCTCCAAAAAGGGCAAGGACCTGGAGATACTGGTCGGTTATTCCCATCCGGTGTTGGTCGAGCCGCCCAATAACATCGAGTTCGATGTCCCTGCGCCCACACAGATCGTGGTCAAGGGGATTGACAAGCAACGGGTTGGACAGATCGCTGCCGAGATCCGCGCCATCCGTAAGCCAGAGCCGTACAAGGGCAAAGGCATCCGTTACGAAGGCGAAATCGTGCGGCGCAAGGTTGGCAAGCGGGCATAATGGGCGGTTTGGAATGGCCGAAGCGCCATTCCAAACCGAACGTTTCAGTCAAGAAGAGGACAGGATGAGCACGAACACCAGCAAGAATCGGACCAGGGAACGGCGGGCGGTCCGCGTCCGCAGCCGGGTGCGCGGCACTGCCGATCGCCCGCGTCTGTCGGTCTTCCGTTCAAACAAGGCGATCTGGGCTCAGGTCATTGACGATGCCAATGGGCGTACGCTCGCGAGCGCGGGTAGCGTCCATCTGAGCGATCCGGGGCTGTCAAAGACCGATCAGGCTACAAAAGTCGGCGAGCTCGTGGCTCAGCGGGCCAAGGCCGCCGGCATAGAGCGCGTGGTCTTTGATCGAGGATCATATCTGTATCACGGTCGAGTAAAAGCTCTGGCGGATGGCGCTCGTCAGGGCGGCCTAGTCTTCTGAGGGAGAGAGAGGTAGCACTTTGGCGCAGATCAGGGCAGATTCACTTAACCTTCAGGAGAACGTGATCCACATCAACCGCGTGGCCAAAGTGGTCAAGGGCGGGCGGCGTTTCTCCTTTACCGCGCTTGTCGCCGTCGGGGATGGTGAGAATACGGTAGGCCTGGGCTACGGCAAGGCCAAAGAGGTTCCCTTGGCTATCCAGAAGGCCATCGAGGACGCCCGGAAGAATCTATTTGTGGTCCCGAAGCATGGCACTACCATCACCCACGAGGTGCTTGGGCGGTACGGCGCGGGCCGTGTAATGCTGCGTCCGGCTTCCGCCGGTACCGGTGTTATCGCGGGGGGCGGCGTGCGTGCCCTGCTCGAGCTTGGTGGGGTCCATGACGTCCTCGCCAAGTGCCTGGGGACGACCAACCCCATCAATATGGTGCGGGCGGCAGAGCAGGGCCTTCGTTCATTACGGCGCCCCGAGGACATCGCCCTGCAGCGAGGCAAAACGGTGCGCGAAGTCCTGGGTATGGCTGAGAAGACCGCCGAGACAGCGTCGGCGACCACTGCGGTTGCTGGAGAGTGACGGGATGCTGAAGATCATTCAAGTCAGAAGCAGAATCAACCGCAAGAGGGACCACAAGGCGACCCTTGATGCTCTGGGCATCTCTCGCATGGGTCAGACGGTCTACCACGAAGACACTCCGGCAATCCGTGGCATGGTGAACAAAGTCTCATACATGCTCGAAGTGTCGCAAGTTGAAATCAAGGATGAAGAATAGGTATGGGAGAGATCTTCCTTCATAATCTGCAGCCCGATCCCGGCGCGCGGCGTGAGCGGAAGCGGGTGGGCCGGGGCGAGGGTTCCGGCGTGGGCAAGACCGCCGGCCGCGGTCACAAGGGGTCTAAGCAGCGCTCGGGCGGTGGGATCTCGCCGCGTTACGAGGGTGGGCAGATGCCGATGCACATGAGGACGCCCAAATTACGCGGCCCTTATGCCAAGACGGCTATGCCCATGGGGCCCTTCCGCACCTACATGACTCCGGTGAACCTATCCCGTCTGGCCTCCTTCGCCGCCGGCGAGGTTGTCTCCCCCGAGACCCTTGCCGAGAAAGGCATCATCAAGAAGGCCGACGAGCGAGTGAAAATCCTTGCGGGCGGAGAGTTGTCGCTCTCCCTTACCGTCAAGGCCCAAGGATTCAGTGCCGCCGCCAAGGCGAAGATCGAAGCAGCCGGCGGCACGGTGGAAGTGATCTAGATGCTGCAATCCTTGCTCAACGCGTGGAGACTTCCGGAGCTGCGGAAGAAGCTGCTTTTCACTGCTTTGATCATCGCGATCTACCGCTTGGGCTGCTACATCCCTGTTCCCGGCGTAAGCGTTTCCAGCATCGAGGGAATGTTTGCCAGTGGAGGAGTGTTCGACTTCTACAACCTCTTCAGCGGCGGCGGCCTGCAAAGGGTGGCCATCTTCGCCATGGGGATCATGCCCTACATTACTGCATCGATCATCATGCAGTTGCTCACCATGGTGATCCCCCGCTTGGAGCAGCTGATGAAAGAGGGAGAAGCCGGGCAGAAGAAGGTCAACCAGTACACCCGTTATTTCACGGTGGTTCTGGCCCTCATCGAAGCCATCGGCTTTGTCTTCCTATTCCGGAGCTACGGAGCGTTCCCGCCTGACGCGCCGCTTACCCCGCTGCGGTTCTTCCTGATCGTGATGACGCTTACCGTGGGAACCGCCTTAGTCATGTGGCTGGGCGAACTGATCACCCAACGTGGCATCGGCAATGGGATCTCGCTCATGATCTTTGCCAGCATCGTGTCGCGCCTCCCAAGCGGCCTGCAGAAGCTGTTCAACCTGAACGCCGCGTATTGGATAGGGATGGCCATTATCGCCGTTGTCGTTGTGGCCGCGATCATCTACGTGACGGAAGGACAGCGCCGCATCCCGGTTCAGTATGCAAAGCGAGTGGTTGGGCGAAAGGTTTATGGCGGCCAGAGTACCTACCTGCCGCTTCGTATCAATATGGCCGGCGTTATCCCGGTGATCTTCGCTTCGTCGGTACTACTGTTCCCGGTGACTCTGGCTCAGATGACCCCGTGGTCATGGGCGAAAAGCCTCGCGAACGCAATCGGGCCGTCGTCGTGGTGGTACATAGTCGTGGAGGTCATCCTCATCGTGGCTTTCACATACTTCTATACGGCGGTGCAGTTCAACCCGATCGATCAGGCCGACAACCTGAAGAAATATGGGGGCTTCATCCCGGGCATTCGTCCGGGAAGGCCGACCGCTGCTTATCTCGATAGGGTGCTGACCCGGATCACCTTCCCAGGCGCGATGTTCCTCGCAGCGATCGTCCTACTGCCGACCGGCCTCTACAGAGGTCTCAGCATCCCCTTTTACTTCGGGGGTACGTCGCTCCTGATCGTGATCGGGGTGGCCCTCGACACCATGAAGCAGATGGAAGCTCAGTTGCTTATGCGGCACTACGAAGGCTTCCTGAAGTAGAGCCCGGAATACGAAGGCTCGATTCAAGATGAAGTTACGCCGACAGGACGCGATGGACGAGTGCGAGACGAGGACGCAGGAAGCGCGCGTAGCCGTAGTGCTACGAGTGCGACCGAGGACGACGCATCGTGCCCGCCCAGGGGGCACCCGGTGGGGACTAGGCGGCCGCGGCTTCACCTTGAATCGAGCCCAATGGCGCGCTAAGGAAGGAATGGACACGTGAGCCAGTTCGATCTCATCCTGCTGGGACCGCCGGGAGCGGGCAAGGGAACTCAGGCCAGCCGCATAGCGGCCGATTACCGGATCCCTCATGTATCTACCGGTGACATTCTTCGCGCGGCGGTCAAGAATCAGACTCAGATGGGTCTCGAGGGCAAGAAGTACATGGATGCAGGCGAACTGGTGCCGGACGCTGTGGTTATCGGCATAGTGAGGGAACGGCTCCAAGAGCCGGACACCGCCAAGGGCTTTCTCATGGATGGCTTTCCCCGGACCATTCCTCAGGCACAGGCTCTGGACGCCGCCTTGGACGATCTTGGTCGGGCCATCACAAAGACGATCGTGATCCTTGTGGATGAAGAAGACTTGGTCAAACGCTTGACCGGCCGGCGCATATGCCGCGTCTGCCAGGCTCCGTTCCACGTGAATTTCAACCCGCCGAGGGAAGAGGGCGTCTGCGACAAGTGTCGCGGTGAGCTCTATCAGCGGGACGACGATGCAGAAGCCACGGTACGCAACCGGCTCGAGGTGTATCGCAGCCAGACCGAGCCTCTCATCGACTATTACGACAGAGCAGGTGTTGTCGCTCGGATCGATGGGGCACAGTCCCCGGATGAGGTCTATGCCTCGATCCGGGAAGTTCTTGGCCCTGCCGGCGAGTAAAAGGATTAGGAAGAGCCCTTTTTAGTGATCATAAGAAAGTCAGAAGCCGAGATAGAGAAGATGGCCCGTGCCGGAGTAGTGGTCAGGGGCTGTCTCGACCTTATGGCGGGTGAGGTCAGGCCGGGCGTGACGACGAAAGAGCTGGATGGCTTGGCAGAGAGATACATCAGGTCGAAGGGCGGGGTCCCCACTTTCAAAGGCTACCGGGGTTTCCCGGGCTCTATCTGCGCCTCGCCAAATGACATGGTCGTCCACGGGATCCCTGACAAAACACGTCTTAAGGACGGGGACATCCTGGGAGTGGATGTGGGTGTGACAATGGATGGCTACATTGCGGATGCCGCCATGACCTTCCCGGTGGGCGAGATATCCGAAGTTGCCGAGCGGCTGCTTAGGGTGACGGAGGAATCTCTGATGCGGGGTATTGCTCAGTGCAGAGTGGGCAACCGGGTGGGGCACATCTCGCACGCCGTGCAAAACTACGTTGAGGGGAACGGTTTTTCTGTCGTGCAGTCGATGGTCGGCCACGGTGTGGGCCGTGAGATGCACGAGGATCCTCAGGTTCCTAACTTCGGGCCGCCGGGGCAAGGACCAGAGCTCCGGGAGGGGATGGTCATCGCCATTGAGCCGATGGTGAACGAGGGCGGGTTCGAGGTGGAAATGGGAGACGATTCGTGGGCCATCTACACCAAGGATGGGAGTCTCTCCGCACACTTCGAGCACACGGTCGCCATCACGAAGAAGGGGCCTCGTATCCTTACTGGATCCAATTCGGAAAAGAACGTCAGGGAGCCAAATTGAGCTTCACGAAACATCGCCTCAGCGCAGTTGAGGGAAGACAATTCGGCGACCGGGACCGTGCTAAGATAGGCGGCCGACATTTGGGCAAGGGGGATATGGGTGACTGATCGTGTCTCCTAAAGAAGAGGCCATAGAGCTCGAGGGCGAGGTCGTCGAAGCTTTGCCGAATACCATGTTCAAGGTGAAGCTCGATAATGAGCTGGAGATTCTTGCCCATATATCCGGGAAGATGCGGATGAACTACATCCGTATCTTGCCAGGAGATCGAGTGAAGGTCGAGCTATCGCCGTACGATCTGACGCGGGGTCGGATCACATATCGGTTCAAATAGAGAAAGGTTCTCAGATGAAGGTTAGAGCGTCGGTTAAGCCGATGTGCGAAAAGTGCAAGATAATTCGGCGTCGCGGTGTAGTGGTGGTTATCTGTCAGAATCCGCGGCACAAGCAGCGGCAAGGCTAAGGGCAGGAGTAGCGTATGGCTCGTATCGCTGGTGTGACTCTCCCTCGGGAGAAGCGTATTGAGATCGGTCTTACCTACGTCTATGGCATCGGCCGTTCGCTGTCGAACAAGATCCTCGGCGCCGTACGGATCGATCCGGATACGTATGTGAAGGATCTTACCGAGGACGAAGAGATCCGGTTGCGTGGCTACATTGAGGACAATGTCCTCGTGGAAGGTGATCTGCGTCGCGAGAGAAGTCAGAACATCAAGCGCCTTATGGAGATTGGCTGCTACCGGGGCATAAGGCACCGCCGCGGAATGCCGGTTCGGGGCCAGCGTACCAAGACGAATGCCCGGGTGCGAAAGGGTCACAAACCCACCGTGGGCGTCAAGAAGAAGGTGCGGGCATAGGCCTGCAGGCGGCTCGCAAAAGATATCTAAGGACGGAGTTAAGCACATATGCCGAAACCTAAACGCACTACCACCGGTCCTCGTGGGCGGCGCCGCAAGGTGCGGAAGAGCATCGCGGTAGGCAACGCCTACATAAAGACGTCGTTTAACAACACGTTGGTTACCCTCACCGACAAAGAGGGCAATGTGATCGCGTGGGCGAGCGCCGGTTCGGCGGGCTTCAAAGGCTCGCGGAAGTCCACCCCGTTTGCCGCCCAAGTAACGGCTGAGAAGGCTGCTCGGGCGGCCATGGAGCACGGGCTGCAGAAGGTGGACTGCTACGTCAAAGGACCGGGTAGCGGCCGTGAGACTGCCATCCGTTCTCTGCAAGCAACGGGCATCGACGTCACTAGCGTCAAGGACGTCACCCCCATTCCTCACAACGGATGCCGCCCCAAGAAGCGGCGTCGAGTATAGGGCCGGAGAAACGAGTATGGCGAGAGATAGATCTCCACAATGCAAGCAGTGCCGCCGGGAAGGCGAAAAGCTTTTCCTCAAAGGGGAGCGTTGCCTCACCGACAAATGCGGAGTTGACCGGAGGGCGTATCCTCCGGGAGAGCATGGACGGGGGCGCAGGCGCAAGCAGTCCGAGTACCTGGCTCAGCTTCGCGAGAAGCAGAAGGCGCGTCGGTACTACGGCGTGCTCGAAGGTCAGTTTCACAACTACTATGAGTTGGCAGCACGTCAATCTGGAATCACGGGCGAGAACTTGCTTTGCCTGCTTGAGTCGCGGCTAGACAACGTCGTGTACCGCCTCGGTTTTGGGGCGTCACGCCGTCAGGCCCGCCAACTCATCCGACATGGTCACTTCACAGTCAACGGCCGGCGGGTGAACATCCCTTCGTGCCGCCTGAAGACGGAAGACGTGGTGGCCGCTATTCTGGACAGCGAGGGCCTCAAGGCTGTCATCGAGGACGCAACGGATCTTACCGCATCGGTACCGGCGTGGCTGCAGGCCGATCATGACAACATGGTGGGCAAGGTTCTTCGTCCGCCGGCCCGGGCCGACATTGACATCCCCATCCAAGAATCGCTCATCGTCGAGCTGTATTCCAAGTAGACAGGAGGGCCGATTGCTAGACTTCGCTACCCCGCATACTAACTATGAACTGGTCGGCGAGGACCGGGGCCGCTTCATAGTCGAGCCGTTGGCCCGCGGGTTTGGGTATACCTTTGGCAATTCCCTTCGCCGGGTCCTTCTGTCATCCCTTGAGGGGGCGGCTATCTCGGCCGTGAAGATCACCGGGGTCGAGCACGAATTCTCGACGGTCCCGCATCTGAAAGAAGACGTGACCGACGTCATCCTGAACCTCAAGAAGATCGTGTTTGTTTTACACGGTGAGGCTGACGAGCATGAGGTCCATCTCGTAAAGGATGGTCCGGGTGTTGTGACTGCAGGTGACATCCAACTCCCGGCCACGATCGAGGTGATGGACCCCCAGGCCTATGTTGGGACTCTCGAAGATGGTGGCCGGCTGGAAATGCAACTCACCGTACGCCGGGGCCGCGGTTATGCGTCTGCCGACGACAACAAGAGGCCGGAGACCGTTCTGAGTGTCATTCCCATCGACTCCATTTTCTCGCCTGTGGTACGCGTGGCCTACAGCGTGGAGCCGGCCAGGGTCGGGCAGCGCACCGACTTCGACAAGTTGACGCTAGAAGTTGAGACGAACGGTGCCATCGATCCAAAAACGGCCGTGGCCAAGGCCGCCTCGATCTTGCGTGACGAACTGGCTCTGTTCATCGAGGCTCCCGAGGACGCTGAAACAAGCGGAGCTTCGGCAGCCGGGTATGAACAGCCCACAATGGAGGCAGTCCGTCGCAGCGGCTTGGATGACATGCCCATCGAGGAGCTCGAACTTGGAGTTCGCTCCTACAACTGCCTCAAACGTGAGGGCATCGAAACCGTTGGCGATCTCGTGGCCAAGTCCGACCAGGAGCTCATGTGCATTCCCAACTTCGGGCGCAAGAGCATCGAAGAAGTGCGGGAGCGCCTGGCAAAGAGCAATTTGAAGCTAAGAGGAGAGTAGAGTGAGGCATCAGAGGAAAGGGAGACGGTTCGGTATTCAGCCGGATCATCGCCGGCAGATGCTGGCGAATCTTGCCTGCTCTGTGCTCGAGCATGGACGCATCAAGACGACTGAGGCCCGGGCCAAAGAGGTTAGACCTCTGGTGGAGAAGATGATCACCATGGGCAAGGCCGGCGACCTCAATTCCCGCCGTACGGCCATCAGCCAACTGCGGAACAAGCAGATCTCGTACAAGCTGTTCAACGAGATCGCCCCTCGATACGAGGACCGCGCGGGTGGCTACACCCGGATCACTCGTCTCGGTCCTCGTCTTGGTGATGCGGCTGAGATGGTATACCTCGAGCTGGTGTAGCTCTCGGCAGGCAATTGGCGAGGGTCAGAAGTAGGTCATGGGCACGGGGCCGGGGCAGTGAAACTGCCCCGGCCCCGCCGTATTCTGGGTATGCGATGAGCTCGGAACGAACAGCGGCTGCAGTGACATATCGAATGGAGCTCCAGTACGACGGAACTCATCTGCACGGCTGGGCGAAGCAGGATGCGCTCTCCACCGTGGAGGGTCTGCTTGACCAGGCCTTCACGACGGTGCTCGGGTTTTCGCCCCCGCTTCAAGTGGCCGGCAGGACGGACGCCGGTGTGCACGCAAGAAGGCAGGTGGTGAGTCTGCAGCTTCCCTCAGGTCTCGAGAGCGGACGCCTTCTCGTCGCACTGAATGCCCTCACTCCTGCCAGCATCTCCGTGATCCGCCTCAAACGAGCTGGCGCAGGGTTCGATGCCCGAAAGGACGCGCTGAGCAGGACCTATCGCTATCACGTCATGACCGGCAAGGCTGTGTCCCCGTTCTGGAAGCCATACAGCTGGTGGCTTCCGGCGCCGTTGGCCGTGAGACCGATGCGGGCGGCGGCCACCTTGGTGGTGGGGCGCCACGATTTCACCGCCTTCACCCCCACGGAAACCGAGCACGTGTTCTTCCATCGCCTCGTCACCCGCTGTGCGTGGAGGGCAAATCGGGAAGGCATGCTAGCTCTCGAGATTGAGGCTGAAGCCTTTTTGCGGCACATGGTGCGGGTTCTGGTGGGGACGATGGTGGAGGTTGGACAAGGCAAGAGAACGGTTGACGAGTTTCATCAACTTCTCAAGGGCGCCGCGCGGGAGGAGGCCGGCCAGACAGCCCCAGCTCGTGGACTCTTTCTTTGGGACATCAAGTACTAGACGGACAGATCCCAGGATTCCCCCGCTAGAGTCCAAGAGGCCAAGGGTCCGAAAGTCCCCCGATCCTTGCTCCGATAATTCGCCCGGTGTAGGATGCCATGTAACCGTTAACTAACCTCAATCGCCCCATGAGGAGGGAATACTTGTCCAGGTCAGCTCCCAGCACGAGCGCCAAGGCCGTTGAAGCCTCACGTGTGTCTGCCGCGCCGGCCGGCGGCCGGGTGCGCGGAAGTGACAGAAAGACCCAGATAACCAGGGAGACGCTTCGGCTGGTCGCAGAGCACGGCATCCAAGGCACGAGCATGTCCCGGATTTCCGCCGCGGTTGGGGTTTCCAGCGCCGCCCTCTATCGTCACTTCGAGAGCCGCGACGACATACTCATTGCGGCTTTCGACACACTGATGGACCGTTTCACGCTCTGGCTCGAGATATCCGATGCCCCTTGCGCGGTGGATCGTCTGCGCCACATGTGCGAGCGTCACGCGTCCATGTTCTCGCAGGACATCGAGGGCTGGAATGTGCCCATGTTCCAGTTCACCGTTTACATACCGAAAGACCGGGTGCGGGAGCACGTGCATGCCAGACGAACCAAGATGTTCGAAGCAGTGGGGCAGATCATCGACGAGGGAAAAGCCCAAGGATGTATCGCCCCTGACGTCGATGTCAAGCAGGCCGTGGCCGATCTTTATGCCTGGATCTATTGGGAAGACTTGAGCTATCTGGAGGGTCTGGACCACGAATTCACAGAGAGAGACTCAGCCGAAATGTATGAGCGCATCCTCAAGAGGATTTCGGCTGAGAGCAAGGTTCTTGACAAACAGTAGGTCCCCGGTCATAGTGGCGCTGTGGCGTTCATGACCGTTAACTAACGAGAATGAGCATCGAGGCGATTCTTTCGTCTCGAGGGCTATCATCTGTAATCGACCGGTCAA